>JAJECV010000088.1 GCA_022821875.1 Rhodothermales bacterium
TGCCCGACATCGCCAGAAAGGAGTCCAGATCCTCCTTCCGCAGCGTCTTCCCTTTTGCAAAGAACTTGCACTGGATCGCACACCAGCCTCCCGTATCCCGGATCTTTGCCACCAGATCTACGCCGATGTCCTGCTCCGACAATCCCTGCCTGGATGCCCACGCGGCATAGGTCATGGGCGGCGCATACTGCGCTTTCTGAACCGGATCATACGTCAGAAATTCAATGCACAGGTTCTCAAACGCGGTTCCTTTGATGCGTTCCTGATTGTGGCCGGAGGCCGCGGCTTCTTTGCGCCAGGTGTCAAGGATGTGCTCCAATGGGGATTCAGGTACAGGCATGATAGATGGTTTTGTCTCGTTGAGTTCTTCAAAATGATTGAATGAAGGTAGCACAGAAACCGCTAATATCGTGAATTCTGAGTCCTTGACCAAAAATTGGAAATTATTGGCACCGAAGATGGATTTTTCAAGTATATGTTATTTTTGGATGTCATTTGGAAGTGAAGATGTGAGTAGTTTGATTCTGGAAGACAGACTAACTGCTCTGGCATCAGATAAAATTCACATTACGCACCAACCGAGTAATTTGATGTAACTGTATCCGCCCCCACGGAACCATTCAGTTCACAATGAGTAAGTAGACTATTGAAAACTTCATGACTGATGCCTGCTAATTCAACTCCAAGATATACACCGGATTCCCCAGAGAAAGACGGGGAAAACACCCCTGAATACGTTGTACAGGCAACCGAAATATCGGAGAAACGAGATGCGGATGTAATTTTATTTAACGGACCGGTAAGTCGTCCAAACGCTTTCAAGTTGATTAGGGCGTGCCATGGTAGAATCAAGAGGAAGAATGTTTTTTTGTTATTGACCACTCTCGGAGGAGACCCCCATGCCGCTTATGTAATAGCGAGGCATCTGCAGGCTAACCACGAACGCTTTACACTGTTTGTGTCAGGACTTTGTAAGAGTGCGGGAACGCTAATTGCACTTGGTGCCCATGAATTGATTATTTCAAACTACGGTGAATTAGGCCCTCTGGATGTTCAGTTGTCCAAGAAAGATGAATTAGGAGAAACACAATCTGGTTTGGTGGGATTGGATGCACTGACCCAACTGCAAAGGCTTGCATTTGATTCGTTTGAGGAATTCTTCTTAACCATGAAAATCCGTAGTGGACTAACAGCACAAACTTGCGCAAAAATTGCTACAGATCTGACAAGTGGGTTGTTTACGCCAATATACGGACAAATTGATCCACTGCATCTGGGGGAAACTGGTCGAGCAATGAGCATCGCATGGAATTACGGACTGAGATTAATTCGGGATGAGAAAAAACGAAACATCTCACCGAATGACGTAACCAGACTGGTAAATGACTATCCTTCCCATGCCTTCGTTATTGATATGGCTGAGATTCAGGAATTGTTCAAAAACGTCAGGGAACCAAATACGGCAGAACAGGGTTTAGCAGACTCGTTAGGTGATTTAGCAGTGATTCCAACCGATTCACGCAACGCACTGATTGAAATTTTTCCACGCGAAAATGAAAATATTTAAACCCCCGATTTCGGACTCAGACAGGGCAAATCGCCCGAACCTACTGAGAAAGCGGATGGTCGGAGGGGATCCGTCTCAAAGAAAAAACCTGCTAAGAATAAGGTCAGTACCGAAGGATCCTGACCATTCAGACAGTTTCGGATATCCACGCAATATCTCCCGTAGATCGACGGAATAGCGAATACTGGATCAAGTATGCAGACTTGGCCTCTATCCAATCGAATAGGAGTTTGTCCCGAAATTTCAGACGATGCGAGGTCGCTAAGCACTTGAAGTTATACGTGATCCTCTGGTCAGTATTTTTGGATTGATTCAGACTCTGGCCTGAATTGCACATACCCTTTCTGATCAGCCAATTCAATCAGATATCAGTTTGACTGCTTCCCCTTAACGAAAGCGGAGCACTTGTAGCGGCAGGATTCGGGATGCAGTGCGTGCGGGGAAATAAGAAGCACCCAGACAGAGTAATAGCGATACCACCGCAACCAGCACAAAATCCCCCACATGCATTGCAACCGGTGCCGTATCCATATAGTAGGCCTCTGCAGGCAGACCAATAATGCCGTAATGCATTTGCAGGGTCCCAAGCCCCCAGGCAAGAATCAGTCCGATCAACGTTCCCAATCCTCCTACGAAAAAACCTACATGCAGATAGAGGCGGCGAATATCACGCCGGGATGCTCCCATACTGGCAAGGATCCCAATCTCCCGGGTTTTTTCCAGAACAATCATTAAGAGCGTTCCCATTACATTAAAGGCCGCAACAAGGATGAGGACACCGATGACCAACGGAATAATTGCCTCCTGGAGTTCAACCCATGCAAAGAGTCCACGGTAAATTTCAAAAATGCTGCGGACCAAAACCCCCACCCCTAATGACTCCTCAAAATGCAATGCCACGGATTGGGCAGCGGTCACATCCTGAAGCATCACATCAAAACGTGATACCTGATCAGAGGTGTAGTCAAGCAGTTGCCGCGCTGTATGAATGTCGGTGAATACATAAGTTTCGTCAAAGTCTGTCAGGGCGGTTTCATAGATCCCGGCAATCTCAAACTGCTTTAAGCGTGGTCTGGCCGTAAAGAGTGTCTCGGTATTGCCCAGATTTCTGGTGGAAAGCAGCGTCACATGATCGCCAATTTTAAGTCCCATACTCTCGGCAAGGAGATTGCCAACGATAAGTTGAGACATTGTGGCCGGAGCAAAATCACCGGAACCGCGAATGACGTTTTCGTTCAGATAAACAGGAAGGTGATCTGTCCCCCATATTCCAACTCCATCAATATCCTGGCTGGATCCGCGAAGCAATACAAATTCAGTCACGACGGGCTGTACCGAAATGACCGCTTCATGCGCTCTAATCTGATGCATAAGTTTGGAGGCTTCATTCAGCGGAGCACGCCGGATGCTCTCAACCTGCACATGGGCACCGAACCCTGTAATCTTGGTTTCAATTTCTTCACTGAAACCGCGTACAACAGCAAGAGCAAGTAAAAGGGTTGCAACACCTAGTGAGACCCCTCCAATGGCTATATGGGAGATGAAGCGTAAAAACTTGCTTCCACTCTCTCCGCCCTTCGCTCCACGCAAATATCGCCAGGCTACAAAAATCTTAAATGACACGGTCTGCAGGATGGTTGTTTTGTAGTACGGGAAACGATGCCGTCAAGCCGAATATCGAAGGGGTCAAGTGCAGCGCATGCAGGAAAGGTAAGGATCCGATACGAATGCATCTATCAATAATGTCCTCCTCATCTTGGGATACTGAGTTTCTACTTCAAACCACAGGACTCATAAACCGGAAAACTCATTCCACTGAAAATATTCCTGCTGACCGAATATACCTGAGAGTTTTAAATTTCTCGTTAAGGCAAATCTCTATATCGAATATCAGTGCATTGCCCTTGCCAGTGCTTGTGGTCATAGCTGTAACATGCCAGATACAAATTAGAGATCAAAAACATCTCAATGTTAACAAGATGGACCAGATTCTCCCTCCCCTTCCGCAACAGTCTCACCAGATGACGATTTTATGTCAGCGGAGACAGTGAAGACATCCACGATAGCAAATCTAGTGCTTGAGATGACCATCGCTGAAGTCCGATCAGGTAGTATTTATAGGATATTCAGAATGTCGATAGATGCTATAAGAATGCTTGACCAAACGAAGGACTCAACATTCCTTCATGTTAGTTGAATGAGTGCCTGAATAATCCCCAGAGCTGCACCCGTACCAACCACCCAACGCACCAGCCGAGTTTCGGTAGCACTGATCTTCGCATCCATGGCACTCATTTTAACATTCATGTCGCTCATTTTGGCATTCATGTCACTCCGCAACTCACCTATTTCCTCACGAACCGAAGCGATTTTGTTGTCCAAATCACTCCGCAACTCACTTATTTCCACACGTAAAGCATCTATCTTGTCATTCGTGTCTTTCTGCGCCTCACCAATATGAGTACGTACAAATTCCGTGCTTGCAAGCGTTCCGTTTTGATGGGTAACGGCTTTCGCAACGATATCCGCAATGGCCTCAGCCTGCTCTCTTTTAATTCCTGCTTTGGAGAGTTCCCGGGAGATTGAGAGTGTATTTATCATGTTCCTATAGATAATCTACATCCTGCTACACTCCCGTGTAGACATGGTTCCGTTTTATCTCAACTACAATGGAATATAGCAACTCCCCCATTTTACGTACACAAGGAAGGAATTTGTTTTTTTTTGAACTGATTTCCCAGATGGATGTTTTTCGTCCATAAACCGTGCCATAGTGTATTCCACAGAGAAACAGACATTTATCTGAACTGCAAAGGAATAACGTACCACCTCATGACAATCCAAATGGAGATACAGGGACATCTTAATCCATCACGATGCCTGCACCTTTCAGCAAAAGTGCAGAGATGGGCAAATTTCTTAATCCCGGTACATCAAATCATACATACGGTTGAGGCGGCATGAAACCTGTCCTGAAAATGTTCGTTGCACGCCCGGCGGAGTTGTATTGGATTCCAGAGATTTCAAAATCTAAACAGTATAGAGACCATTTCCCGGTTCTCTACTCATTCCGTTAACCTAAAATCGTTAAATGAATAACAGTAAACCCCTTATTCCTGCAGCAGTCAATGAACCAGTTTTGGACTATGCTCCAGGTTCTGCCGAACGTGCATCCCTTCAGGCAACACTGCGTGATTTCAAACAGAGTTATACAGAAATCCCGGCCTTCATTCACGGGGATGCCGTCTACACCGGAGACACAGAAGAAATCCGCCCTCCCCACGAATTGAACCATCTGTTAGGTACCGTCCATAAATGCGGAGCCAAGGAAGTCAGCCAGGCCATTGACTCGGCACTTAAAGCCCGTAAGGAATGGTCAAATATGGACTTTACGGACCGGGCTGCAATCTTTCTGAAAGCCGCCGAACTCCTTGCCGGCCCCTGGAGAGATAAACTCAACGCCTCCACCATGCTTGGACAAAGCAAAAATGCCTATCAGGCCGAAATTGACGCAGCCTGCGAACTCATTGACTTCTTCCGGTTCAATGTGGAATATGCTTCAGAGATCTATGAAGCACAGCCCTACTCCTCGGCAGGTGTGTGGAATCGCCTGGAATACCGCCCCCTTGAAGGATTCGTATTTGCAGTGACTCCCTTTAACTTTACCTCCATTACCGGAAACCTCCCCGCTGCTCCAGCAATTATGGGAAACACCGTCATCTGGAAGCCAGCCTCGACCTCCATCTATTCAGCATACTTTATCTATCAGTTACTTGAAGATGCAGGCCTGCCTCCAGGTGTGATTAACATGGTGCCGGGTTCCGGCCCAGCGATTGGGGATCCTGTACTTGCATCTCCAAGTTTCTCCGGACTGCATTTTACCGGTTCAACCGGAACATTTCAGCATATGTGGAGGACTATTGGATCCAATATTTCCAACTACGATACCTATCCCCGCATTGTCGGCGAAACCGGCGGGAAAGATTTCATTCTCGCACACGCATCCGCAGATCCAGATGCGGTCGCCACTGCCATCGTGCGCGGTGCATTTGAATATCAGGGGCAGAAATGCTCCGCCGCCTCACGCGTCTACCTTCCTCAATCCCGATGGGGGTTGATCCAGGAGTCTTTAATTGAACAGCTCAACGAAGTTAAGATGGGAACCGTTGAAGATTTCTCTAACTTTGTGAATGCCGTCATTGACCAAAAATCCTACCAGAATATCTCGAACTACATTGAACATGCAAAAAAATCACCGGATGCCGAGATCCTTGCCGGCGGCCGGTGCAGCCGTTCAGAAGGATATTTCATTGAACCCACAGTTATCGTCGCCACCGACCCGCACTACCGAACGATGCGTGAAGAGATTTTTGGACCGGTGGTGACGATTTACGTCTATAAGGACCGTGCTTTTGAAAAAACCCTTGAACTGGTTGATCAGACATCACCTTATGCGTTGACCGGTGCCGTCTTTGCCCGGGATAGGCGTGTTATTGTCCAAGCAAGCGAGGCGCTGCGCAACGCAGCTGGGAATTTTTACATCAATGATAAGCCGACTGGTGCAGTGGTCGGTCAACAGCCATTTGGCGGAGCACGTGCATCCGGCACCAATGATAAAGCGGGAGCGCCGCCAAATCTGATGCGCTGGGTTTCCGTGCGCACCATCAAAGAGACCTTTAATCCTCCTACCCATTTTGGGTATCCATTTAATCAACCAGACCACTCATGAGCATTGGAGAAAATCGTTCCATCCGAGTCGTCCAGTATGGATTAGGGCCCATCGGGCAGGGAGCCGCAAAGTTAATCCTGAAGAAAGCCCAATCTGGGCAGTTAGAGTTAGTGGGGGCCATTGATATTGATCCTGAAAAAGCCAACAAGACGCTGGGATCCCTCGTCGATGCTTCCTCGGATGTCATCATCTCTTCCGACGCAGAAGCCGTCCTTGCCAAAACCCAACCGGATGTTGTTGTTCATACCACGAGTTCCTTTATGCCGCAAGTGGAGCAGCAACTACTGCAATGCATTCGTTCTGGCGCAGCGATTGTCTCCAGTACAGAGGAATTGCCCTACCCCTTTGATCGGTATCCGGTAATTACGAAAACGCTGGACTCTGCGGCCAAAGAAAATGGGGTTGCGATTCTTGGCACTGGGGTGAATCCCGGCTATGCAATGGATGTGCTTGCGCTAGTGGCAACGGGGGTCTGTACCCGCGTTCGGTCAGTAACGGTGCAGCGGCGGGTAGATGCCGGCCTGAGGCGTGAACCACTCCAGAAGAAAGTGGGTGCAGGAATCACGGTAGATGCGTTCCAGAAGCGACAGGCAAAGGGAGGCTTTGGACATATCGGCCTGGTAGAATCCCTGCGTCTGGTCATGCATGGCCTCGGCTGGCCCATTGAACGATTTACGGAAGAACTTGAACCGGTGATTTCTGAGCGGAAAATTGAGACTCCCTACCTGACCGTGCAATCTGGACGCGTGGCAGGAATTAAGCATACGGCCCAGGCTTTTATGAATCACAAAGCCGTTGTGTCGTTGGACCTGCGCATGTATGTGGGGGCCGATCAGCCCGAAGACCGGGTCATCGTGGATGGTGATCCCCCGATTAATCTAGTGGTAGAAGATGGGATTTTTGGAGATACGGCAACCGTTGCCGCTCTGGTCAATGCAATCCCGCAGGTACTGAGCGCCTCACCAGGCCTGCGAACCGTCGCAGATCTGCCTGTCCCCAGGTGCTTTTTACCGGAAGTCTAGCCTGAAGAAGGCCCCTGCCCTGCGACCTCCTGTGGACAAAGTCTAAAAATTCTTGAGTGGTCTTGCCGGGTTGTTTTTTCAGAACGATGACCGGAATCCGGAGGAGAATAAAAATCCTGCGGTTCAGGATGCCTAAACACATCGTTCGCCTCTTCCACGAATAAGACTCTATCTGCGGGCAACTACGAGTTGATATCATCAGGGTAGCTGACTCGTACGTGATGGATTGCAAGAAGCTGCTCAAGGAGCACCTTCTTGATACGAGGGATATCTCTGAAGGTCAGGCCCGTATCATCTAGTTGACCACTGGTGACTTTGCGGGTAATCAGATTGTCAACCAATCTTTCAAGTTTCTCCCCGGTCACATCTTTCATTGTACGACTTGCTGCTTCTACGGTATCGGTTAACATCAGAATACCTGCCTCCTTTGAATTTGGTCGCGGTCCAGGATATGTAAATACAGCATCATCCAGAACGGTACCACTTGCTTTATTCTGTTCAACGGCCTTCTGATAAAAATATTCGGTGCGTGTAGTGCCGTGATGTGAGGCAATTAAATGTAATACTTTTGCGGGCAGACGGTAGCGCTCGCCAAATTTGAGACCTTTGGTCACATGGCTGATAATGATTTGTGCACTTTCCTCCGGAGGTAACTGGTCATGGAGATTCACGGTACCTGCCTGATTCTCAATGAAATACTCAGGCGAGGAAAGTTTGCCCACATCATGGTACAGTGCCCCCACTCGTGTAAGGAGCGTATTGGCCCCTACGGCATCTGCAACAGATCCCGCCAGACTGGAAACCTGAATGGAATGATTGAGCGTGCCGGGAGCCCGCTGCATTAACTCCCTGAGTAATGGATGATTGGTATCTGAAAGTTCCAGGAGACGCAAGTCCGTCGTGATATCAAATACGCGTTCCAGTATCCAGACGAAAGGATAGGCCGTGACGAGTAAAAATGAACTAATCCCCGCAAACAACAGAAACTCCTGAAGTTGCGACCAGGCAATCCCTTCATAGAGCCAGACTGTAAAGAGTGCAAGCGCATAGCCTCCAAATGCAAACGCAGCGGTAAGAAAAAGCTGTCCCCGGTTTCGTAACCCCCGGGCACTGAAGGTGGCAACGGCTCCCCCGACAAGCGTTGCCCAGGTGTACGTAAAATCCGAATGAAGCAGAAATCCTCCCACAAAAGCCAGTGCAAGTGTCCCCAAAAGTGCGAGACGTGAATCAAAAATTACCGTTAACAGCACCGAAACAATCACAACCGGCACAGCATACATGAATTCGATGGTTGGTGCAAACCGAATCACGGCACCAAATGTAATCACCGTCCCCGCATAAAGCAGCGAAAGGAGAATCAGAGATTTATTACTGGAATAGACATTCGGCCGGGCATTCCTCAAAAAGAGTGTGAAAATTCCAATCGTGGTTAACGCTAAAAGTATCTGCCCCAATAACTGTAATCGCCGCTGGCCTGCCGGCAATTCGCTCCCCTGCTCCCGCTCCAAAGAATCCAGCTTTTGCTTGATCTCTTCGGTGATCAATTCCCCATTGCGCACAATTTCCTCTCCGTCTGCAACCATACCCCGTACAGGAAGGATCTGGGCTTCTGCTTCCCTTCGCCTCAGTTCGGTTGGGGCAGACTGATAGATCAGTGACGGCGTGAAGACGGCTTCTATGAACTGGGCAATTGCGATAGACGTGATTGGAGAATCCTCTTGAAGTACGGTTTCTTCAAGCCATACTTGAATGCGTTCACGAGCTTCATGCTGCCCCACAACCCCCGTGAGTAACCTTCGGTCAAATGTCTGTTCTAGTGTATCTCTTACCGTCAGATAAGATGCACGGATGGAATCTATCGGGATATCCAGAACTCCCTGAAGTTGCAGCCGCTGACTCCGGTCTGCAATTGCGTTCAGGATACGCTCAAAGAGCGGCGGATCCATCGAGGTTGACCGGGTTGCGGTTGGGATCGCAGGGTTCCGTCGTGCATAATCCCATCCTAACATGCGCCATACCGGGTCACTGAGCCGAATAGGGACATCAAGACGTAAGTTCATAAACCGCAGAGAATCCTCAATTGTGCTCATGGATAAGTCCACCGATGCGGGATCACTCCCCGCTGCAATCGTATCCCGCCTCGCCCCAATCAGATAACTTGTATACGCGTCAAATGCCGTATCCAGCAGTGC
The DNA here is from genome assembly GCA_022821875.1 of Rhodothermales bacterium. Lineage (GTDB taxonomy): Bacteria > Bacteroidota > Rhodothermia > Rhodothermales > Bin80 > Bin80. The sequence continues at coordinate 9,511 of JAJECV010000088.1, forward strand.
CGAAATGGAATCAACGGCGATACGCGTCTGCTGCCGGGCATCCGGATAGGTATAGAATATCGGTTCAACCGAATCCCTTATACGTTGACGCTCTGCCTGCAAAGAGTCCGCAGATTTGTAGAGTGGGAATTCAAACTCAGCAACCAGAGTTTCCTTCTGCCACCTGTCCCCTACTGAAAAAAATGCCTCAGACCGGATTCCCTGCTTGAATGCCAGAGTAGTCAAGACCACCAGCACCACAAAGAGGCCGAGTTTTACTGTAATAAACTTCCGAAGAGTGGCCCAAAGATGCAGGTTATCAACTTTCTGTGACAGTCTCATGAAGGTCGACGATCCATGTATTGATTACGAAGAGAGAGCAGGAATCCCACAAATATGCACAAGACACTCCCAATCAATGTGTACCATGGCCAGGCGATTTGACGCAGTCCAGACATTTCAATGATGGAATCCGATGGATTCAGTATAAAAATCCAACCCTCTGCCGGGTTGTGCCATACCCCAAAAATAACCAGTACCATCGTTACAATCGTCAGCAGGAATGCAATTACCGCATCCCATTCCCGCGCCTGTTTGACAATAATTCCAAGAAGGAAACCGCCCAGAAGTCCCCCATAGGTAAATGACGCAATGGCGAGTCCAAGTTCAACAACCGGGTTTTCGGTGTTCTCAAACAGGCTTGCAAATACAATAAAGAGGCCAGCCCAAAACAGTGTTAAACCCCGCGAAAACAAAAGTCTCTGCACCTCGCTGATGGATTTCTTCATTGATCGTTCAACCAGATCCAGCATGGAGGACGAGGCCAGTGAATTCAGTGACGAAGACAGTGTGCTCATGGCGGCCGCCAAAATTCCAGCCAGAAGTAACCCCGATAATCCTGCAGGCAAGCCTTCAATGATGTAACGTGGAAATACCTCATCCCCGCGGCTTAAGCCCAGTTCTTGAGGAGTTACCCCACCATAGTGAATCCAGAGCAATACCCCTACAATGAGGAACAATGCAAACTGCAGAGCAACCAGAACAGCGCTGCCAATCAATGCTCGCTGACTGTCCTTAAGATTTCGGCAGGTGAGTAACCGCTGTACGATGAGCTGATCCGTACCGTGTGAGGCCATAGAGAAGACCCCTCCCCCGATGACCGCGGTCAAGGCAACATACGGCTGGGTAATCCAATCGGTAAACGAGCCGTCCATTCCAAAATCAATCACGGTAAACTTGCCTTCCTGTACTGCCATTTGAACCCAATTGTCCGGCAAGCCATTGACCAGAAGAATCGCACAGAGCAGCCCTCCCAAAAGATAGAGTCCCATCTGCACCACATCAATCCAGATCACCGCCCGAATGCCGCCCACCATGGTATAAATCGCGGTGATCACACCAAGAACAAGAATAATCTGGAAGTAGGAAATTGGCTCCCCCATAAAACTCATCCCAGCAGAATCCGCAATCACCTTGATCGGGATGGCCGTCGCAAACAGGCGTACGCCATCCGCCAGAAGTCGGGTCACCATAAACGTCAGCGATGCCGTAGAACGCATACGGTTACCAAAGCGTTTGCCGAGATAGGCGTAAGCCGTATTCATCTCCCCCTTAAAGTAACGTGGCAGGAAGAGCAAACTGACCGCAATACGCCCCACAAGGTATCCGCCTGTAAGTTGCAGGAAGGTCATCGTCCCTCCGTAGGCAACAGCAGGGACCCCAATGATCGTTAAGGTGCTGGTTTCCGTTGCAACAACCGAAAAACAGACGGCCCACCAGGGAAGATCTCTCCCTCCCAGAAAGTAATCCTCGGTGGAGCGCTGGCGCCCCCCCAGTCGGATACCCAGAACTGCAATCCCGACGAGATAAACGACAATTACAACAAAGTCGAGTAGAGAAAGCATTTTGCGGCTACCTGATCCCTAATTTCTTGTTCATTTCTTCAAGGGGAATTCCTTTCGTTTCCGGCATCACAAAAATGACCCACAGCAGCTGCCCTATCATGCAGACTGCGTAGAAAGCAAAAATATGCGCCCCGGATATTTCGGCAATCATCGGAAAGGTCAGCGAAATAATTGCGGCCATGATCCAGTGTACAAAGCTGCCAAGGCTTTGCCCCCGTGCCCGGATACTGTTGGGGAAAATCTCCCCGATAAATACCCAGATCACGGCCCCCTGCCCAAATGCATGAGATGCGATAAATACAATGAGACTTGCCAGAACTACGGGGCCCGTTGTATCCGTATAGAAAGCAATTGCGGTGGCCCCTAGACTTACAATATACCCAATCGCCCCCACGAGCATCAGTCTCCTGCGACCCAGTTTATCAATGACTATGAGCGCCGCTGCCGTCATCAACAGGTTCACCCCGCCAATAATCACCGACTGGAGCAGTGCAGAGGTACCGGATGCCCCGGCCATTTCAAAGATCCTGCGGGTATAATAGATGAGTGCATTGATTCCAGAGAGTTGGTTGAACGCTGCAATTGCGATTGCAAGAAGAATCGGTTTTAGATACTTCTTCTGAAAAAACTTTTCCCTGAGGTGATCACGCGTCTCCACTAGCGATGTGCGGATTGCACTGAGTTCTTTGGTCACATTGAACCCGCTTCCCCCGATCTCCTGCAGTACGCCCTCGGCTTCATCATCACGCCCCTGCGCCACCAGCCATCTCGGACTCCTGGGATTGGTAAAGAGTAACAGTGTGAAAGCAAGTGCAGGAACCGCTTCCACGCCAAACATCCAGCGCCATTCTGCCGCGCCCAGTGCAAAGGATGCAATGATATAGTTAGACAGGTAGGCGATCAGGATTCCCAGTACAATATTGAGTTGAACCATGGCGACAAGTCGTCCCCGCATACGGGCGGGCGCAATTTCGGCAACGTACATAGGGGCAACCACCGATGCTCCGCCAACCCCCAATCCCCCAACCAGGCGAAAAAGGGTAAACGATTCAGCGTTCCAGGCAATTGCGCTCCCGAGTGCCGATACGAGATACAGGAGCCCCATGACCATCAGCATCGGACGGCGTCCATAGCGGTCCGCAGGTTTCGCAAAAGCCAGTGATCCGATAATCGTCCCCGCCAGTGCGCTGGCAACCAGCGCACCATGCCAGAAGGCCGGGCTTCCGAAAACGGAACTGAGACGCTGATAGGTCGGATCGTACAAATCCCGAAGCGCCCCCTCCGCTCCTGAGATTACAGCTGTATCAAAACCAAAGAGTAAGCCGCCGAGTGCAGCGACAATGGAAGCCCAGATCACGCGATTCATCGTATTTACGGTTGTTAATGCTTCACAAATTACATCCATCTGGACAGAGTACCGGATGGAATGCCTCAAAAGATAACGGTTGCCGTGAATAAACCTAGCATATCTCAGGGGAAAGGCGTCGTTTTTCATCAGAAAAGCAGAAAAAAGCCGATCCGGCCCGCCTCATATATTATTTTTTCACAAAGACAGAGAGAGGTTCACGGCATATAATTAAAGAGGGGATGCCGGCATGATTATATGTTTTGCGGAATTTCCGAATTGCAGTCAAGGGATCCTATATAATCTGGTCTGGGCTCCGAGGAATCCAGTCCTCAATCATACAGCAGATGCCGGCGCGTTACGGTACTTTTTTCCTGGCCGGATAGATCGGACGGATTCCCTCATGATTCAGATCCCTCGTAGAATATTCTGAAATAGAATTTTGTCATGCAGTCAGCGCCTGCCATATAACCGGATGAGAGTATTCTGCGAAATATATATTTCAGAAAAAGGGGGCGGGAAAACATATAATAGAATTGGAAGCGTAAAATCGACTATATGTTGATGGATGTCATGCAGGTTTTTCGTCTCGTATCGCTCGCTGGGCACTCTCATGTATAGAAGCCCCTGCTCATCTGCGGCAATTAACCGGGCAAGTGTCAAACCGCCCAGTCTCTTTGACATTTGTTGACCTAAGGGGAGATGCAGAAAATTTATCCCGCCTGCCGATCCGGCCAATTGTGCCTCAAAACCGCCGGAAAATAGATTCCGGTAATTTCCATTGAATGCCCCCCAACTCCAGACACGAACATCGTCAGTCTATATGGATTTTCGGACGGATACAAGTCCTCTACCCCCACACAATCGCTTTTGGTGCAATCCAGAAGCAGTATGCGGTTTTTAGATCACTTCCGTCTGGTCGCGTATTACAGGGCAGGTGGTATGACGACATCGATGCCGCACTGCAGGCGATTGAGCAAGTACACGGGAAACTGGCGTGGGCACCGGATGTCACAGATGAGTGGATCAAACAACAAAAAACCGCCCCCTGTATATTATAAGGGACGCGTAACCAGGTGTTTCGTTTTAAGGTCAAAGGAGTTAAAGATTTGGACGTAATCGTCACAGGTCTTTGATTTTGGACATGACCAGTCCAGGACTTGAGTTTCAAACCTTGCACGGTT
>JAJECV010000027.1 GCA_022821875.1 Rhodothermales bacterium
TGTCCCCCTTCTGGGGGTGAATCTTGAATCAGGAAACACGATCCGAATGTCGTGTTTCGGGGATTATTCCTTCCTTGAAGAACACCGTCTGGCACTATAGGGCTTTATGAGGATACAAAGATACGGAATATATGCCAGATATCCAAGGGCGCTGAACACTACAAATGGGATAAATGAAAAATCCGCTCATAGAGCACGGAAACGGGGTTTTTCAAAAAAGAAACATCGCCAAACCGTCGAAGTCAGGATCATCGATATGGACGGTCAATTTGTGCAGGTGATGGCGGATGACCATAGATCTTGGATACCGGCTGAAAATGCCCTGTGATCCGCGCCCTACTGTCTCAAAGTTCAATCAGTCTCTTGACTGCCCAATGTTGAGTGCCTTCAGGGCATCAATGATCTCGTCGTGGACTCTGCCATTTGTCGCCACAATCCCATAGTTGTTTTCCAATCCTTGTCCACAGCTGAAATCCAATTCATTCCCTCTGCAATCGGTCACTTTTCCCCCGGCTTCCGTCACCAAAAGAGCACCCGCTGCATGGTCCCAAATACGCTCCACATAATCTTTGCGTGTAGGCAGACGTAAATAGATCTCTGCATCTCCACGGGCGACAACTGTATACTTTGCCTGACTATCTACTTTTATGCGCAGTGAACCAATCCCAAGATGGTCCGCGACTCTCTGCGCATCTCCATGTGCGCTATGGCTGGATTCCACACCCTGACAAACTCTCACAGAGGAAAACGTGCGAAGCGCACTTGCCTGCAGGGGGCGATGATTCAGTTCGGCTCCGCATCCCTTTGCAGCCATGCAATTGTCTGAATCCATTTTGGGGCATGAAACTCCGGAGACGACTACCTCCCCGTCTTCGATCAGCGCCAAAGCAATGGCGTAATGATCCCCACGCAGAAATCCTTTGGTGCCATCAACGGGGTCCAATGTCCAGAATCGATCCGAATATGTTTTTGTGTTCCCCCGATCAATCCATTCCATAGCACTTTCTAATGTGGTACATGGATGGATAAGGTTGATTTGCTTTACGAGTTCCTGCTGAAGTTCTGGTGACAGGGACGTTTGCAGGAGTGAACTGTCCTCTTCCGCCATGACTGGATCATCAGGAAAATGTTCTTGCAGGATCCGACATATGACGGCTTGGCTTCCGTAATCTGCTATTGTAACCGGTGTCCGGTCGCCTTTTAGGATTGCCTTTCGGTCATGAACGTTTCTGCAAAGAGATGATGCCATTGCGAGTGCCAGGTCGGCTACACCAATTTCTTTGCTATGGGTACTACTGGTTAGCATTGATCGGAAGGATTAGGGTCTGATAGTGTGGAATCTCGTCCAGGAAACGATAACTGCGATTGATTTGATCAAAGACGCAGCAATAGTACATCATCCCGTTGGCAATTGCAAGATAGGGAACTTTAAGTGCGATGTTGTAATGCCCAACCTGATCGAATGTGTTCTGAGTAAGCTGAACAGACGGCCTTTTACATTCCACAATCATTACGGGTTGAATCTGCCGGTTGTAGACGACAATATCCGCCCGATAGTAACGATCCTGTATTGGTATGGATACCTCAATGCCAATTAATGCAGGAGGGACTCCAAAATTCCGAATGAGATACTGGACGAAGTGCTGTCGTACCCATTCTTCGGGAGTCAGCGGTACAAAGCGTTTCCGGATCGGATCCAGGATTACTCTTTGTTTATTTTGGGTCCGCAACGTATAATCGTAACTTGGCAGGTTCAGTTTCTCCATCGAAGGGGAATGGTTGTGGATCCTGGAGGGCCGCTACGCGTTAGTACCCGACTTCGGGGTGTAGCGCAGCCCGGTAGCGCGCTTCGTTCGGGACGAAGAGGTCGTGGGTTCAAATCCCGCCACCCCGACAGTTCATTTCTGTGTATGCTCATGATGGTGTATTGTATTTTCCGCCGATAACTGGTACGATTACCTGGGTTTTCCGTTTGAATTGGTACTACTAGGCATCTCTTTCTGGGCCGGCCATGGATCCAAACTTCATCAATATCCATGATTGGGTCATTTCGCAGGTTGGCAGATTTGCTCAACCGGACGAAGACCACTATCAGAGCAAACTACACTTCTGCACGAGATATAGGCCATGCAGAATCTTTTTTTCATTGGTCGGAGTAGTTTTTTTCGGTGAACCAACGAGGTTCTTGCAAAACTAACAATCTAGGCTAAAAAGTGCGCCTGGGTGCGTTCAGGTGAATAAAAATCCTCAAGATCAAGGGTTTTGCAAGAGGCTCCAACTTGAAGTCGTATCCTGGCATGAGGTCAGTCGTTAGTCCACAAAAGTGAGTTGAAGGTGCAGTTTGGAATGTTTTTCAGGATGGCAATACTTATCTTGCAGTTTCTCAGGGGGCAGTATAGAATCATGGAATCCGATGGGGATAAAGGGGGGAGGCGTATTGTTTTTCGTGACATGTCCAACGTCTTTGATGTGCTGCATCGGTTGGGAGGAAATAATTGAAGGTTCAAAAAAGTCCGATGTGAGGTAAGGGACTTGGATGATGGATACTTTTCTATCTGCTCGCTTTTTTCTGTTACTGTCGCTAGGCACGGTTACCCTCGGGGTGGTGTCACGTTCTGTTTCTGGACAGACTTGGTGGGAATATCAGTCACATGACGATGCAGTTTGGACGGAGGTTACGAACTCAACGGGAGTATTGTGGCTTGTAAAGGGTATCAATGATGTGGGGGATCCCGATACAGGGCAGCTTACCCAGTGTCAGAATCCACAGATTTCAGTGGAAACCGGATGGGTGCTTCGATCACCAGAGATCACTTTCGCCAACGGGTCTTACGCTGGAATAAAGACTTGTGGGCAGGACGATATTGGTTGGCTTATTGTTGTAGAGTCTGAGGATTACGTTACCCCTGGATTTAAGCCGAATGCCCTTGCTTTCGGAGACACTGCCGTGTTGAAATGTGGTGATAATGCAATGCTTTGTATTGATGTACACATTGTTGAGACAGAAGAGGATTTGCCGCCTCCACCACCACCTTGGTATGACATTGAGGTTACTTTCGAGTCAAATGTGTCCAGTGTAGATGAAGGTATCGGTATACACAATGTGACGGTAAATCTCAGTCATGCTTCACCTGAGGAAGGTTTATCATTGAGTTACGATCTGGGTGGCTCAGCAGTGGAAAACACGGATTATAGAATTACGAATTCAGGGAATGTTTTTGTGGCTGCTGAGTTAAGCTCAGTGGATATCCCGATAACGATTATAGATGACGATGTGATAGAGGAGGACGAGACGATAGAACTCATTCTGACATCCCAAACGGGATATACAGTGGGGAGTGATAATATCCATACACTCACGATAGAAGATAACGATGAACCAGTGTCCACCACGGTGACATTGGCGGCATTTCCTAAACATGTGGAGGAAGGGAATTCCGTTAGAATTACGGCAACGATTTCGCTGGAGCAGTCCAGTGATGTTGAGATTCCCCTAGAGTACATTCCCGTTGCTCCCTATCCGGCGACAGCCGATGACTATCGTCCGCTTCCGATTATCATAATCCCGGCAGGCGAGTTAGCGGGGGTGGGTGATCTGCACACGATTGATGATGATTTCTACGAGGAAGATGAGACGTTTGCAGTGGCAATTGTGGAGGATGAACTGCCCGAAGGAGTGGAATCTGGCAGTCTTTTTTCGGAAGAGATTACGATTATCAATAATGATTCGGATCCACCAGTGCAGGCGCAACTTTCCGTAGATCCAAGGATGGTGGAAGAAG
>JAJECV010000039.1 GCA_022821875.1 Rhodothermales bacterium
TAAAGAAAACCATCGCACGCCATGAACGCAAGATCAAGAACATCCGAAGGAATGACTTGCGTCATATTGCCTTATCAATCACCGAAATCTCTACGCTTGTAATCCTGGAAGACCTGAAAACCAAGGGTATGACCGCAAGCGCGAAAGGAACGGTGGAGAATCCGGGCAGGAATGTGAAGCAGAAAGCAGGACTGAACCGCTTGATACTGGGAACAGGATGGGCGATACTGGAGCAGTTCCTGCGGGAGCGAGGCGTGGTGATCAAGGTACCCCCGCATTATACATCGCAGACATGCAGCAAGTGTTCCTGTGTGAACGCAAAGAATCGGCAAAAGCAGTCCGAGTTTCTATGTCTCGCGTGCGGGTACCAGACGAATGCGGACACAAATGCGTCCGTAAATATCCGGGCGTCGGGGATGGCGTCCTGGCACGAATTGTGCCGAACGGGTTGTGGAGCCTGTGGTTGACCTGTCATTGCGGAGCGCAAGCCTGCAACCGGACAACGGGTGATGAAGCACCAAAAAGAACATGGTGCCCATGGGCACTCATGTATATAATTCCCCCAAAAAAAATACTGGACAACTTCCAGAAACGTCTGGAATTGGTGAACGCCCAGAAGAAGTATGGAACTATAATTCTAATTCAGGCGGCCCCGGGTGCGGGCAAAACCGCCCTGCTCGCCAAATGTGCTCGGCTCGCCAGGGAACGAGGATGGAAGATAGCGGATACTAGTCCGGGCAGTATTCTGGACACAGCCTATTACTGCAGGAACTTGGATGGAGCGGGGAGAAAGAAACATCTGAGGACGCAATCTTACAGGAGATCCTGTTACGCATGTCCCGAATCCCCCACCCGCCGCCTCTGGCCGTAGAAATACTGCAGGAAGAAGCGAAACCACTGTTGCTCGTGCTGGACGAGGCGCAAAGGCTGCTGGAGGATATTCCCCGTGATCCTCGTGGTCGGTTCAGTGCTGCAAAGACCCTCCTCAAAGGGTTTCATAACGGCGAATTGCCCCGCCGCGTCATCCTTATGGCCGGTGGACTAGGTGTTGTCTGGCTCCTGAAAGATGGCAGTGTAAAGGGGGATCCCGCCTACTGAATTGCCACCATTGCACAGGATACCCATGGCTGGGTACAGCATGTTACAGCCTAGGCACAGGTCGCCGCCTACCAGTTGAGCGCAATTGATGGGCAGATGACAATGGAGGGACTAGATGCGGTAATTGAAGCGGGAAGAGAAAAACGGATTTGGTTTTATAAGGACAGGGCAAGGGGTATCCCCAAAGAGCAGCTCCATTGTATCGCAAGAGTACTTAGTGTTTGGATGTGAATATCAAATTTTAGCAACTGATTCGATAGAATGTGGTTTTAGATTGCTTCTTTGCGAGTTTTTCCGTTAGCATTTTTGGTACAGATTTACAATGGTCAGTGGGAAGAATTTTCAAAAATCTTGACAAAAATGAGAATAAATCTTGCAATGGTGCGTTCAAACCAGCCACAGGGCCGGTTTCCATGAGAAACGAGGCTCAAATTACCAAAATCTTCGTTTATCTTTTTTTACCATGAGAAACCTATGGTGGAGAGAACCCACTTTTTTAACCGTTCCAATTGAGGACATCGTGATTGACCCGGATTCCCGTGACCATATTCCCCGCGTTCTGCGTGCCTTGCAGGCGATTTGGGTGCGGCCGGAGATCCGATATCGGATCTTAAAGATCATCCAGGGGCAGGTGGGAAAAGGGATCCGTCAAGACACCGGCCGTCCAGGGATGACCTATTGGAGCATTCTTGTGCTGTTGCTATTGAAGCAATCCATGAAAGCGACGTTTGATCTGGTGACCGAATTGTCCAATCAGCACGAAAACTTGCGGATTATGCTGCAAGTGGAAACCGAGCACAAGAATAAGTTCCGTTTCAAGCGGCAGACGATCACCCAAAATGTGGGTTTGATCAGCGAGGAGAGTTGGCAGCAGATCAATGAGATCGTGGTGGAGATGGGCTACAACCTGATGGCCAATTCAAAGGCAACTCCCGAACAAGGGAGTTGCGATTCGTATGTGGTGGAAACCAATGTTCGCTTTCCCACCGATGTTCGCCTGCTTCATGATGCCACATGGAAATTATTGCGGCGTTCGTACAAAGCCTGGAAGGTCCTGGAGTTGCGGCAGATCTGTAGTCTGAAGGGATGGCGACAACTCGCTCATCTGAGGAAATCCTTGTATGCGGCCTACCTGGTGGTGAGCACCACAAGGAAGTGCAGATCCAATCCGGAGGCAGTTCTATCGTATCTGGATCTCTGCATGCTCCGCATCAACAAGTGTCTCATACAGTTGGAATTGATCCAGAAGCGGTTTCCCGACTCGGAGTGGGCGCAGGAACTTCAAATCCTCTCCGAACAGGCCCTGAAGCTTCACGATCAGGTTCGGCGACGTTTAGTGGAAGGCGAGGATATCCCGAATGAGGAGAAGATTTACTCGTTACACGCCCCGCATACGCGCTGGATCCGCAAGGGGAAGTCTCGTCCGAAGGAGGTGGAATTGGGAGTTCCGGTCACGATTTGTCAGAGTCCGCTCGGTCTGATTTT
>JAJECV010000122.1 GCA_022821875.1 Rhodothermales bacterium
CTTTGTCTTACAATCTTTAACGGGCATAGCATCAAGCGGATGATATTGTGTAGGCAATCGGGGAGGCACTACCCTTCCCGATTGTATCCATTTTATCCACCTGAATGGGAAAGGTTCCCCTCATTGTTACTTATGGATATAATTCCCATATTTTACGGCGGCGGGTTTTCACCGGGTGGGGCAGACGCAGGGGCGGCCTGCTCCCGCGAATCCATGCACGCGGAGCAGGAAGGCGATCTTTATGTAAGAGTTCTCTTCTGAGTGGAGAATGCAACTGGGGCTGCCCGCTGCACCGATTTATCCGATACTGGAACTCGGCACGGGACTGGATGCAGATCAATGGGCCGTGCAGGACTTTGGCGCGGCCGATTTGGAGCATAAGGCTCGGACAGATCGTCTGGAAGAGTGTGGGCTTGCTGAGTCGCAGTCTGGAAAAACCGGTCACGAAAACTATTGAGATGATTCGTTCCGCCGTAGCCGGCTATTACCGATTTCTTGAACGTCCCGGCACGGAGGCCATGCCCCCGGGGGAGCTGGCCCCCACCGCGTGCAAACGACCAAGCGGATGCGGGGGAAGGATACGGTGCTCTGCGTGATCAATGAGACCAAGACTTCTTACAGTACGCGACCTGCCTGTGAGGGACTGGATGTGATCGGAACGAATCAGACGGGGCTGAAAATCGTGGAAACAAATTGGTGCATCCCGGCTTCGCAGCTAGCTGCTTCGCCTCAATGCACCAATTCTCCATTGTAAATTTTAATGTCCCAACCCAACCCTTATCTTAGTCGTCATTGACACCATTCCTAAGTTGTCCCTAGACAACCTCATAAGGATACCAGAATTGCACATTTTGAGCAATTTTGCGACCTCTAGAGCGTTCGTGAGAATATTTTGCACTCAAATGGGCCCAAAAGAGAATTTATGCCGAAATTCGCAGTTCCGACGACTTGGTCTCCAAAAAGATACTTTATCCACAGGCTGCCAGAGATGGTCACGGTGTGTTGCCGGGGATATGTCTGGGCCTTCAATTCGCTAGTACGCCGGGGCGATGATGGTCACACGAAGGATGGGGAACAGGGCAATCTCCACGAGTAACTCCTGCCTTGCCTGAATGCGCGAACTGCCCGCGTCAGCACGATCATGAGTGACGGAGAACAGGCCATATTGTGACCAGTGAAAGTCCATGTCCGGCCCCAATGGTTTGCATAAAAGCCGTTGTGCATCCGGGTCTATGTCTGCAGGCATCCCTGTCTGCAGTACCCGCCTCGCGGCGCTGGCTCCCTCCTCCTGTGCACACTTTTGGACCATCACCGTTCCCCGTTCCCATGCGGCCCATGTAATCTCATTGAGCCTGTAACTTGCGCTGTAGTAATGATCGCCGTCACTTTCTTCTTCCTCAAATTCTTCCTCTGCCAGAAAAAGGTACACGGTCTCTACGGTCATCCCGGACTGGGCTTCCGCTTTCGATTGCGTTCCTGCGGCGATCACCAGTGCAATGCTCAATGCTGCAATGGTGCGTGTCATGGGCGTAGGATTAGATTTCGCCGGTGCTACGCGCCGATTCCCGCAATGATCCGACACGATCCCCCCAAAAGGGCAGGGCACTGCCTGATGCCGTGTCGCGATGGGGCACCTTGAACTATAATGCGCTCAGAACCAGCTCCACCCGGGTCTGATCCCACTCAATCACCATATCCACACCCCCCTCATTTTCTTCGAACGAAATTGTAAATGCCTCCCGAACCGCGTCCAGCGGAATAACCGGAACGCTGACCCGTAACACATCCTCCTCTTCACTGTACTGACCGATCCCGTTTTGGCCTAGTCCACGGTTAAAAATCAATGTCCACCGGGTCGAATCCGGGATGCTGAAGAGTGAGTACGTTCCTGCAGCTAATTCCTGATCCCCGACCTGCATATCCCCCGTCAATGTGATTTCGGTGGACTCATTGGCCGCGGTGCGCCAAAGTTCTCCGAAGGGGACCAGATCTCCAAAGATCTCACGTCCCCGCCTGCGCGGCGAACTGTAGTGTACCTTCACATAGACATCTCCCACCTGCGTACGCACCAGTTGAAGCGGGCTCAAGCGGGGCTCCTCAGCAGGAACATGCGCCGTATTCCAGTCCGCATCATACAGGCTTTTATCAATTGCCGGAATAATTTGAAGGGCATTCTTGTAGTATACCTTGCGCAATACTTCGTCCGGTAAATCCAGTCCATACATCCTCCACCAGGCATGCCGCTTCCGATAGTAGGGAAAGAATTCATCGGCGGTTTCAAAGATGCGAAAATACGTATGATACTCGGCGGCATTCCAGGAATCTTTGCCCATCAGTACACGATCCTGATACTTGATGAGCCACTCTCTGGCCGTATGCGGCTGCCGGCCTAGTTCTGCGACCACAGCTCCTAGTTCGGTATAGACATTGGGAAACTCATCCAGATGTTCACCCAATCGCTGCAAATCCCCTCCTAACCAGCCAAGATGCGCATTCAGAAAGATCGTCTCAGGGTGTTTCCGAAATACATTCCACTGCTCCTGAATCAGTTCTCCCCATGACGGTTCCGCCTCACGTTTTCGTCCCGGACGCTCCTTTAATTCAAACCAGCGTTCATTAAACCGGTCATGGGGAAGCCAGAATTGTGACGGGTCTGCAGTATGGATCAGTACGGGAATGCCCAACTCTCCGCACTTTGCCCAGATTGGATCCAGACGCGGATCATCCGTACGCAGCCGGTCCCCATTCGCGTAAAAAATACTCATACCCAGATTTTTGAATATTTTGAGCCCCGCAGCACCATTCTGGACATCCATCTCCAGCTGTGCCGCGGCAGCCTCACCAAATTCAGGATCATCAATCTTCGAAAAATCAATATTCGCAAAATGTACAAACCTGCCCGGGGCATACCGGTCCGTATTCGTGACCTTTTGTAAAAGATCGTCCCCGCTGCCCCCGCTTAAATTGACCATGGTTGTTAAATTCAGGTCATCCATCGCCTGAATTAACGTACCTATTTCCTCCTCCGATGCAGTGCCAATCCGCCACTGATGCCCATGCGCATCCACAAAATGATATTTTGCTTTCGTAATTGGATTTTCTTCCACCACAAGCGTAGAAACAGGATCAAAGTCTTCCCATTGAAGGGTCTGTCCTTTGACCGGCAATGCAAATGCGGTCAGGAGAATGATGATAGAAAAACGACTTGTCATGATGGTAGACCGGATATAATGAAGAGGCTGGCCTTAAATATAAGACCGTGCCTTAATTTTGCTTGTACCGTCCAAACCCGTTTCTGTTGACCGAACCGATGTCTATTCCACTTTCCCGGCGCCCGTTTGAGTTGTGTGCCCCGTTCGCACCGTTCGGAGATCAGCCTGGTGCAATCAAAGCACTCACCGAAGGGCTCGCTGAAGGAAAAGAGCATCAGACGCTGCTCGGCGTGACCGGATCCGGGAAAACTTTCACCATCAGCAATGTAATTCAAAATATCGGGAGACCAACTCTGGTCATGAGCCACAACAAAACCCTGGCCGCACAACTCTATGCCGAGTTTCGTCAGTTTTTCCCGAAGAATGCCGTTGAGTTCTTTATCTCCTATTACGATTACTACCAACCCGAAGCCTATATCGTGCACAGCGATACCTATATTGAGAAAGATCTCTCCATTAATGACCGCATAGACCGACTCCGATTACGGGCAACCAGTGCCCTGGTATCCGGACGCACCGACGTGATTGTGGTCGCCAGTGTATCCTGTATTTACGGCCTGGGCTCTCCCCAGGAATATCAATCCCAGATTGTCCAGCTTGTTCCCGGACAGGAGATTGAGCGTGGGGACCTGCTCCTGCAGTTAATCGGAATTTTCTATGTACGCAATGATAAGGATCTGCAACCCGGGACATTCAGGGTGCGTGGGGATACGGTGGATATTTACCCCACCTATGCCGAAGATATTGCGTACCGGATCGTCTTCTGGGGAAATGAGATTGAACAGATCACCAAAATCCATCCTCTTACCGGAGAGGCGCTTCAACAGGAACACGAGGCCCTGACCGTCTATCCCGCCCGCATTTTTGTAACCCCGAAAGAGCAGGTGAATCGCGCCGCTGCTGCCATTGAAAAAGAACTGCAATGGCGTCTGGCAGTGCTCCGGGAAAGAAATCAAATGCTGGAAGCCCAGCGTCTGGAGCAGCGCACTCTCTTTGACCTTGAGATGATTCGTGAACTGGGCTATTGCTCCGGAATTGAAAATTACAGCCGCCATATGACCGGATTAGCGGAGGGGCAGCGTCCATACTGCCTGATGGATTATTTTCCAGATGATTTTCTTCTTATCGTGGACGAGAGCCATGCAACGATCCCGCAGGTGCGGGCTATGTACAACGGAGACCGCGCCCGCAAACTCACACTGGTTGAACATGGCTTCCGACTTCCCTCCGCACTGGACAACCGCCCCATGACCTTTGAAGAGTATGAAGAGCGGCAGTACCAGACCATCTTTATGAGTGCAACCCCGGGAGACTATGAACTCATCAAGTCGGAAGGCGAGTTTGTGGAGCAGGTCATTCGCCCGACCGGGATCCCCGACCCACCTGTCCTTGTCCGTCCCAGTGAACATCAGATTGATGACCTTCTCGAAGAAATTCGAAGTGTAAACCAGCGCGGAGAACGAACTCTGGTCACCACCCTGACGAAACGGATGTCGGAGGATTTGACCGACTATCTGGAATCATTCGGGATCCGGTCACGCTACCTTCACTCCGACATTGA
Source organism: Rhodothermales bacterium (assembly GCA_022821875.1). Classification (GTDB taxonomy): domain Bacteria; phylum Bacteroidota; class Rhodothermia; order Rhodothermales; family Bin80; genus Bin80. The sequence continues at coordinate 4,774 of JAJECV010000122.1, forward strand.
CGCCCTTACACGGGTTGAGTTACTCCGTGACCTTCGCCTTGGCACCTATGACGTACTAGTCGGCGTGAACCTGCTTCGTGAAGGGCTTGACCTGCCAGAGGTTTCTCTGGTCGCAATCATCGACGCAGACAAAGAAGGCTTCCTGCGAAGTGACCGGGCACTGATCCAAACCGCAGGACGGGCGGCACGCAATGTTAACAGTAAAATCATCCTGTACGCAGATAAGATCACAGGAAGCATGCAGCGGATGCTGGATGAGACGAACCGCCGTCGAACCAAACAGCTGGCCTATAACGAAAAACATGGCATTGTGCCGCAGACCGTGCGCAAGGATCGAAGTGATGTGTTACGCGGTACGGTCGTCGCCGAAGAGCGTGAACCAGGAGGACAAACCCCGCTCGTTCAGCCTGCAGAGACACCGGGAACAGTTCTGGAACTGGAGGATCCTCTCATCAAAATGCTCAGCGAAACCGAGAAGCAGGATTTAATCAAAAAAATGACCGCAGAAATGCTCGAAGCGGCCGAAAATATGGAGTTCGAAAACGCAGCCCGACTCCGGGATATGATCGCCCGCACGGAAACTCTTCTCCAGAATGGAACCTAATCAAGGTAAGAGAATTGAACGGATGCTGTGTATTTACCTGACCTTGAACCAATGAAAAAAGGAATTCACCCAGACTATAGCCCGATCACTGTGCGTCTCGCAGATGGGACCGAATTTGAAACACGATCCACCATGCCATCTGATCGGTACGTTTCCGATGTGGACAGTACGAATCACCCGTTCTACACGGGACGTCGGCAATATGTGGACACCGCCGGTCGCGTCGAAAAATTCCATCGAAGGTACGGAAAAAAGGGAGCCGGCAAATAGAAATCTATGTGTACTTCAAGGGCGGACCATGATCTGGTTCGCCTTTTGTGTTTCGCACCGTCATGGATGCTATCCATATCATTACGAAAAAACGTGAGGGCTTAGAACTCTCATCGGCTGAGATTCAATATCTGATTGAAGGGTACACCGCAGGGCGGATCCCTGACTACCAGATGGCGGCGTTTCTGATGGCTGCACAGTTGCGCGGCATGGCCCTCAGTGAGACGATCACCCTGACCCAGTGCATGCTGAATTCAGGGAGGATCCTGGACTTCTCGGCCGTCTCCTCGCCCGTCATTGATAAGCACTCCACCGGTGGAGTCGGCGACAAAATCTCACTCATCCTCACTCCAATTGTCGGTGCCTGCGGGGTTTGTGTCCCGATGATCTCCGGCCGGGGTCTGGGACATACCGGTGGGACGCTCGATAAACTGGAGTCCATACCTGGATTTCGTACAAACCTGCAAATCAATGACATCTACCGCCAGATCCGTGCACTAGGCGTTGCAATGATTGGCGCAACCAAGGAGATTGCCCCGGCGGACCGCCAGCTGTATGCCCTGCGGGATGTCACGGCAAGTGTGGACTTTATCCCCTTCATTACCGCCTCCATCCTAAGCAAAAAACTGGCCGAAGGCATTGACGGATTAGTGCTTGATGTGAAACTCGGCCGCGGGGCTTTCATGAAAACAGGCGAAGAGGCACGGGAACTGGCAGAGACCCTGGTGGGTGTCGGGGAGCATTTTGGGATGAGCACAATTGCCTGGCTCACCAATATGGATATCCCCCTCGGAAATGCCATCGGGAACTGGCTGGAGGTGGAAGAATCAATCCGCTGCCTGCAGGGTGAAGGCCCTCAGGATGTCCTTGAATTATCGCTGAAGTTGAGCGGCGAAATGATTGCGCTCGCAGATTTGGCCGAATCCCCCGAAGAGGGTGAAGAAATGGCACATGCTGCGGTACAGTCTGGACATGCACTGAATTTTCTCGCACAGATTGTGGAAGCCCAGGGGGGCGACCCTGCGGTCATCCATGATCCCGCACTCCGTATGCGCAGCCTGGAGCCGCAAACGGTTACGGTTCCATTGGACATCAGTGGATACATCCGGGATGTAGATGCCTTCACGCTTGCAGAAATCGGGAACGACCTCGGAGTGGGCCGACTTGTGATTACAGACGAGATTGATCCCGAAGCCGGAATTGTACTGCATCTGCGCCCAGGTGAAAAAGCCGCGCCCGGTCAACCGCTCGCAAGTTTCTATACACGAAAGACGGATCAGTCTGAGGAGGTTGCGCGTAGGATTTACAGTGCTTTTACGTTCTCAAAAACCCCTGTTGATAAACCGCAGGTCCTCCTTGATCGCCTCACTTTTGCGGGATGGGAGTCAAATTCGTGAAGATCGCATTTAATCTCACAAAATTAGGTATCTTACCACCCAGCTAATCTGTTTTAACATGTCTCTCTGGATCCGATTTAAACGCGCAGTACGATCAATTTTCGGGGGTGCTATCTCCTCTCTGGAGAACCCCAGGCTCATTTTGGAACAAAATATCCGGGAACTGAATGATCAGGTCCCGAAAATGAATGAGAATATTGCGACCGTGAAAGCGAATGTCATCCTCCTTCAAAAAGAGGTCAAGCGCCTCCAGTCCGAGGTAAACACGCTCCGGTCAAAAATCAAATCTGCCATTCAGGGCGGAAGAGAGGATCTTGCACGACAACACGCCGTCCGGTTTGAAACCGCGCAGGAAAATCTCGCAAAAGCCCAGGAACAACTGGCCCATGCAACGGCCGCCTACGATAAAGCGCAGCAGGTGAAGAAAGCATTCATGCGGGAACGCCAACGGAAAATTGATGCCGCACAGGAAGCTCTGCGTGCAAGCGAGCGTGCAAAATGGCAGGCAAATGTTGCCGATGCACTGGAAAAATTTGAAGTCGGCGGAATTGATCAGACACACGATGAAATGATCCAGCGTCTGGATCAGGAAACGGCGAAGAATGAGGCACGCATTGAGGTTGCGATGGATTCCGTAGACCTTCAGGCGATCCGTCTGGATGAAGAAGCCGAAGATCTTCGCGCGGCCGAACTGGTCAACCAGATGAAACTCGAAATGGGGCTCTCTGAATCCTCGACGGATTCCGGACGTATTGATACAGATGAGAATAGCAGTGAGGAAAAGACAATGGGGCGTACACGTAACAGGGACGCATCGTAATGCCTGAAGAGGAGCGCGCACGTCTGAAAGAAAAGTATCTCAAAGAACTTCGAGAGCGGAAGCAGATTCGCCGCAGAATCGCGTCGGCCCGGAAAACACAGACAATTCAGCGTGCTCTGAGAGAGATGGTGGATACACTGGCCAGTACAACCGAGACAGGGGATGCGTTTACCTCAAAACTGGATGCAGAGACTGCGCTGAACGAAGCCCGCCTTGAAATTGCGCTGGAAAGCGAGACACCGCAAGCAAAAACTCCCGTCCCCGACCCGAAGTCGCCCCCGCAACCTCCCGGTCCCCCCGCAAAAACCATCGGCCCCCGAATGAAAGCGAATCCACCTGACGAAGACGCATGAACGAGCGAGATATCAACTATACTCGTGAGACATTTCTGCATCCGTGGAATCTGTCCTTTCTCACGATTGGAGCCGGGACTGCACTGGCATTCAGTTTTGTTGGAGGCCCGTTCGGAGAGACCTTCTTTCAATCGGTACTGACCGCAACCGTCGCCTTTGAATTACTGGTGCTAGGATATATTCCGCGTCACCAGCGATTCCGAAACATCATCCGTGCCAAATATGCAGCCATTGCTGCCAAACCTCCCACACAGCGTGAGATGTACCGGCAGCTCAACCGGGCCAATCAGCGCCGCTATATTCGCCTGAGAGATCTGGAAAAAGAGTTGCAGGCCAATTATCGAAAGTTCAGTTTTGCATCCCAAGGGATCCTTGAAAGCCATACCGCCAAGATTGAAGGCCTGATGAATTCCTGCCTGAAACTCATGTTTCAACAGGAACGCTACACCGCGTTTGGTCAACGCCAGCGCGAACAGGAGCTGACGACTGCGATTGCTGCCGTGCAGCTGGAACTGGAAGATGCGTCAGAACCGGTCCGCAATATCAAACTTCGCAGACTGAAAGTGCTGGAACACCGCAGAGAGCGCTTCAAAAAAGCCCAGGAGCAACTGGAAATGATTGAAGCGCAGGTTGCCACAATTGAAGATGTCGTGAAGTATATCCACGAGCAGTCTCTGACTCTGAATAACCCTGAAGAGATCACCTATCAACTAGACCTTCTTCTCTCCGAAGTAGAGGAGACCGAAGCATCAGTCTCCCAGATTGAATCCGTATTCGGACCCGAAGAAAGTGAAAACGACTGGGAGGTACCGGCCATCCTGCAATCCAGATCCCGCACCTGATTGCCTGCATCACGCATGGCCCTCTCCGTCATCATCAGCACCCTCTTTTTGAGTGCGTTCTTCTCCGGTGCAGAAATCGCATTCGTGGCCGCGAACCGTCTCCGTGTCGAAATGCATGCGCGCCGCCGCGGTGTCCTTGGGCGTTTGGTGACCTTTTTCTCTGAATCTCCGGCTCGACTGCTAACCACCACACTGGTCGGCAATAACATTGCGCTGGTCATCTTCTCAACCGCCATGGCACTCGTTCTGGCCGAGCCGCTGTCCCGATATATCGCAGGCGAGAGCCCACAGCTGATTGTTCAGACACTAATCGCTGCAATTGTGGTTCTGCTGATTGGGGAGATCCTGCCGAAGACCATTATGCGGGAGACGGCAAATCGGGCCGTCTTCTTTCTTGCCATCCCTCTCATCGTCACCTATACCGCACTCTTCCCGCTCGTTCTCCTGGTTGGGTGGATCTCGCAGCTGCTTCTGAAAGGCTTCGGGGGTGCATCCGATCAACTGACCCGCTTCTCACGTCGTTCGTTTGAAAAAATTATTGAGGAGAATGTCGAACGTGGATCGCTCGACCTGGATGCCGAAGAAACGGAGATGCTGACGAATGTATTTGAACTGCATGCCATACGAGCAAAAGAATGCATGACCCCGCGTACGGAGATCAGGGCGATTTCTGAGGACACCTCCCTGGAAGACTTTCAGCATCTCTGCATTGAAAGCGGGTATTCAAAAATACCGGTCTACCGGGAAAATATTGACACCATCATCGGCATTGCCTTTGCCTACGATCTGTTTGAACACCCGGTCACTCTGGAGAATGTCGTTCGACCCGCCCGGTTCGTACCGGAATCCAAGCCCGCCAAAGAACTTCTGCGGGAATTCCGGGACAGTCACCGGTCCATTGTGATTGTCATTGACGAATACGGCGGAACCGCCGGCCTGATCACACGCGAAGACCTTCTGGAGGAACTCTTTGGAGATATCCAGGATGAGTTTGATCTGGAGGATGATGTCATGAGCGTTGTCGCACCCCGCGTTTACCGGTTCAAAGGCAAAGCAGAAATTGATGAAATCAATGAGCGCTTCCACCTCGCAATCCCGACCGGGGATTACGAAACCATCGCCGGGTTCATCCTGGATCAAAAAGGCCTAATCCCCACTGCCAGCGACCGTCTGGTCGTTGGGAACTTCCAGATCGAGATCCTCAAAGCCTCAAAAAACCGAATTGAGCTTGTGCAGCTATCAATTGTGACCTAGTCCGGGGTGCGACCACCTTCACCAGCCACTTCGGTCCCTCCACCAATCGCAGTTCGCATGTCGGTATCTGCTTCGATATTACGCAGATTATAATAATCCATTACGCCCAGCCGGCCGTTACGAAACGCCTCCGCAATTGCTGCGGGAACCATGGCTTCGGCCTCAACAACCCTGGCACGGGCTTCCTGCACACGGGCAACCATCTCCTGTTCCAATGCAACTGCGGCGGCACGACGTTCTTCGGCCTTCGCCCGTGCAACCTGCAGGTCTGCCTCCGCCTGATCTGTCTGCAATTTTGCGCCAATGTTCTCGCCAACATCTACGTCAGCAATATCAATGGACAGAATCTCGAACGCCGTCCCTGAATCAAGTCCCTTCGCTAAGACGGTCTTGGAAATGATGTCAGGATTTTCAAGCACGGCGGCGTGTGAATCAGAGGAGCCGATGGTAGAAACAATCCCCTCCCCCACCCGGGCGATGATCGTTTCTTCGCCGGCCCCTCCCACGAGCCGTTCAATATTGGCACGTACCGTGACGCGCGCAATGGCACGAAGCTGGATACCGTCTTTGGCGATGGCGGAAATGGGCGGAGTTTCAATCACCTTTGGATTTACCGAAACCTGAACCGCCTCAAAGACATCCCGACCGGCAAGATCAATGGCCGTTGCCCGTTCAAACGGCAGGTCAATGTCTGCCTTATCTGCCGAAATCAATGCATTGATGACCTGCTGCACATTGCCTCCCGCCAGAAAATGTGCCTCCAGCTTGGGAGTTTCCGCGGGAATTCCAGCCTTATGTGCGGTAATCAGGGGCTTTACAATCCGATCCGGTGGAACCCGCCGGAGTCGCATCCCGACCAGATCCCGAAAGAGCTTCAGACGAACCCCCGAGAAAATCGCCGTGACCCAGAGTCGTACCGGAACGAAGTACAACAGCATGATGACCCCGAAAAGGATCAGCAGGATGATAATAAAACTACCTAGATTCAATAAACTTTCCATTTGTCAGTCTATGGGTTTGTTCTGATTACGGTGTACAGAATACCGACCATGTACGCCGCCATCTTTAGATAACAGTCGAAGATCAGTGATACGTATTGCCTTTGAAATAGATTTGCACATGTCATAGACCGATAACGCCGCAATGGATACCGCCGTCAATGCCTCCATCTCTACACCGGTACGTCCCCATGAAGTGACCTCGGACTGAATCGTGACCGCATGCCGCTCTTCATCCATCGAAAATGAAATCTTAACCGAATCCAGAGGAATCGGATGACATAGCGGAATCAGTCGGGCGGTATCCTTTGCGCCCATAATGCCGGCCAGCTGTGCGGTGGTCAACACATCCCCCTTCGCAATACGTTTCCCGTCCAATGCAGTGTATGCCGCGACCCCCAATACCACAACCCCCTCCGCCGAGGCACAGCGCATGGAAGATGGTTTTCTGGAAACATCTGCCATTTGAATTCCACCTTCATCCTGCAAATGAGTAAATTCTGGCATTATAGATTATATCGGTTCACCGACAGGTTTTTGTTCCTGTCCCAAATTTTTCGTACAATTTACGATAATCTGGACAATCGCACCAGAAATACCTCCTAAATGGGCGGAATACCCGTGGTGCGATCTACTTTCATCCTTATTTCATTGATACTATGACTGCAATTTCGACTCTCTGTGATTTAATTGATCATGGGCTGACCCATAACGCTGGCATTGTCGCATCCACAAAGCGTAACGGCAAATGGACGGACACGGATGTGGGGACATTTCGGAAACGTATGGATGCCTGTGCTGCAGGCTTTTATTCGCTCGGTGTGCGAAAAGGAGACCGGGTGGCGCTCCACTCTGAAAACAGTACCGAGTGGCTCATTATTGATCAGGCGCTTTTATCTCTGGGGGCGGTCAGTGTCCCTATTTATACGACACAGCCTGCTGGGCAAATCCTCCACATTGTGCGTGATGCCGGTGTTTGCGGGTATGTGGTCTCATCCGAAGAATTATTTGAGCGCTGTCCAGACGATATGATGTCCAGTTCAGATTTGAAGTGGGTGATGGGAATTCTGGGCAGTTATACGGATGGAATGCTTACCATGAAAGAGGTGATTGCGCGGGGGGAAGGTCAACTTTCCGAGACTCCCAATCTTCTCAAGGAGACTAGATCGGCGATCATCAGTGGCGATCTTGCGACCCTGTGCTATACCTCTGGCACAACAGGACAGCCTAAAGGAGTGATGCTTTCGCATGGCAATCTGACAACGAACGCACTTGCAGTAGCCGAACGACTGCCCTTTGATGTACCTGCAAGAGTATTATCCTTTCTTCCTCTGTCTCACTCTCTGGAACGGGTTGCCTCCACCTTTTACCTCTCGAAATCCTGTCCCATCTACTTCATAGAGACAACGGATGAATTAATGGAGGATATGAAGCATGTACGTCCTGCACACATGACGACGGTTCCCCGCTTACTTGAAAAGGTTCATGCAGGCATCATGGCCAAGGCCGTCGCCGAGAAAGGAGCTGCCGGGCTGATCGCCCGATGGGCGTTTGGACGTGCAGAGCAACATGACCTCAACAATCCGGGTGCAAATCTGCTTGATAAAATTGCAGACAAACTGGTCTATGGTAAAGTGCGGGATGCACTGTTTGGTGGAAATCTGCAGGCATTGACCAGTGGTGGTGCTGCACTGTCTAGTCAGGTACAGGCGTTTATAAACGGCTTGGGAATTTATTGCGGTCAGGGATATGGATTGACCGAGACCTCGCCGGTCATCACCCTCTACGAGCGCAAAAAACTTCGGCCGGGATCGGTCGGAACTCCAATTCAGGACGTAGAGGTGAAGATTGCTGACGATGGGGAGATCTTGACCAAGGGCCCGCATGTGATGCTTGGATACTATAACATGCCGGAAGAAACCGCGGAGACGATTACCGGGGACGGATGGCTGCACACCGGGGACATTGGAAAGCTTGATGAAGACGGACATCTCTATATTACGGACCGGAAAAAACAACTCTTTAAACTCTCAACCGGAAAGTATATCGCTCCCGTACCCATTGAAGTCGAACTTGCATCAGATCCACTCATTGAGCACGCCGTGGTCATTGGCCCTGACTTCAAGTTCTGTGCGGCCCTGATCGTCGCCGATGCCGCTTATGTGGCAAATGCTTACGGGCCTGAACCGGACAGGAAAACACTGAAGGATGCCATCCAAACCGTGATTGACAAGGTCAATGAAGATCTCCCCCCCTGGGAGCAGGTGAAAAAATTTCATCTGATCCTTGAACCGTTCACCATTGATGCAGGAGAACTTACCCCAACGCTTAAGGTGAGGCGCAAGAATGTATTTGCCAAATACCAAAAAGAAATGGAGGCACTCTATTCTGAATCCTGATTGTTGAGTCATTTTTCCATGCAACGGATGTGAGAAATTGCCGTATGCCGCCGCTTTAATCCCCTGCATAAATCATGAAACTTGATCTGACTCCATTCGGCATTGAAGTCAAGGATGTCCGGCGGAATGTGGTTCCGGCAGTGCTCTACGAGGACGCACTGCGTAACGAGCCCACCGCAGCAATTACACATAGCGGTGCACTGGCCATCACAAGTGGAGAACGGACGGGACGCAGTCCAAGGGACAAGCGCATTACAAAAATGCCTCCAAGTGCTGACGATATCTGGTGGGGCTCTGTAAACCTGCCCATTGATCAGCATACCTTTGAGATCAACCGTGAGCGGGCCCGTGACTATCTCAATACCCGTGAGCGGCTCTATGTGGTGGACGGCTACGCCGGATGGGATCCCCACTACCGCATCAAGGTACGTATCATCTGTGAGCGGGCATATCACGCACTATTTATGCGGAACATGCTGATTCGGATCGGCGATGAGGAGTTGGCATCGTTTGGTGAACCGGACTACGTTGTCTACAATGCCGGGATGTTTCCAGCGAATCGCCACACAACCTATATGTCCTCCAAAACCAGTATTGACATTTCTTTTGAAGAACAGGAAATGGTCATTCTCGGCACACAATATGCCGGGGAGATGAAGAAAGGTATCTTTACGATCATGCACTATCTCATGCCCCGTCAAGATGTCCTGTCCATGCACTGCTCTGCAAATCAGGGCAAGAAGGGGGATGTATCCCTTTTCTTCGGCCTCTCAGGGACGGGAAAAACCACTTTGTCCGCAGATCCTGCCCGCGCATTGATTGGTGATGACGAACATTGCTGGACCAAAGATGGGATATTCAATATTGAGGGGGGCTGCTATGCAAAGGTCATTAACCTGTCGGCGGACCAGGAACCGGAAATCCTTCATGCAATCCGCTTTGGTACGGTTCTGGAAAATGTTGTTTTTGATTCCGTCACACACACTGTGGACTACACCGACACCACCCTGACTCAGAATACCCGTGCCTGCTTTCCTATTGAGCACATGGAAAATGCCGTGATCCCCTGTATCGGAACACACCCGTCAAACATTATTTTCCTCACCTTTGATGCGTTTGGAATTTTACCCCCCATCGCACGTCTGACTCCTGAACAGGCCATGTATCACTTCATCAGCGGCTATACGGCCAAGGTTGCAGGAACCGAAGTTGGGGTCAATGAACCTGCAGCCACCTTTTCTGCCTGCTTTGGGGCGGCATTTCTGGTCTGGCACCCTGCAAAGTACTCTGAACTGCTGGCGAAAAACATTCAAACCCATGATGTCAATGTCTGGCTGATTAACACCGGCATGGTCGGGGATGGTCAGGAACGGATCAAGTTAAAGTATACCCGGGCGATCATTGATGCCATCCATCATGGAGACCTGCTCCATGTTCCAGCCGTGCATGAACCCGTTTTCGGGCTTGCCGTTCCTATGCGGTGCCCCGGCCTGCCGGAAGATCTTCTGTTACCAGAAAAAGCGTGGTCGGACCCAAATGCATACCGGGAGGCAGCACAGCGTCTTGCAATTCTTTTTGATGACAACTTTGCACAGTACATCCGCAGGTGCTCACCTGATGTTCAGTCTGCCGGCCCTCTGCACAATCATGGACCGGATGCACATTACGATCACGGCAAATGACCGGTGCATCCCGTATCCCCCTATCTCAAACGTAAAACTGCATCGTAACTGTATGCGCCGATACCCACAAAAATAGAGAGAGGCAACCCGGCTTCTATGGTTTCACAACCGTTTGTCTATCCTCCGATTCCCACGCTCTATGGGGAGGGGCTTTATCCGTTTGCAGGGTTCATTTTTTATTTTTCTCGACATATTTCATGTCTTTCTGCGAGAAAGTTGTCTATCTTCTCAGACGAATTGACTCCTTGAATCCCCGGTTGGTTGTAACAGTAAGGTTGTCTGCCCGCTCTAATGCGGCGGGCAGGTCACCGTCCCAATCACGAAGTATCCCACGGACATGTCCTGTACTTGAATCTCGTAAAATAGAGAGTCTCCGCTGATCGCTCGCATCTATGGTTACGCTTTGCTCTGGGCTGGTGAGGACGATTCGCTCCAGCGAATCTTCCCAATCCTGCTCAATGGGGATCGCAAAGAAGAAGTATTGATTCCCAAATTTATCCTCTCCTGGCGTGAAGGACAGCAAGAACATAACTTCACCCTGTTGCCCGACTCCCTCAAGGCGGTAGGGGCCATTTGCATTAGGTAGTCGTGCAGGGGCAGTTGCCGGAAATGGAGGTTCCATACGAAGTTCGCCGCCCTGCATACCTCCCCACAGTACCAATACATCGTCCGATGCCGGTGCACCGGCCATGGGCTGCCTGTTCCTGCCTTCCACTCGCTCACGGAAGTCAATTACTTTTTCGTAAAAGTAGTCACTGATCCACCCCTGTTCATAACAATACCCCATGATATCTTTGTGATAGTCGGGGGATATCAGTGTGCTATCACGAAAGTCAAATCCCCAGGCACCAACGCTCCCGCCTGGGTGGGGATAGTCTGGATCCGCCCGGTCTGCCCCTCCGCATGGCGCGTGACCCAGGTTAAGGTTATGTCCGACCTCGTGCGCAAAATCGGCATCCAACGCCTTGCCCATACTGGTCCATCCCCCGCGTCGAGCGATCCCCCGCACAAAACCATTGACACTTGCGGCGGCTCCATAGTAGTATCCCGTTGCATTGTCTAATAACCGCAAGGCTTCCAATTCCAGTACGAGCCCCCACCGCCCCTCATCGGAGACTAGGTCAAGCGATGTAGTGTATGATTCCCGGCTTCTGGCATGAAATTCATGGAATGGAAAGGCATACTTGAAGAGTCCAACCTCTGAACTGTTATCGCTGATATTGTCGGTCCATTCAAAAATGGATCGGTCCGGCTGATTTGCCTCCAGGACGGGGACCACCGTGATGTCCATGGCGGGAACGGAAACAACATTGAGTTGCTCTTCGCCTGTGGCGGGGAACCGATCACGGCTTCCTGCCGCACGCGGAATGACCCCTGCAGGATCGGCCTCCACGACCAGCGTTGCATCTGGTCTAATCAGATCCCCGGGAATGATTGCGTTAAACGAGTTGTTTAGACTACTCTCGTCGGCCATGGTGAGGAGTTGAATTCCGTCTCGCGTCATCTCCACCTGATGGGTTCGCCCTCCCCCGCGAATTGTGGCAACCACCTCATGCTCAAAAAACGCAGGTGCTGGCTCTCCGGTAACGAAGACCCGCAGCAGAGCATCACGCCCCTCAATGAGCCGTACGGAATGCTCTGGGGTTTGGATGGACTGTGTCAGATAGGCGACCGGTATGTCCAGACGAATCTCGGCCGGGTTTCCACAGATTTGACCACTTGCATCGTCAAGTTCCGCGTACCATGTCTGAAACGTTGAACTCGGCGAGGCACACAGCAATGTGCCCCCAAAGTGGAGTACTTCCAGTTGAGTAAGATGACGGGCCATGTCATCACCGAAAACTCCTTCAAGATCCGTGTTCTGGTTGACGCGCAGTTCTGTCAGTCCGGATAGGGACAAGATTTCTTCTGGCATCACCCCGGCCAAGGCATTGCCAGCTAGGTTGAGGACCTTGAGTTCAGTGAAGTTGGCCACCTCACCTGGGATGGAACCCGTGAGAGCGTTATTCGACAAGGAGAGTTCCGTGACTCGACCATTCCTGATACGCACACCATGCCAGTCTCTAAGCGGATCTCTGCTATTCCATCCAGTTGCATTTCTCCAAGAATCCCCCTCCGTCTTCTTGTATAGTTCAATCAGAGCACTGCGCTCAATCTGCCGAGGCGTACATTCCTCTGCGTAGTACCTTGAAATACTACTCCTCCACTCAAGGAATCCTGCATCTTGTTGCTCACAGATCCCCGTTTTCCTAATATCTACATAGCTTAGATTGAGTTTGAGAAAACTGCGTGGCAGGATCCCTTCCAAGTCCGTGTTATTGCCCAGATCTAGGATGGTCAGCGATTGAAGGTTCCCCAGTTCTGACGGGATAAATCCAGAGAGTTGATTGTTTCGAAGATTGAGATCTTGCAAGGCGACCATCTTGGCGAGTTTGGACGGAATTAGACCTGTCAGAAAATTGTTGCCTAAATTCATGTCTAACAACTGTGTGATGTTGCTGAGTTCGGGCGGGATTAAACCCGTCAGGCCGTTTCGGAATAACCTTAAACTTTTTAACTGTAAGAGATTGCCAAGTTCGGATGGGATTGACCCTGTTAGAGAATTCCTTTCCAACCGCAGGGCCTCCAATTGTACTAAGCCGCCAAGTTCGGACGGGATTGACCCTGTTAGAGAATTCCTTTCCAACCGTAGGTTTTCCAATTGTACTAAGCCGCTAAGTTTGGACGGGATCGAACCTGTCAAGGAATTTCCGCCAAAACGTAACTCCTTCAACTGTGTAAGGTTACCCAGTTCGGGTGGAATTGAACCGGTCAGGGAATTTCTTTCTAACCATAGTTCTTCCAACTGTGCTAAGCTGCCGAGTTCAGATGGGATTGGTCCGCTTAAGGAGTTGTCAGCGAGATGCAATACTTCCAACTGTGCAAGATTACCTAGTTCGGACGAGATTGAACCTGTCAGGGAACTGCTATACAGAAACAATTTTTTCAATTGCGTGAGATTGCCAAGTTCGGACGGAATTGGTCCAGTCAGGGCATTCGAGCCGAAGTCCATTATTTCTAATCGTGCAAGATTGCCGAGTTCGGACGGAATCGAAGTCAGGGAGTTTGCACCTAAATACACTTCCACCAACTGTGCGAGATTGCCGAGTTCAGGTGGGATCGGTCCTGCCAGTTTATTTTTATAGATCGCCATTATTTCTAGTCGTGAGAGAGTGCCGAGTTCGGATGGGATTGGCCCACTTAAGGAATTGTCACCAAGATGCAATACTTTCAACTGTGCGAGATTGCCGAGTTCGGGGGGGATTGAACCGGTCAGGGAATTTTGGGCAAAACGTAACACCTTCAACTGTGCGAGATTACCCAGTTCGGGGGGAATTGAACCGGTCAGGGAATTTATTTCTAACCATAGGTCTTCCAACTGTGCTAAGTTGCCAAGTTCAGATGGGATTGGTCCACTTAAGGAATTGCCAGAAAAATTTAATACCTTCAACTGTGCGAGATTACCCAGTTCGGATGGGATTGAACCTGTCAGGGAATTGGCATACAGAAACAATTCTTCCAATTGCGTGAGATTGCCCAGTTCGGATGGGATTGATCCTGTCAGGGAATTGCCAGTTAAACTTAATACTTTCAACTGTGCGAGATTACCCAGTTCGGATGGGATTGATCCTGTCAGGGAATTTTGAGAGAGGCGAAGTTCTTCAAGGCTGTCCAACTTTCCCAGAAATGATGGAATATGGCCCGTGAGATTGTTGGAACCGAGCTTCAACGCCGTCACACGCCCCTTAACATTTGTTCTTACACCGCGCCATTCACCAAGAGGCGCATCGGTCAACCAGCCATCACGTTTTGGCCATCCCTTACCTCCGGTCGCGTTGAATAGCATCTCAAGGATCTCACGATCACGGCTGATCATATGATCCGTCTCGTCCACCAGGATCGTTGCTGTTCCTGAGGCGGTAGCCAATTTGGCAGTGATCTTCGTTTCGCCGAAACCTACCGCGGTAACCTTGCCGCTCGAATCCACTACAGCAACAGAAGGATCAAGACTTGACCATTCCAGGGCGATCCCGGATACCGTTTCGCCATCCTGATCCTGTACCGTTGCCATGAGTTGCGTGGTTTCGCCAAGGGAGGCGATGATCGTTGTATCAGGGCTAACCGTGATTCCATCTCCCACCAAGTCATCCCCGCTCGCAATCAAGATTAGTGTTCCGTTGTTATCCATGGAATCTTCATCCTCCGCTGCCACTAGTCTCACAGTCTGCTGCACATTCCAGTTTTCAGGGGTAAAGATTAACTCGGTCTTGTCCAGACTGACCTCGGTTCCATCATGTTTGACTATCGTCACCGTTACATCCCTCGTCGGCTCCGACGAAAGTACGACCGTGAAATGTTCAGAATCCCCTTCCAAAATGGTGACCGCTGTGGGCGTGATTGACAATCGCTGAGCAAATATTGGTGGGGCAAAAATTGCGAGCAATAACGCGAATAAAACGATCCTCATTTTATTTTCGATTGAAACGCTAAATACATCATCAGGATACATATTTGTCAGAAAGATCTGGTTTTATCAGGGCCGATTAATTGTGAGAACGGGAATCCATGCTGGAAGACGATATAATCATTGTCGGAATTTTCCTCAACAATGGGGGAAGGGGAGATGGGGGAGATCGGTGACGAATATAAAATTTAAGCTTTGATTCGGCTTCGCCACAACAGGCCCCTTCCAAACCACCTGTAAGTTATCAAGGCTTTACTGGATCATGATTACTGGTGCGAATTCCCCTCCCCTTCATTGCGGCTGTTGAGCAAAAAGGTGATAGGTTGCAGAATATCCAGCGAAGATGCCGCGCCCGCCCTCAATATTTGAATACAGGTTCACCGGCTGCCCAAAACCATAAAAATCATCCTGCTCTTCAACAGAACCCTGATACTCAACATACTCTGGACTCAGAGCAAGAACCGCAAGGATCAGATCGGCATCGGGCTGTTCCATAATTTCTTCGGAAAGATCAAATTTGATTTCAAAATCCAGAGTCGGCTCATCAATGGATCGATCCGATAAAATCCCGATCACACAGCTATAGTTATCTCCGATTGGTACTGCCACCGGGTTCAGAAGATCCGTAAAACTACAATACCACCATGGGCTGTCATAGCGCATATATACATACTCAATCTCATACTGGATCGTACCCGTTGTACTCTCTTTCAGAAATCCATAAAAAATGGCGAAACTGTAATAGTTTAATCCCGGCCGATTGGTTAGACTGAAATTGACCTGATGCTCTGAATCTCCGAAGAGGTCTGGATCACTCAATTGAATGATTTCTATATTCGTAATCTCAGGTGCCAGAGGAGCTATGGATGTCGCAGATGCCGAGCGTAATCCGGGGGCCTCTGCGACTATCCGATAAGGGATATTTGATTCGGGCCGAATCCCTCTAAATGAGACGTATCTGCCCGGTACATCTGCATCGTGAATCAAACGGTCAATCAAGGATTCCCCCTGATAAACCATTACCGCAGCATCGGTTAAAAATGCATTGGCCTCATCACGTAACTCGCCAATGGGCAGCGTTTTTGTAATCGTTGCGGACCAGACTGAATCTGGTGTAAAATTGCTGGTAATCGTCAACTCGGATTCATAGTCCGGCGGATCAATCTCAATCACGGTCTCACAGGCGGACAGGATGACCACGCTCAAAATCAGTAATATGATAGGCCAACTGGACATGGTCATTGCCCTGCAATTGAATGCATCGGCAGAATTGCCGGCTTACTGCCTTCTATCCTTAAAGAAGAATTCTGCATCACGCTGTATGTGACCGCAAGTCTTTTGAGATCTTTTCTCCGGTCAAAACAGACACAAGTCAATTTCATTAGGACGCACGCATTCATACTAGAATGATAACTGATAGCTAATGGATGGAAGGATCGGCAGGATCGAGAATTTTTTGAAGACGATATCACCGTACTCGTCTTGATCCGCAATGACACTGATCGCATTTTTCCGGCTATAGGTATTGTAGGTGCCCACGGACAGGGTTCGTTTTACACGCTTGAGGGTTCGATGCATCCGTAATCCAATATCCAAACGATGATAGTCCGGCAAACGGGCGCCATTGCGGGAACTCTGAACCTGATAGGTTGCTGTCCCTTGCCTCTCTCTTGCGAAGCTATACCACAGATGTGGTTCAGTAATGAGATAGCCAACCGGTAGTGTTACCGCCTGGCCTGTACCGTAAATCCAGGTTCCACTGATATCAAGGCGAGGCGATAATTTGTAACTGACGACCAGAGCAGCATCATGGCGGCGATCATACCGGTATGGAAACCAGCGACCATGATTGATTTCATCAAATTTCCGGCGACTCCAGGAGAGCGTATACCCGATCCAGCCCGTTGTGCGCCCAGACTTCTTTTGAAAAAAGAGTTCCCCTCCATAGGCAGCACCAATTCCAGATACGACGCGATCTTCCCAAGTCCCATAGATCGTATCAAAATAGTCTGCACCATCTTTGTACTCAATCAGGTTATCCATACGCTTGAAATATCCCTCAAGTGACAGTTCAAACTTACCTGCAGATAATGATCGCACGACTCCTCCTGCAACCTGCCATGATCTCTGCGGCTGAATTTTTGCCGTGGCAGGAACCCACAGATCCGTCGGTAGAGATAACCCGCTTGTGGTTGCCAGTAGATGGATATACTGCTGCATATATGCCAGCGACGCTTTCACACTGGTGTTTGAATTCAAACGAAACAACCCCGAAACACGCGGTTCAATGGAAACATAGGTTCTATCGTCAATCAAAAAATTTGACGCATGTATACCCGTATTCAATCGAATTCTGGAACTTAGTCGCCAGTCATCTTCAACATAGGCTTGAAATTCACGCGCACTAGAGCGTCGGCTGGGAGATGCGGTGGAATCATCAATAACATTATTAATCAGAGAGATCTGTTCGTACGCGCCAGTGAGAAAAGAATGATACTGTGCCCCTGCACCAAAACGAATACTGTGACTGGAGCTTGGAATAAACTCTACATCTAGCCGTGCATGCAGATCTCGGATCCCTGACTCGTATGAATCTTCGTACCGATATTTGCCATCTCCCGTGTCATATTGGTATTCGCTGTCCACATTCAACGCGTAATTCGTATAGCCCACCAGAACATTTGAGAATAATCGCGGCCCAAAGATGTGATTCCAGCGGGCAGTAGCCGTCAGATTACTCCAGGAAAGCTGTTCTTTATCCTCGTCTCCTACCGAATAGGTATACTCCGAGTGGAGGCGGTCCTCCCCCCAATAGCCGCTGAGATAGATCCGGTTATTTTTGTTGATAACCGCATTGGTCTTTAGATTTAGATCGGAGAAGTAATACCCAAAATTTTCATTCTCAGAAAGAAAGGGACGCATGAGCAGATCTGCATAGGACCGGCGGGCAGAAATCAGGAAAGAAGCACGATCCTGTTTTATCGGCCCTTCCAGGGTTAAACGTGAGGCAAGAAAACCAATGGAGCCGGTTCCGGCAAATCGTTTCATGTTCCCCTCCTTCATCGTCAGATCAATCACAGATGACAGCCGTCCACCATAACGCGCAGGAAATCCACCCTTAAGAACACGGACATCCTTGATAGCATCCGAGTTGAAGGTTCCCAGAAATCCAAACAAATGGCTTGGATTATAGACTTGGGTCCCATCAAGCAAATAAAGATTCTGGTCTGGACCTCCGCCGCGAACATACAGTCCGGTAGATCCTTCAACACCTGACTGAATCCCAGGCAGCAGTTGAATAATACGCAGCACATCCGACTCTCCGAGAATCGTCGGAAGATTTTCGACATCTTTGACTGGGATCGAGACCGCACTCATCTGTGTCGTCTGAAGTGCCGATTCAACGGTCGCCGTCACTTCCAATTCTTCCAGATTAAGAGTTGCCGGGACCATTGAGATGTCAAGAACTAAGTCTGCCTGTAATGAATAGGTCAGCATCTGGGGAGTATAGGCAACATGACTAACCACCATGCTCACACTGTCTCCCTGCAGGGTTAGGCTGTAATAACCATACTGGTTTGAGATTACACCTACATCCTGGGCAGCCACATACAATGCTGCTCCGACAATCAGTTCACCCGTTTCGGAATCCGTTACGGTTCCACTGACGGTTATGGAACTCTCTTGTGCAGAAACAACTGGCAGCCCCAGACCAAGCCCTATGAGCAATAGAATCGTCAAGATCTTGCACTGAGCAATCATTGTAGATGCATCATAACGGCAAATAAATCGTGATCATATGCTCCACTTCGTCCAGAATGCTATAGACTTTTCTTGGTGAATATGCATTGACCCTAGAGTCGCCGGCAGTGCGAACTTCGCCACAATGTTCCCTGTTGAGACCTCCATAATCCGCCATCTACTCTGCGTTGAATCCTCTGATATGCTGAGTTGTACCCACAACATCCCACTACCTCCGGCACCATAACGTCGGGTGTCGAGGGCTGGTCTGGGGTCTGGAATGTTCTTGGACCACATATTTTAATCCAGACACTCTACTTTCAACAAACTAATGAGATCCACATCTATGGAATTGGGGGGTTAAGTAAGGGAATGTGCATTCTCATCTCGCTGACTCCCCGCGCTCTCCCCTATGAGTCAGGAGACGACCCGTAAGAATCCAAGAGCGCCCCGGCATCTTTCGATACCGGGGCGCTCTGTTTCTTTTAACCAAGTCGTGAGGCAACTCAGTGCAGGTTACTTCACCAGCGTCATACGACCGGTCTTCACATACCGGCTTTCTGCTCCGGTTGCAATCATCCGGTACAGATACGTGCCGGAGGCAAGGTTCACCGCATTGATCTCCATGTTCCGGTCCGCACCTGCTTCAAACTCCTTCGCCGGCAGGGTCATTACTTCCCGGCCCAGCATATCCACCACCTGCAGCGTGACCTGTGCGGACTCCGGAAGATCAAACTGGATCCGCGTCGACGGATTAAACGGGTTCGGGTAGTTCCCATGAAGCGCAAACTCCGTTGGCAGTTCCGCAATCTCATCCACGACACTGGTCACCGTCTGCGTGGAGATTCGATCTCCCCGGATATCTACGCCGAAGATATCAAAGCCGATGGCCATCACATTCTTCGTTCCCGACAGGTTCAGGATCACCGTCTCCCCTTCATACCCGTTCAGCGATACTTCAAACACATCAATCTCCTCTTCACCCTGTGCAGATTTCACCTGAATATTGTGCAATCCAGGCTCAAGAGCCAGATAATTCGTGGCATCGCCAAACTTGATATTGTTTGCCAACAGCTTCGTTGCAGCATGGTCCGAGGTCATATCCACCGTACGTACATCCAC
>JAJECV010000117.1 GCA_022821875.1 Rhodothermales bacterium
ATGACTCGTTCCTGTTTTGTATGCCACCAGGTCTGTCCAGTTGCTTGTTCCATTGGGGGATACCTGAATGCGATAGCCTGTTATGGATGCGCCCCCGTTATAGATGGGGGCCGTCCAGGAAAGATCAATCTGGGTACGCCCTGAAGCCGTTGCGCTCAGACCGGTGGGGGCATTTGGGACCGATGCAGCTTCCGTGGTTGCACTGGCGACACTGGAAGCGGATGTGCTTTCTCCCACAGAATTGATGGCATAGACCCGGTAGTGACGTGTCGTGCCTGGATCAAGATTCATGTGAGAATGACTCGTTCCTGTTTTGTTTGCCACCAGGTCTGTCCAGTTGCTTGTTCCATTGGGGGATACCTGAATACGGTAACCTGTTATGGATGCGCCCCCGTTATTGGAGGGGGCAGTCCAGGAAAGATCAATCCGGGTACGCCCCGAAGCCGTTGCACTTAATCCAGTGGGGGCATCGGGCACCGATGCAGCCTCCGTGGTTGCGTTATCTACATTGGATGGATCACCTGCACCAGCCTGATTGATTGCACGGACACGATAATGACGCGTAGTGCTAGGGGGAAGATTTGTATGTTCGTAGGTAGTACTAAGATCATTCGTAGAAAATTTCAGAATTTTCCAAGACGATCCTGCATTGGTGGATACCTGAATACGGTAGCCTGTTATGGGTGCCCCACCGTTATTTGAGGGGGCAGTCCAGGAAAGATTAATCTGAGCACTTCCTGAAGCCGTTGCGCTCAGTCCGGTGGGGGCACCTGGTGCCGATGCAGCCTCCGTGGTTGCACTGACTCGATTGGCATAACTACCATTTTGAGTTTGATTGAGCGCACGGATGCGGTAAGTGTACGTTGTTCCAGCGAGAAGATTTCGATGAGAATAGTTCGTGCTCCTATGTAAATTGACCAGTCGGCTCCATAAATTGTTAACTGTGTCGAGTAGCCAAATTTCATAGCCAAGAATGTTTGAACTACCGGTATTCGTGGGAGCAGTCCAGGAAAGGTTAATCTGATTAGGTCCTGCAGCTGTGGCCGTGAAATCCGTGGGCGGACCAGGTTGTGCCAATGCCTCAACGGGAGAAATGAGTATGACCAAGAGCAGTAAGCCTAAACTGCCGAGCCTCCTGGAAAAATGGGGGGGGTAAAATGGCTAGGTTAAAGGGGAAGCGATGACTCATTCGAGTGGTTGAATTACAAGGTTTCCGCATGGCCTAAATGTGAATGGCAAAATGCTAAATGTGAATAGATCAAATTTACTGTAACCGCGCCATATCCAGAGATTTTTTGAAGTCATCCAGCTCGCCTCGGTAAAAACTCAAGGGGGCGCGTTTGAGGACTGAAACAGACCTCCATCTCTCAAGGAAACCCGTGAAATCAGAAACAGTTCCCACTTGCGCATGCCTAAATGTCGTTGCCCCATCGTCTTCCAGAGCCTTGTGTGTATGTCCTACAACGGAAGGAATCCCCGCCGGTTCTCCCGTTTTGCTTTTTCAAAGAACGCCCATGCTTCGCGGTAATCTTCTTCGCGGTCGCATTTATCGAACAGAGCATGGAACTCTATCGTCCGCTCCTGGGGCCGCCCGGCAGCGTATCATCCATGAAGGTATAGGTAACGATGCCTTCGTTCATGTCTTTGATGTCGTTCCATCCGAGGGGGATATTGGTTACCCGGCGTGTGGGCGTATGAATTCCGAATGAACTCTTTTTGCTGGATTTGGTGCGCGGGACGGGGCTTTGCCCGGTTTTTTTTTGGAGAACACAATGCACCCTTGGGTATCGTAACAGGTTTCATTTTCGTAGGATTGCAGGATGGGGAACTGGATCCGGTAGAGGGTGAGGAGTTCTTCGAGGGTGAGGCCGAGTTCCAGGGCGTGCAGGGTGTCAATTTCGATGAGTGTCTGCCGCCGCGCATAATCGGTGCGGGGCGGGCTGTGCCAGGACCAGAGAGACTCCAGTCTGCCAAACCACTTTGCATCCAGCCGCGGATCCTGCCGGGACCAGGGAAGCGGCTCACGCTGTGTCATTTCCGGGGTGCAGGTATCCCATAGAGTGCGGTAGTCGGTGGTCAGGCAAGAAAGCCCCAG
This sequence comes from Rhodothermales bacterium, assembly GCA_022821875.1. Taxonomy (GTDB): domain Bacteria; phylum Bacteroidota; class Rhodothermia; order Rhodothermales; family Bin80; genus Bin80. The sequence continues at coordinate 2,096 of JAJECV010000117.1, forward strand.
GATCCGCGCAGTGGCCGCCGGGGAAGCGGAAGAGAATGGGAGCAGTGCTGCGGGGAAAATCCCGCAATACGTTGAAAACGCAAGCGGACTTCGGGGTAATCAGGAAACCGAATTCACGGTGTCTAGACACGCGGAAAACCGCCTGAAATCCGCTTTCTGACAAGCCAGTTGGTAGCCGTCCGAGACTCCTGTATAGACATGAGCGATTCGTCTAATTCCACGAAAATCGGCTGCCGAATTGTGCCCGAGAAAATGTCGCTGGAATTTTACTCAATAGAGCATCTTGCAAAACCCTTAATCTTAAGGATTTTTGTTTATCTGAGTGCATCCAGGAGTGCTTTTTAGCCTGGATTGTTAGTTTTGCAAGAGCCTCAGGACGACAGCATTTAGATGGAGCCGGAATGCTTGACCAGACGAAGGATTACAAAAGCCCTGATAGCAGGCTAGATACGAAATCATCGAGTGCCTGAAAGATTCCCAAAGCTATACCTGTTCCAACGATCCAACGTATTAGCCGAGACTCAATGGCACTGCTCTTCGCATCTAAGGCACTGATCTTCACATCTAAGGCACTCACCTTGGTCTCCATGTCAACACGTAATCCACTGATCTCCACACGTAATTCACCAACTTCCACACGTAAAGCGTCAATCTTAGCATTCATGTCCTTCTGCACTTCATCAACATGGGGATATACAAATTCCGTGCTCGCAAGACTTCCGTTTTGGTGAGTAACGGCTTTCGAGACGGCATCTGCGATGGCCTCTGCATGCTCTCGTTTGATCCCCGACTTGGCCAGTTCGCGGGAGAGTGAAAGGGTATCCATCATGTTTCTGTGGATTGCTTTGGTGGTGCTGTTACAATCGCCCACGGATATGGCTCCCATTTTACTCTGGCAGCTAGAACTAGATATACCAATTTCTCTATTATGCGGATCGAAGAAAGGCATGTTGAATTGAAAATTATATCCGTAAGAGGTTCCTGCAAAACGAATAATTCAGACACAAGAGGTTCTTGCAAAACTAACAATCCAGACCAAAAAGCGCTCCCGGGTATACTCAGGTGAATAAAAATCTTCAAGATTAAGGGTTTTGCAAGAGTCTCACAAAAGTGCTTTGGGATGCCCTCAGGTTGATAAATATTTTCAAGGTTGGGAGTTTTGTAAGAGGCCGGTAAGTAACAATGGGGGAATCGGGAACCGTCTTCCATTCGGCGGGCATACGGTATCTAGTGAGTGGATGTGAACTCCAAATTAGTATCCCTCTGTTTCCCGCAAAACACATTCTCTCAGCCGACAAACGGGTTTGGCTGTGCGCGGGAAGCGGTTAAAGGATCTTTGTAGTAGACGAGTTTATCGGCTGCGACGGGCTGGTAGGGGCGCACCAGAAGCAGTTGACGGGCCGGATGAAGTCTTCGCAATTCATCGGGCTTCAACAGGGGCCGACTCCCTTCCTCATACCCTGCCCGCATCCGCTCCAATCTGCCCTCCTGCCCTTTGTTCAACCTCCGCTGCCAGATGGACATCTCTCCAAGAAGC
>JAJECV010000045.1 GCA_022821875.1 Rhodothermales bacterium
TTTGCACACCTTTTAGAGACGGGGGGAATGCGAAGAGTTTATGTTCGGGACAACCTTGAAATTATGAAGCGGATGGTGATCCAGGGGGCGGCATTTAACCTGAGTCTTTTAATGCGAACCCGCTGTGGTGTGGGGAAGCCAGGGGTTCTTCAAGGGAATAGTTCCGTCCAATTGGCGCTGATAGTAGCATAGTAGTACCACTTTTTGTCTTTTTTGGGATAAAAAAGGGCGAAATTTCACATTTTGAGCGATTTTGCGGCCTCTGGAGCGCTCGTGAAAATATTTCGCACTCAAATGGGCTCAAAAAAAAAAACGCCCAAAAATGGGATCAGGAGGGATCCGTATTTTTATGTCACTATGAAATTGTGAAGATGTGTCAATGTCTTTTGGACAAAAAATCTACTATTCATATCCCTGAACATGACTTTCCTATTCACCCAAAACAAGGGAACTACCAGCGATACAATGATCCGTGACCAAGAAGCTCACGAATACGATCTTTTATAATTGCATCCCGGTTACTCTGACGTTCTTCCGTGATCCGGCTCTGCTCTTCTAGGTCACTGCGCTCCTGATTGAGTTCCTCCATCCTGATCTTCTGTTTATAGTCAAAGATCTTCTCCAGTTGCGCCCGCAGCATCGCCTCCTTTTCGCTGTAGGTTTCCTCATCTGCCTGCCGCAACTGCCGAGCTAATTCCCGGGCTTCGGTTTCCATCTTGCGCAGTTCTCTAGAATCTTCATGTTTATGATGCATACCATGTCGCAGCATGCGTTTTCTATGACTGGATCTTTGGCGAAGTTGATGTCGCCTCTGATATGCGGTATGAGATCGGCGCATTTTCATTCTGCGGCCTCCTCCCGTCACTGTACTCACAATCGTCGTATCCCCATTGGTATTAATGACAATATCCCGCTCTGTATGAAATTGCCGTCCTCTTCGATAACGTCTCGGAGAGGTTTCCGTAACGATCATCGTGTCCCCGTCTGCACTGATGATCACCTCCCGCTCTACATGCATTGAATGCGGCATATTTCCCCGTACAACCATGTTCCGCATAGATCCTGGCAGCCGTTTGGTAACCATGATCGTGTCCCCGTCTGCACTGATGATCACTTCTTCTTCATGTTCAGGCAATGTTGTGATCACGATCATCGTATCCTCATCTGCGCTCACGATTACCCTCTTCTCAACACGAAGGGTATCTCGCTGTGCTTCGACATTCTGAATCATCATGAATAATGAGATCCAGAGAATGGAGATTGCTGTAAAAAACTGTTTCATGACTAAAATCGCCGGGTTGATGATGGTGGATTCTCCCACCTGAATGTAGTGCATTTATCGCCCCGCTCCGAGCAGTTCATCCAGACGGGCATCTATTAGACGATCCTTTGCCTGAGATCTTTCCATTAAGCGATTTTCCATTCGTTCAAGTTCGGTTTCCAGATGCTGGATCTCCATACGCCGATTTTCCTGCTTCATAAGAAAGACTTCCTCCAGCTTTTCTCTTAATTCCTCAATCGCTTCGTCACGCTCTTCGCCATCTTCAAGCATCCGGATCCGTGCAGCCATCTCAACTGCCTGCACTTCCTCCCGCCATTCATGCCGCAGTAATTCAAATAATTCACTGCTTGCACTCTGCACATTTGCCAGATAACTTGAAACTTCAAGCATTCTCCTTGCATCCTGCCACATGGAGTTCATCCCCTGCGAGAATACGGCACTCCCATCCTGCAATTCTGACATACGTTCTGCAACGATATGAGGATTGTGGTTCACTGAGTTCCACATTTCCATTTCAGGGCCAGATAACGCTCCCGTTACCTGCTGAGACAGCATCTCTGCAAGGCCGTGTACATCCGGTGCTCCTGACTCAATGGATGTATAGGTGCCATCCGGTCCGATGGACAACTTAAAATGTACGGGGCCTGCTTGATCCGCCTTTGAGACACGATCCTGCCAGATATCAAACCGGGCTCCATTAATTTCAACCCGCATCGGCAGGTTCCCGCTTGACTGCAAACTGAATTCTGCCTCGCCTAGATCCAGTTCCTCCGGAAGGGACTCCGCTGCGATGGGTTCCCCGTTCACTCTTAACTCTCCCATCACACGTTCAACATGGATGGATTGCGACCGGGCATTCCCGGCAAGAAATGCAATGAGTACAAGAACTAGAGTACGGGCAGGTACGATTGGTTTCATTGGATTTGGAAGTTTACTGAGGTGTGGTACTGACGGTACCAACACCAGGTGGACTTGTATCTAAAACTCCTTCAAGTGAGTCTAAATTCATGACTGCGGACTCATCCCATAAGTCCGGGCTGGTCCGTTGACGCACAACACTGAGTGCATGCTGCATTTCAATGCGCTCCTGCGTATCATCCCACTGCAGTTCCTCTACAGCAGACGATGGCTCTACCGCAGGAGGATCACTGTTTTGACCGGGAAGAAAGAATAGGAAAAATGCACAGGCTGCCGCAGCGCATACACCACCGGCCAACACCAGCCGCCTTGGTCTACGAATCGACCGGATCCAAAATTGGCGGGGCTTCGGCTTGGCCGCCGATACAAACAGCCGATCCACGACCTCGTCCGGGGCCGTTACATGCTTACGCAATGCGGGGTTCTCCAACTGTGCTTTTACACGGCTGAACGCTTCATATTCTGCCCGATCCTCGGAATTTTCAAGGAGTTCGTACAGATTCCCCGTACGATCATCCTCACCATAAAGGTGTTGGATAAGGCAGAGTTTTTTGTCAATATCTGTTGTTTTCTTTTTAGGCATTTGTTTTGGCAGATAACTGCCCATTCTCTAACTGCTCCTCCTTCGGGGCATAGCGCCGTGATTGTCGCTCAATCATGGTGCGCAGGTTGATGAGAGCATACCTCATACGCCCCAGTGCTGTATTGATGGATACATCCGTCACCTTGGCGATTTCCCGGAATGTTAACCCTGCATCCTGACGTAACAGCACGACCTCACGCTGCGGGGGAGGGAGCGATTGAATGCACGCATCCAACCATTGACTCCGCTGTTTGAGATACAATTCTTCGTCCGGTGCCTTGGCATCGTCCGGAAGGCGGTCCCAGTACTCCTCGTCCCCGTCTGCAATATCCTTCCATTTATTGCGACTCCGCTTGTGGTCGTACACCACATTCCGTGCAATCCGCAATACCCAGCCCAGAAACCGCCCCTGTGGCGTGTAATTCCCACGTCGCCGATGCATCACATCGACAACCTTCAGAAATGTGTCCTGAAAAAGATCGTTCGCCAATTCAGCATCATAGACCATGCCGAGAATAAAACCATAGACACGGTCTTTGTGGCGATTCACCAACTGCTGGAAAGCACGTTGATCTCCCTGCTCCACATAAGCAGACAGTAATTGGTCGTCAGGCCAGGATTTATACATATCGCTGCAATCACACATCCTTACTAACGTACAGGTGCGCTATGTTATTGCTCACGATCACCTCAAAAGCAGTTCAAGTACCTCACTGACCGTCTCTGCACCCGCAATGCGGAGATTCTCTGGCGGAGAGAATCCCTGGAGGCTTCGTGATGGCACCACGGCTGTCTCAAAGCCAAGCTTTGCACACTCCCGCAGGCGCATTTCCAATCGACTGACTCCACGCACTTCGCCTCCCAATCCGATCTCTCCAATCAGAACCCCGCACCGGTCGGCGGAAATGTCATGGAGCGAGGAAGCAATCGCAATCGCAACTCCCAAATCTGCCGCAGGCTCTTCTGCACGCATTCCACCCGCAACATTCAGAAACACATCATAACCACTCAAAGCCAGCCCTTCCCGCTTTTCCAGAACGGCCAGCAACAACTGGAGCCGTTTTGGATCAAACCCGGTTGAGGTACGCTGCGGCGTACCATATGACGTCGGAGATACCAGTGCCTGCACTTCCATCAGCAGAGGCCGGGTTCCCTCCATTGCACAAATGACACAAGACCCCGTAGCACCACTTTGGCGCTCTGACAAAAAGATCTCACTGGGGTTCAGCACCTCTTTGAGTCCTGTACCCGTCATTTCAAAAACCCCGATTTCATTGGTGGATCCAAACCGGTTTTTTACGGCACGCAGGATGCGGTATCCATGATTGCGGTCTCCCTCAAAATACAGTACCGTGTCCACCAAATGCTCCAGTACCCTCGGTCCTGCAATGGATCCTGATCGGGTAACGTGTCCTACCAGAAAGGTTGCGGCATTCATTTTCTTGGTGAGTTGCATTAATGCAGCTGCACTCTCACGAATCTGGGCAACGCTTCCGGGGGCACTGGAAACCACCGGATCGTACATGGTCTGGATTGAATCAATCACGATGACATCCGGCAGTGAATCTTCCATCGCCCCCAGGATTGCTTCTGTATCTGTTTCGGCCAATAAAAGTACATTCTTCGTCGCGGCATCCAGACGCTGGGCACGAAGTTTTACCTGTCTGGCAGATTCTTCACCAGATACATAAAGGACGGTGAGGGGATCCAGGTATCGCCCCAGTTCAGTCATTAGTGTCGACTTGCCGATACCGGGATCGCCTGCCACCAGTACGATGGATCCGCGCATAATGCCGCCTCCCATCAGACGGTCCAGTTCCTGGGATCCGGTGACGATACGGGGCATCTCCCCAATCTCCACCTCATCAATGGGCTGAGGAACCGCGGCCTGAGAGCTGATATGGCGGCGATCCGCTGTCTTTTCTTCCACCATGGTATCCCAAAAATTGCATCCTGGACATTTCCCCAGCCATTTGGGAGAGGAGTATCCACACTCCTGACAGCGATACCGTGTCTTTGTCTTTGTCTTTGCCATGGTTTCGAATTATTTATTCCCCAATATAGCCATCTGAACATGAGTTAGAAACAACCGCCGTTAAATTTGTTTAACCACACAGTTTGCTGCCATCCATCATGCCATCTATCGTTCTGCGCATTACCCAGCCATTCTTTGATATCGGCCGCTTTACGATGCTCATGTCATCGGCCTTCATGTCCCTGCGCGAGATGGGGACTTATTGGCAGAATTTTCAAATTCAGCTTGTGCGGATTGGAATTGATTCAATCCCTATCGTTGCACTAGCCGCCGCGTTCTCCGGGGCCGTCACAACGGTGCAGACGGCGTATCAGCTGGTCTCTCCTCTTATCCCCCCTCGAATCATCGGCGCGGTGGTGGTTCCATCTCTCACCATGGAACTTGGAGCCGTGGTGACGGGCTTTATCCTTTCTGGACGCGTTGGCGCACGCATTGCAGCAGAATTGGGAACGATGCGGGTCACCGAACAGATTGATGCGCTGGAGGCTATGGGCCTGAATTCTATTGGCTATCTGATTGTGCCGCGCGTTCTGGCGGGCATTGTGATGCTTCCCGTTTTATACGTTGCCGCCTGTCTGGTCGGCATTGTCGGAGGGATTGTCTCGGCAGAATTGACGGGGGTTGTGTCTACTGGAGAATTTATTCAGGGAGCCCGTGAGCACTGGAATTTTTTTGGGCCCTACTTCGGGTTGATTAAAGCGTTTGTTTTCGGGTTTTTAATTACCGCTGTGTCCTGCTATATCGGGTACTATACCAAAGGCGGTGCAGACGGAGTCGGCCGCAGTACGACACGTGCGGCCGTGATGAGTTGTGTCCTTATTTTGGTTGCGGATCTCATTCTGGCCATCCTTCTTCTTTAAGTAAATCAGTGTAATGAACGCTCCCTGACTGTATGATCCAGGTGCAGAATATCTATAAATCTTTTTCCGGCCGTACCGTGCTTCGGGATGTCTCTCTCGACATTCAGGAGGGCAGCACGCAGGCAATTATCGGCCAAAGCGGTTCAGGGAAGAGTGTTCTTATGAAGCATCTGATCGGACTCCTGCGCCCTGATCAGGGGAGGGTTCTGGTGGATGATGTCGATATTGGAACGATTGATTACCAGCAGCTCCGCAAGATTCGGAGACAATTCGGGGTTCTATTCCAGGGAGGTGCACTGTTTGACTCCATGGATGCGTTCGAAAATATCGCCTTCCCGCTTCGAACCTTCACGACAAAAACCGACGAGGAGGTCCGTCATGAAGTCCAGAAATGCCTTGATCTGGTACGACTCTCCAATATCGGCACAAAAAAGACAGACGAACTGTCCGGGGGAATGCGTAAACGCGTTGCGCTTGCACGCGCAATTGCACTCCGTCCCAGATATATTATCTACGATGAGCCGACCAGCGGACTTGACCCGGAAACCTCCAACACCATCAACGATCTGATCAAAGGATTGGCCCACCAACTCGAAATCACCAGTATTGTAGTCACCCATGATATGCATTCCGTACTGCAAATTGCGGATCGTGTAGCCTTTATCCATAATACACGTATGCACTGGAACGGGACCGTTGACGAACTGCACGAGAGTTCCGATCAAATCCTTCGTGCCTTCGTAAAGGCCAATGAGTATATCATTGCACCGCGCTATTCATCCAACAATCAGGAATCAAGTGAAGCTACCCAATGAATTAAAAATAGGACTGACGGTAGTCCTTGCCGGGATCATATTTTATGTGGGGATACGGTTCTTCCGAGACCTGCCAATATTTGGTCAGGCATCGGTGTATCATACAGAACTCATGAACTCAAGCGGACTGGTCACTGGAAATATCGTTGCCGTCAACGGCGTTGGGGTCGGCTCTATTACGGAGGTGCAACTTACGCTGACAGGTGCCTATATCTCTTTTTCTGTGCAGGATGATGTGACCTTAACCGAGGGAACGACTGCATCTGCCGGCGGCTTTGGACTTGTAAGCAGTATGCAGTTAAATCTGTCACTTGGACCGCCGGATGCCCCCGTCTATGTACCCGGCTCCCTGATCCCCTCTGCGGTTCAGTCGGATATCCTGACAGACCTTGCCAATCGCACCCCCGCTGTTCTGAGCCGTGTGGACACAGTACTGGCAGGATCCAGTCAGGCCATCAGCGCAGCAACTGCATTACTCGCAGGCCCCGAAGGGCAAATGCAGCAGACTCTGACCTCCATTCGAAATTCATCAGATGCCCTTCACGCAATTCTGATGGCCGAGCAGGGAAGCCTTCAGTCGGTCCTCCAGGGACTTGAAGATCTCACCGATACGGCAGAGGCGTTCACGGAAGACTCCCTTGGAACCACGACCGCAAAGCTCAAGGAGGTGATTGCGCAATTGTCGGGGAATCTGGATGTTCTGGAGTCCACCACCAACGAACTCAATACCCTGCTCTCTTCCATCAACCAGGGGAAGGGAACACTGGGAAAACTGGCAACCGATGACTCCCTTTATTTTGAGTTGAAGGGAGCCTCAGCGGCCTTGAGACGAATTCTCGAAAATTTTGAAGAGGATCCCAGGCAATATCTGGAACACCTGAAACTGATTGATTTCTTTTAACGTCATGCCTACCTACGAAGAATCGCTTGCACTTTTCCATCAATGGACGACCTCTGATAGTCTCCGGAGACACGCCTATGCGGTGGAGGCTGCCATGGAGGCGTATGCAGAACTCTTCAACGAAGATGTCACGCTTTGGCGAATTACGGGCCTGCTGCACGATATGGACTACGAACGCTACCCGTCACCAGAATCACATCCTTATGTGGGCACCACCCTCCTACGTGAAAAAGGATACCCCGAATCCATGATTAACGCCATTCTGGGGCATGCCCCCTATACCGGAACCCCTCGAACGACACTTCTGGCCAAAACCCTGTTTGCGGTCGATGAACTGGCAGGTTTTATTACCGCGGTCGCCTATGTTCGTCCAACCCGACTTGAAGGAATGGCTCCAAAGAGTGTCCGCAAAAAATTGAAGGACAAAGCGTTTGCGGCGGCGGTCAGCCGTGCAGATATCCAACAGGGTGCAGAAGAACTGGGCATTGAATTATCCCGGCACATCTCCAATGTGATTGCAGGCATGCATAAGCATGCCGACCGACTGGAACTTGCTGCCCCTGTGTAGCAGAAGCATCGCATAACCCGGCATCGAGTTCTGCCGATGGCAATGACTGGCACAGGAAAAAATTTCAAAAAAATTCGCCTGCATCAAGCAGCCAAGGAACTGAATCTGACCGTCGATACGATGGTCAATTATCTCCGTGAGCATGGCTATAAAAGTGCGGTGAAAGGCAATGGAATCAATGCCGCAATCGTAGATGAGGAGGCCTATCTTGATCTGTTAGATCACTTTTCAGAAGACACCGTATCCAGGCACACCGGGATGCGTACGCGAAAACTCCATGCCCTTCCGGTGTCCACACCGCATGCATCCGGGAGGCCCCTGCGGGAGGTCCTCAGTGATTACATCGGACGACACTGGCCCGGTAGTTCCACGACAAAAATAACGCCGCCCACACGCAACCCCAAGCCGCGTAAGCGGGGATTTGGATTACATCTGATTCGGGTGATCCCCTGGCTGCTGCTGGCCGCGTTTCTGTATTCCTTCGCCTGGGACTTCACCGGACACAGCATCCGCCTTGATCACAATGGCATCTATCTGTTTTGGCAGGGAGAACTAACACGGACGCTTGGTCAATACCGGGGACTCGGGCTTCCGGTATTCAGCCGTATCCTTGAATTGGAGGGATTGATCGTAACTGTTTCGGCTGCCGGGCTGATTGGGTTCTTTACAAACTGGCTGGCTATCACCATGCTTTTCCATCCCCGCAGGCGCCGCCCTTTGCTGGGACAGGGAATTATTCCGGCATCCCGGGAGCGTGTGGCCAACCTGATTGCCCTTGCAATCAGCCGGGATCTGATCAGCGAAGAGGTGATTCTGGAGCGTATCCGTCTAAGTGGAGTGGTTCCCAAGTACCGGGAAACGGCCCTGCAGGTGGCCGAGGGGATTCTCTCCGATGAAAATTTTCAGCAGGAGATCAAAACCCTGACCAGCCGGTTCCTCACCGAAAAACTCGAAAGCCCTGAACTCAAAGAAAAAATCACGTTGGTTGTCATGGAAATGATTGACTCGGCAGCAAAAAAAGGATTTACCGGGATGGCAATCAAAGCCTACCAGATGCTCAACCGGGACGGTCTGCAGCGACAGATCCGGGAGGCGATTGATGAGTTACCCGTAACGATGGACCTGATTGTAGAGGAATTTTCGGGGGTATTCCAGGCACTGCCAGCGAAAGTCGCCGAGCGTTCGGACGACATTGAACGGTGGCTGACCAAAGCAATTATTACCTTTGTCGGTACGCTTGATATTTATGAGATGGTTTCAAAAAACCTGCGTGAATACGATGAGCGCCAGTTTGAGGACCTGATTAAGCGGGCTTCCAATGATCAGTTAATCTATATCAAGTACCTTGGGGGATTGCTTGGGGCGATTGGCGGGCTGGTGATTTTTGATCAGTGGCTTGCGCTGCCGCTGCTGGCCGTGGTAATCGGCCTGATCGTCACGCTGGATCACCTTGTCATCCAGATTGCAAAACGTCGCCGCACTGCTTAGCGGCTTCAGTTCGATGACATCCGGCTCCACCTCCCAGGTACCCTCCAGAACGGAAAGCACTGCCTCCATGGTTTGGGCTTTCATGAGGCGCATTCGCAGTTTGCTTGCGTTTCTGAACCCTTTGAAGTAGCCTCCATACATCCGGCGCATCTCCCGAACGCCTCCACGCTCGCCGAGCCATTCACATTTTAATGTCAGATGCTCGGTCACGACGCTGATACGTTCCGCCCAGGATGGCGGGGGAAGTTCAATTCCGTCCTCAATGAACGCTTTCGCATGCTTAAAAATCCAGGGGTTCCCGATTGCTCCGCGTCCGATCATGACGGCATCCACCCCGGTCTCCTCAAACATTTGCAGGACAGATTCCGGCTTGAGTGCATCCCCGTTGCCGATGAGCGGGATCCGCTGAAGCCCTGCTTCGCGAATCTCCCGCAGGTATTGCCAGCGTGCTTCCCCGCTGTACATTTGTTTTCGGGTTCTTGCATGTACGGCAAGCGCCTGAATCCCGCACTCCTCCAGCATCCGGGCAACATTGACAATATCTATGCTGCTGTCGTCCCACCCAAGACGGGTCTTCACGGTAACCGGGCGTTTTGTGGCATTGACGACGGTACGCGTGATCTTTTCCATCTTTGGGAGATTGCGCAGGATCCCTGCCCCTGCCTCCTTGCAGACCACTTTACGTACGGGACATCCAAAATTAATATCTATAATATCCGGCTGCACCCGGTCAACGACATCCGTGGCGGATTTGACCTGATCAATATCCCCGCCGAAAATCTGAATCCCTACCGGGCGTTCGTTTTCACGAATATCCAGTTTCATCAGAGAATCCTCCGCCTCGTGAACCAGCCCTCCTGAGGAGATGAACTCTGTGTAAACAACGTCTGCACCGTAGCGCTTACACAGCGCCCGGAACGGAGGGTCCGATACATCCTCCATGGGGGCCAGCAGGAGCGGGCGCGTCCCAAGTTCAATGGAGCCAATACGCATTTGATACCGTACAAATCAACAGCCGGCAAAATAAAACGAATCAGCAGACATTTCGTGCATCAGAGATTAAATTTATGCGTAAAGGACAGTACCAACATCCGATCTTATCACCATGACAGTCCGATCCATTCCGGGTTACTTCGTCGCCATCTGCGCAGTATTCGTTGCAGGATGCGAACCTGATCTCTTAAATATGGCCAATTCATGGGGGAGCCTTTCCTGCTGCAGCCTTATCGTCGTGATTATGAATATCATTGCCATTGTCGAAATTATCGGCAGTCGCCGCAACACCGCCGAAAAGCTTATCTGGATCTTATTCATCGTGTTTGCTCCTTTTCTGGGATTCTTCTGTTATTACATTTTCGCAAACCGCTCATGACACTTCGAAATTCATTCTGGTTGATCGTCCTGCTTGTTTCTTCCGGTGCAACTCATCCAGGCTTTCTGGAGTACGGCCCTGATGAGGAGCCGGGCACGGTAATTTTGATCTCCATTGATGGCTTTCAGGCAGATTATCTTACCCCTGAGCATACACCGAACCTTTATCAGTTGGCCAATGCGGGGGTTCATGCGGCCTATTTAGAGCCGGTCTTCCCATCTAAAACCTTCCCGAATCATTACAGCATCATCACCGGCCTGTACCCTGCCAACCACGGGATCATCAATAATTCAATGTACGATCCTGAACTGGGCACTTTCCGTCTCAGTGACCGGGAGGCACTCGTCAAATCAGGCTGGTGGGGCGGTGAGCCTTTGTGGGTGACCGTCCAGAAACATGGCCATGTGAGCGCAACTTATTTCTGGCCTGGCTCGGAGGCTGATTCCATTCAGGGAATGCAGCCGACCTATTGGATGGCGTACGATCATGGTATGCCACATACTGCACGAATAGATTCGGTCATGACTGCAATAATACGTACGCCCCGCCCTGCCCTGATTACCACCTATTTCAGTACGGTAGATACACAGGGGCATCGGTTCGGCCCAAATTCCGAAGAGACGCGGAAAGCCATGAGCGAGGTGGATGAACGAATCGGAGATTTACTCAAGCGTCTGAAAGAGGCGGAGATCTATGAAGAGATCAACATCGTAATACTGGGCGATCATGGCATGGCAGAGACCTCTAGTGAGCGGATCGTTTTCGTGGACGACTACATTGATCTGGATCAGGTATACCAGATCGGCGGATTGGATGCTCTGGCCTTTTTCAATCTAAAGGATTCCACCCAACTGAACACCTTATACCGTGCACTGAACCCGATGCCCCATGTGCGCTGGTTCACGCAGGAGAGTCTGCCCGAAACGTGGTATTACAGCGGAAACGAGCGCATCCCGGACCTGATCGGACTTGCGGATGAGGGATGGCAGGTTTCCAGCAGGCGGCTTTTTGACCGCAATCCCGACTACTATTCCGGCGGTACTCACGGATATGATCCGGCCCTCCCATCCATGCATGCGGCGTTTCTTGCGCACGGGCCGCAATTTCGGCAGAATCTGAAGGTTGACGGCTTCTCACTTATTCATGTCTATGAACTCCTCTGCGCAGTGATCGGGATTGCACCTGCCCAGAATGACGGAAGCCTTGAAGAAGTCCAACATCTTCTAAAAGAGGAGCACTGATTGCGGGCCCCTGCCGGACACATGTCCTATCCACACAGGCACCATATTCTCTGAATGTTACGAATCCTGATGCAACCATGGAGACACTTTATGGTATC
>JAJECV010000080.1 GCA_022821875.1 Rhodothermales bacterium
CCGAGATTCAGCAGGGTGATGTGTCGGGGGGTGCCGTCGACACGTTGGGACTGGAGGAGGGAAAAGCTTTGCCCTTTTTTGCCCTCTACAGTGGTATAGGGTCGTGCACGAATGAACATGGTGTAGCGCAGGGGTTTGTGAGATGATGGATGGTACGGATGTGGGGCGAACCAGTTCCAATACCTATAGCACTACATAAGGTTTTTGACAAAAAATATACGATTGCGAACCTCCAGGCGAGATCAGAGGGTGAAAATTTTCTAAATATCCGTAAATTAACAGATCAGATGACGAAGATGGGCAAAGCCCCAATGATATGAGTACCACCGTTTCGGTTGCCAGAGTTTCCGCCTCTCCCACTCCACATAAGAGAAAATCCCCGGCAGGGAAAACGACCAGCGATATAGTCCACAGTGCTCATATGGGTTCAAATGCTGAGGTCTTCCGTATGGTGATGGATTTACACGTTCCCGCTGGCGCTATGGTCGCAGATGTTACCTACGGTAAAGGTGCCTTTTGGCAACATGTGCCTGAAGGCAAATATAACCTTCATGCATCCGATTTAAATGATGGTATTGATTGTCGCAGTCTACCCTATGATGATGAGAGCGTAGGCTGTGTTGTATTGGATCCGCCTTATATGGAAGGTTTTTATCGTCGCAATACGGCGAATTGTGCAGGTCAAGGAAGTTATTCCACATTTCTCAATCATTACTCGGGAGGTGCAATCAATAAATCCAAGCACAAATACCAGGATGCTGTTCTACATATGTACATTGAAGCGGGTGCCGAAGCTCATCGAGTATTGTGTAGCAAGGGGATTCTGATTGTTAAATGTCAGGATGCTGTGAGTGCGAACATGCAGCACCTAACTCATGTGGACATTACAAATTCCTATCGCGGCATGGGTTTTTATGCGAAGGATTTGTTTGTCTTGGTTCGTCGCAACAAACCTGCAATCAGTCGCTTGGTGACCCAGCGCCATGCCCGCAAGAATCACTCCTATTTTTTGGTATTTGTAAAACTTGACAGGACAGTTGTATGATAATGGGAGTACTAGAAGATTGGGGGATTACCGCCGAAGAGTTGAGTGCTATACTGATGGAGCGACCAAGTCTGCGCGGGCTTTTGGTCGGTTACCTTGCTGAATACAAGTTACAGAGGTCAGTATTTTCGGATGCCCGCATTCACAAGTTGATACGGCATGATGATCATAACAGAAAGCGGCCGGCCGATTTTAGTTTTGAGTATCGGGGCCGGAAATTCACCGTAGAAGTCAAGTCGCTGCAAAGCGGTTCGGTTCGGAAGTTGAATGGATCTTACGAAGGCAGGTGCCAAGTCGATGCCAGTGACAGGCGTTCTTTTACATTGCCAGATGGAAGCACCGTAGATACGACATGTTTATTGGCTGGACAGTTCGACATTCTGGCTGTGAGCCTATTTGAGTTTCGCCAAAAATGGGAATATGCATTCATCAGCAACGATAATCTGCCAAGGTCCACATATTCAAAATATTCGGACTATCAGCGACGGCATCTTCTGTCCACAACGGTAAAACTAAAATGGCCATTAGAGAGACCGTTTCACTCCACCCCGTTTACATTGCTGGAAGAACTTCGACATACAAAACCAAATGGGGCATGAGAAAGAACCAGAAGCCCATGACAACAAGGCATGGCGGGGATCGCCAAGGCCATTCAGAAGGGGCGCGGAAATTAATGGCAAGTCCGTAGAACTCCCTCAGGGCTGGAGCTTGAGCACGATTCAGATGAAGTATGGTACGCCATGAATTTAACTGCAGATGCTTTTATCCTTTCGCGTTCAGGGGATATGGTTAAGTCAATACTGGAGCAAACCATGTACGGATATAAAAATTTGGGATATAAGGCTGACGCTCAAATAGATCAATTGCAATGATTTACGTCTGCAGACAGTGGTCGTTGGACAGTTGTTCTTGGTTAAATGAAAATAGATCTCGCAGATAAGGTGGCATTAGTGACCGGTGCCAGCCGTGGCATTGGAAAAGCAATTGTAAAAAGCCTTGCAGATGCAGGGGCAACGGTCGCCGTACATTATAACAGGAATGTCGCATACGCTGAGGCAGTCGCTTCCAGTCTGGGCAATCAGGCGGCGGTATTCCAGGCGGATCTGGCACAGATTAAAGCATGCGAAGAGCTTTTTCAAGAGGTGATCAAGGCATATGGGCGGCTGGATATCCTGATTAACAATGCAGGTATTGCACAACTCGTCAGTTCCTCCGATTCCACCAGCAAGTGGATTCGTGTATGGGAACAAACGATGGCGGTGAATGCCCGGGCGACTGCCCTCCTGTGTCGTTTGGCAATCCGCCAGTTTCAGGAACAGGGGGGAGGGCATATTATCAACATTGCATCAAGGGCGGCTTTTCGTGGAGATACCGCCGAGTACATGAGTTACGCAGCGTCGAAGGGGGCAGTTGTTTCGTTGACACGCAGCATTGCCCGTGCTTATGGCAAAGATGGGATTAAGGCCTTCGTTGTTGCACCTGGCTTTGTCCGTACAGATATGGCACAGGATGCCGTGAATTCCTATGGCGAGACGTTCATTCTGGGAGATCTTGCTCTGGGTCAGTTGACCGAACCGGAGGATATTGCTCCGATGGTAACCCTTCTGGCAAGTGGACTGGCAGATCACGCTACAGGAACATCAATTGATATAAACGCCGGAAGTTATGTCCATTAGCATTCCAGAAATTATCCTGATACTCAAACCGGATGGCAGCTGTCTAGAGACAGCAGCATTGATTTTTCCAGTAAGGGAATCGCAAAGGGGTACGATGGTGGATAATTTGGGAGTCAGAATGCAGAGATTGATATGCAAAGCCGAATTCGAGAGAATTAACGTCCTGCACTGGCCTGTGTGCGTCTACGTTCTGCCAGGTAACGTCTCAGTTTTGCTGCGTCCCGGTTGTGTCCCCGCAGGTCGACATTAAATGAATGCCCCCCATCAGGACTGGCTACAAAAAACATAAAATCATGATCTTCGGCAGCGGCTGTGGCCCGGAGTGAGGATGGCGAGGGATTGGTGATGGGGCCGGGGGGGAGCCCACGGTACAGATAGGTGTTGTACGGGTGGCGAATACGGTAGTCACGATAGAAGAGCCGGCGCCGATTCCCCTCCAATTCAATCAGTGCATACTGCACGGTCGGGTCCGCCTGCAAAGGCCAGCGTTTTTGCAGACGATTCAGGTATACGCCGGCCACACGGGATTTTTCAGCATCTACGTTTGTCTCCCATTCCACAATTGCCGCCAGACTTACCATCTGATCATGGGTAAGATTTCGATCACTGGCTTCAGAGGCTAATTCACGTTCAAAGAAATGATCAAACTCCTTTTTAATCTGCCGAACAACATCGTCCGCTTCGGTGAGCCAGTAGAATTGGTATGTTTCGGGGAGCATGTAACTGAATAAGTGGAGCGTGTCTGTCGAAAGTTCAGATGCCAGCGCAGAGTCACGGAGTGCAGTAAGAAAGTCATCTGCCGTAAACGCCATGTTGGCGGCTGCACTGCGGGCGATCCGGTCACGGCGGGATCCGGCAGGAATTCGTACAGATACCGGAGTCTGCAACCCCTTCCGAAGGGTCTGCAGCAGATGGACATTGGAGGCACCGGAAGAAAAAACATAGTGGCCGGCCTTCATTTGATCCTTCCAGCCGGTTGCCTGGCCGACTAAACGAAACGTCCAGATGCGCTGGAGCAGTTGCCGGTTTTGAAGTGAATCCACAACGCTGCTGAAGGTGCTTCCCCGCGGAATGTACAGAGACCTGTTCCCCTCAAAAGGGAGCGTATTCGGGGACCATAACAGCCAGATTGCTCCCGTCCCAAGCAGAATTCCCATGCTCAGTACAAAAAACAGAATCCTGTACATGGTTACGTTCTAGTCAGACTGATATTTCTGCCGCTCAAGTGCACGCGTCTCATCAATGATACGCTCAAAGAGCCGCCGCACGGCCTCTGCGGAGAGCGGACCCGGATTCATACGCATGACATTTTTCAGGATTTGCTTTTCCCGGGCAGGCATATAGATGGGGAGTCCCAACTGCTGCTTGATATGCCCAATATTGTTCGCCAGACCTGAGCGCTCGTTCAAAAGCTGTACAAGCTTCTGATCAATCTCATCAATCTGCTCCCTGAAGGGGTCAAGATCTTCTTCCGAAACTGCTTTTCGTGGTGATGCAGGTTTCATGGGGGTATGTTGTATGCGAGGATTTTACGTAATCGGTGCAAAAAGGAACCAAAATAAAATCAAAAGGTATTGATAGTTTGCGGAGTTCGCATTATCTTTCCTAAATAAGGATATGTTTTGATGATCTGTAGAAATTTACTACTCATTGCTGTTATAGCGATTCTTGCTACACCCGCGGACGCACAGTTTCGGGAAACGGTTCCCAATGCGTATCCGCAAACCAGACTGTATAGTCCATCGAACAAGGTCGGCGCACTGCTGAACAGGGTCTTTAACCCCAGTATCTTTCAAATGAGCCACAGTTTTGAAATGACGGCCGGTTCTTTTGGCGGCAATGGGTATTCATTGGGCATGTATACCAATACCATGGCATGGCAGTTTAGCCCTAAACTGTCCGCGCGGATGGACGTTGCAGTTGCCTATTCCCCTCAGAACCAGATTGCCCGGGAGGCTGGATTTGGCCAGCAGCACCCGAAGGTCTTCCTGCGCAATGCGGAAGTAGCCTGGAAGCCGTCTAAAAATGTGCAGTTCCATTTTCAGGTCAGACAGGATCCTTATGCATATCCCGGGATGATGGGGTATGGACCTTACGGCTACGGGTACAACCGACGACACATTGGATATTCTGGAAGAGGTTTCTGGTTTTAGTGTCACACAGATTGCGTGTGCATGAACCGACTGAAGGTATTTGGTCTGGATATTTTCTCGGCTTTGCTGGGGCTTGTTGTTGCGGTCCTGGTGGGGTCTCTGCTACTGAATATTCCGCTCGTAAAGGAGGTGTTCTTTCCCGTTCAGATCGCTTCGTCCATTGAGTCTGTTGCCGTTGAAACTCCGAGGGCGACGGATATTTATCAGGTTGAAGTCCGTAATGGGGTGGGGGTCCGCGGTGTAGCCGAACGAATGCGGACCTACCTGCGCTCAAAGGGATATGATGTGGTGGGTGTAGGCAATCATCCGTCCTTTGATGTAGAGCAGACGATCATTGTAGATCGGATCGGAAATCTGGAAATCGCACAGGAGGTCGCTGCATCTCTGGGGTTGCCTCCCGAACGGATTCAGCGGAATGTGCGCAGTGAATTTCATCTGGATGTTTCCATCATTCTTGGGAAGGATTACGGGGTGATCCCTCCGTTCATCAACCTCCAAAGCAGTTCTCCCACACAAGATGCAGATCATGGTAACTGATTCTCCGCGATACGCTCCCTCTACCACACCGGACAGGAAGCGGTCAAGCCCAACTCCTGTACGGGTTCTTGCTCACGAAGCATTGACTGCAATACAGGAAAAGAAGGGATCGGATGTAGTCATTATGGACATGCGTGAGGCCAGTGGGGTATCCGATTATTTTATTCTGTGCTGTGGCACCTCAGATGTCCAGGTTCGGGCAATTGCAGAGGCAGTTGAAAAACGGCTCAAGAGTGAATGTCAGGAAGCCCCCTGGCATATTGAAGGCACAGAGCACCGTCAGTGGGTGCTGATGGATTATGTGGATCTCGTCGTTCACATATTCACGCCGGATCGGCGTGAATTCTATGATCTTGAGCGGCTCTGGAGTGATGCGCCGGTGGAAAAGGTGGATGGGAAGCCTGTAGGTTTACTGCATTCATGAAGATGGGAGTTGCATCCCTCACGGCACTCCTTTTAGCGTGTGTGACGGCTTGCAGCGGATCCAACACCGCACCGCCCGCAGATCCAGAACTGCGGTTTGGGCATCGTTACGAAGTCTCCCCGCCAGACGGGTATCGCACGCTCACGATTGACGTTCCTGACGGGGAACATACATTCAGGTATTTTCCGGTGACCTTTGAACGTGTTGTGGTTCGACCTGATCTGCTTCACTTGGAAACCGATACGGTTGCTGTGGAGATTTTGGTCACGGGGCATCTGCCGGATGCCTGCATGGAAATGCACGCTTTTGATCAGAAAAGGGCTGGAAATATTGTCACGGCTACATTGCAGATGCGTCGCCCTCAATCACAGGTCTGTGCAATTTCTCGCCGCTCCTATAGACTCTATCTGATGTTAGAGGGAGGTTTCACACAGGGGCACTATACACTCAAACTGAATGATACAATTGTACCATTCACGGTGCGACTGCTTGAGGATAATTGATCAGGTCACGGCCTTCGGAACGGCTGCGAGCCCACAGGTGTGCTCCACCATTTTCTTCAGACGCTGACTGTCTTCCGCCTCAAACCACTGAATCATTCTTGGAAAAGAGCGCAAAGGTGCTTAGTTTATGAATAAGTGATGACAGAACAATCTGTCCATTGCGGACAGGTTGCTGCGACGATCTGGAAATTTAAATAACTGTTTGGGGGTACGAACCCTTAGATACGAACTCTAATCTATCAACAGAAATCATGTTATTCGAATTTCTTGTTGTGCTCGGAGGCTTTATTGTTACAGTGATTATTGCAGATTGGCGACGAAATCTTGCACATAACAGGCGTTTTGACCGGATGAATGAGCCTCTTGACCGGATAAATGAGCGTTTTGATCGACAAAATGAGCGTTTTGAAGAGATTGTTCAGTTAATCTTCAGCGAACACGGTAACTGCGAGGTGATTGGGCCAAACTACATGGCGTTGTCGTTCAGCAGGACAGCGAGATGCGTGACTTTTTCATTGCGGAGAACAAAGAAATACGTAGGGATATAAGAGAAGTCGACCGGCGCGTAGCAGGCCAGGAAGGGGACTTGCGGGCCATATGGTCCGGAGTCTGTGGGGATGAAACGAAGAAGACGGCTAAGCCAATTCGTACGGATTCCTTCGCTGGGGTGCCGGCTGCGCAGTAGAGAAATTTGTCTGTAAAGAGAGCTTGCTGTGTGAGTGATATAAAATTTGCCTCGTATCCCCCGGCAACCTGATCATAGTCCAACTTTGCATCCTGCGGTAATGGAAGTGTCCCGAAAATGTGCCACGCTCCATTCCGCTCCGACAACAATCCCCGTGAGAAGATTTTCCGCCCAGAAGTTCATTGAGAATCAAGGAGGATTCGGCTAACTCAGGTGGACACACTCATCCGAAGATACACACACCTTCATGTGAATGCCTGAAGTTGAGTAAACTCACTGATTCGGATGATCGTTTTCAAAGATCACCCAAGACGCTCCCCGCAGGTCCAACCCCACTCTGAACGGTCGTTGACAGGATATTAGTTTTTTCTGGAAAATTGGCCCGGGTCCTTTTGAGGCATGGTCAGAGATGCCTGAAGTTGTTTCTGATCGGTCAGGCCCTCCAGATATGCGAATGCCTCACAGTTGTGGAGGACCCGGGATTCTGCACCGAATACCTTGTCGAAATGGTACACAACAAAGTTGGAGACCTCCGCCATGCTGCAGGATCGATTTAATTCCTGTACGATGGAGGTGACTCCCCGATCTGTGATTCCACAGGGCGTGATGCGGTTGAAGTAGTTCAGGTCGGGGTTTACATTCAAGGCGAGGCCGTGAGTGGTCACCCAGCGGCTGGCATGGATCCCAAAAGCAC
Source organism: Rhodothermales bacterium (assembly GCA_022821875.1). Taxonomy (GTDB): domain Bacteria; phylum Bacteroidota; class Rhodothermia; order Rhodothermales; family Bin80; genus Bin80. Next base: position 7,718 of record JAJECV010000080.1, read on the forward strand.
AGATTTTTCGCTCAAGCCCCTCGGTGCCAACCCAGACCCCCGTCCGCCCCTGCACACGAAATCCCTCAATCCCGTATTTCTGAAGCGTCTGGAGTACGACCTCCTCAAGGTCACGCATGAAGCGGTGCAGGTCGCGATAGAACCTGTCCAGATCCAATAAGAAATAGACCACAAGCTGGCCCGGGCCGTGGTAGGTGACATCCCCGCCCCGGTCAATGTGCACAACCTCTGCATCCCCCGGTGCAACTAGATGTCGGTCATCCCCGCTCTTGCCCATCGTAAACACCGGGGGATGCTCCAGTAGAAGCAGCACATGAGGCAGGTGCATGTGACGCTTTTTGGCCTGAATCAGACGGCGTTTGATCGCCTCCTGAAGCGCCCATGTGGGCCGGTAGGCGACACGCCCCAAATGGCAGGCCACCGATAATTCTGACTGCAACCTTTTAATGGGAAAAATTCACGCGTAAGTTAAAGCCGCCATTAATCGTAGTGTAAGGGAGCCTCCGGCTGTCCCCGATAAAATCTTCGTACTGCACAAAGAGGTCCGCCGAAACCACATTACTGAACTGATAGGCAATTTTAGGCTGTGCCTGAATCCTTGCCGTACTCGTCAATACATCTACATAAGGCTCTTCAAGAACCTCGGCTACATCAAACTCCGGGTCAAGTGCCGCAACTTCCATCGCCCGCCGGATATAGAAACTCCGGTCATCATTGGCGATACGTGACAGGGAAAGGGAGAAGTTGATGCGGTTATTGAGTGTGCGGCGCAAGAACGGGAGCCGCAATCCCGACTTGGCCCAGGATGCCGTGAATGAAATTTCATTACTCCGGTTCTCATTTACGACATTATTTGTGGTGCTGAGAGAATAGGAATTGCTCTTGTTCCAGGCAATACTGGTCTGGATATTTCCGCGGAGCGATAGATCCACGGCAATTAAGGGCTGAAACCGCTCGTTGATTCGTACAGCATCCACCTCCTCCTGTGGAACTTCAAAAGAGATCACAGGCCCCTCACCCAGACTAAATTGGTCCAGCTCACCGCCACGAAGATTGGACCGGAAATCCGCCCCGAAAGTGCTGGTGTAGCTGTGGCGGAGTGTAGCATTCTGAAAAATTCTCCGAATGAGCGGCCAGTTTGCAATCCCGGAGTAACTGACATTCCAACTCGGCAGCGGCAGCGGCATATCTCCGTTCGATCCGAATACAAGGTAGCTGGACTGGAAGTCCTGAAACACCAGACGGTTGGTCAAAACCGTTGATTCCAGTTCTTCCGGCGGAGTCCCCTCCAACGAACACGCCTCCCCGCAGTCCGCACGGTATTGATCCAGTTGTGACTGAAATAAATCCCGATAGGAGGCACCAAAGCTCCAGGCGGAAACCGTAAGGTCACTAGTGCGTGTAGTATCTGCCCCAGGCAGTCCGTTATCCAGAATCCGATAGGTGAGGTTTTCACGACCGGTCTCCTCCATGCGCCAATTCAGTGTGATCCGCATTTGAGAGGACAGGTTCACCGATACCCGGCCCGACCACCGGTCGGCATCATTGAATGCATCGGTCACCTGAAAGCGCTCGCTAATGATGCGTCCCTGGTCTGGTGTGATGGTTCGGTCAAGTCCCAGACGATATCGAAGAGGTGGTCCCTGACCGTTGAAGACCGCATCGTACAGACTGTAATGGACCTGCACCTCCCCAAGCTCGTCCAGAACCCCGACATTACTTGCGGATGTATTGCGTGTGCCGTTGTAGGTCAGGGCGACATCCTGAATCCCTGTAATGGCAAGAAGTAGACGACGGGTGAGCGCTTTGGGGGTCAGGCTTGACGGGAGACGGAATCTGGAGGTACGCGTGGTGTCTTCTGCCTGCGGCACCGGGGGAGCGGGGGCAGGTTGATTGATGGGGGGATCCGCAGCAGGCTCTTCATCTTCACCCCTTTCTTCACGCTCCTGTTCCCGTCGTCGCTCTTCGCGTCGCCGCTCCAGTTCCCGTCGCCGCTCTTCCCGCCGCTGTGCACGCTCCCGCTCTCTTTCCTGACGGCGGGTCTGTGCGGCAGAGACCGCCTCACGCTGCGCCTCCTGGAGCCGTTGGTAGAAGCCTAATTTCTGAATGAGATCCTGCGGGCGCAGGGTGAGTCCTGCGCGAATGGTCGTCGTGATTCTGGTCTGAGCTCCGGTATTGCTGCCGACAGATCCATTAGACCAATTAAAATTCGCAGAATATCCAACGTCCTGAATCTGGATCCAGGATAATGCCTGATAGCGTTGAAGGCGTGGCCGGAAGGTGGCGTTGAACCGGGAGGAGTAACTCTCAGGGCGTATATTGGGGACACCAGGCTCCCGGCTGCCTCCAAGTGCCTGCCGGAATACCCGCCCAAATTTCCGATGCTGAAGCCCGGTAAGGGCAAACGCACTTTCGCCGACCTGCGATTCGTCAATTACCCCGTCCGCAACCAGATCCGAGAGTCTTGTGTTGTCCATTCGTGATTCAGTCCCGTCGGGATCGACCAGAATGACCGAATGAAGCGTGTCCACCCCGATCGCATTCAAACTCTGATCCGTATTGGATTGCATCCCTAATTCCAGAAAACTGAATGGGTTGTACTGAAAACTGAAATTTCGGGAATGCGAGAACTGATGTTGTGCACGAACAGGGAACTGCACATCCATCGGCAGGTCGGAACTGCGTTGTCGAACGGGATCCGGGCGCTGCTTTGAAGAAGAAACCGCCCGGCTGGCCCCCAGACTGTAATCCATGGAAGACGGGAGGTAGTTGAGCCCAATGTCACTCAATACATTCAGAACCGGGACCCCCTCCAGCCAACTGAATAACCGCAGAACCCGCGGGTTCCGGATCTGCATGCGGTAGCTTAACGAGGTGTTCCAGCGCCAGGAATTCCGGAAGGACTGGGTCGGTGCACGGCTTTTGGTGTCGGAATAGGAATAACTGAACGACAGACCATCAAGCGTATTACGGATCAGGCGGGAACGGGCCCCGCTCTTGCTGACCCGTGTCGTATAGGAGGATGTCTGTGAAAATGTTTGTGCTTCTTCACGGATCTGCTGCTGCTGGATCGCGATCTCCTCACTGGTCAGGTTCTCGTCCGCTGCAATGGCATTCTGGAGACTCGTGACACGTATATCCCCCCGGTTCGGGTCAAACCTTGGAAGCCTGGAGTTTTCCTTCAGTTCCATGCTGACCGGCAGTGTCCAGCCGTATCGCTCGGGAATAAATTTGTCCATGCTCAACTGGGAGTTGATCGTCCAGTTCTGGATATTGACCTGCTCCCGGTCTGCGAGTGTACTGGCGAGCGTCCCGAATCCGTCTGATTGCGCCCGCAAAGACAGTTTAACGCGTGCTAAATCGGCCAGCTTGAGATCGGCGGTGCCATAAGCGGCATAGCCGACATCCTGATCATAGCCGGACATGCGCAACTCATTGACCCACACATTCACCTCCTCCAAAACTTCTTCTTTGCCGGATACATTGCGAACGCCGATGACGATCGTCGTAATCCGGTCAAGGCTGGGCGTTCCGCGAACCCCGATTCGTGTGCCCGGAGGGGCAAATTCTTCAATATTTGACTGGAAGTTTGCGTGTAGATCACTCCAGAATACCTCATTGGGATCAAACCCCGCACCGGATTCATCTTCATAGGAGTCCCGCAGAAACTTCATCTGGTTCAGTGAACTCAGAACGATATTGACCGAATTGAGATCAATGAATGCATCTCCATCTTCCCCCGGGTCGGGGTTTGGCTGGTTCGTACGCCACAGATAGTCGGCCCGCTGTTCCGGCTCGGACGGGAGTTCACTGAGTGGGCTGGGGGTCAGGGACTGTTCATATTCATAGTAGTCCGAGTCTTCATTGCCTCCAAGCCGGATAAAGAATTTCAGCAATCCCCGGTCCTGTGCCGCAAGGGGACGGCTGCCGGTCTGACCGTTGAGGTGTACGAACATGCGCAGGTTCTTGTAGCGAAGCAGGTCCTGCGCCGAAGTATAGGTATGGTAGACGGCTAGGTGCCGGTTCGGCCGCAACTTGTTTGCACGAAGCACCATTGCCTGCTCTCTGGCATCCCGGATGGAGCCGGATTGTGCTTCACGGACACGATTTCTGACAGCTCCTTTCGGGATTTCGTAGCTTGGACTCTCTTCATTGTTGACGCTCTCAATGCTGATACGCGCCCCGGTAATCGGGTCTTCCGGGGGAATCATCTCGCCATCTGCGCCGGTTGCATTGACGACTTCGCTTGCCCGCCACTGACTGCCGACGAGTTCAAGGGTCGCAAAGCGTATCGTGATCGGAGAGGTATGCCCGGTAGTCCAGATGCGGATGGACTCCATGAGTGTGAAGTCCTGGATATCTCCGACACGACGGGTAAAGTTCTTGACCGGGATCCGAACCAGATACCACCCCGTGCCTGCACCGCCGGAAGAGATAATTTCGTTGATCACGTAATCGTCTGTATTCTCGGGCCGGGCAAGTTCGTCAAGGGTGGCCAGATTGAGGGGCACCTCGTACTGGAAGTAGCTGTTTTCGGTGTCCGACGCAGAGTTCAGGTTGATATCTTCGGTGTCCGGCAGGCGTGAATTTCCATTGTCTTCGCCAGAGGGGCCCAGTTTGCTGTGAGCATCAAACGTGTTCAGTTCGTGTCCAGGAAAAAAGCGGGTAAAGCGTTCCTGCACCGATGCGCCGCCGGGAAAGAACTGATTATTGCCGAAGAAACTGCTGTTCAGGAAATAATAGTAGTCATCAGCAGAGGGATCCAGAAGGGCTTTAGCCTTTTCGCGGGCCAGAAATTCAGGGTACCGGACACTGACGGTAGTCTCCAGCGATTCGAGGAATTCGGCGAACACAAATTGTTCGGTTCCCGCTCCCCCTTCCTGCTCAAACTTGTTATTGGGGAAGGAGGGCAGCCCGTCAAGTCCGAGGTCCTCGGTAATGCGTTCATTGTCTCTGATCGGGTTGATCTTCTGGTTCTGCTGCCCGGTGGACAGCCTTGCTAATGCACCGACGCTTCCCACATCCGACAGCGAGAGACCATCCTCGGTGTTGAGCTTATTATCGGGGATGATATCTTCACTGATCCGGCCAATATCAACCATCAGTTTTGCTTCCGGGTCAGTCTGTCCGGATTCAGGGTAGGGCCGCATCACAAATTCAACAAATTCAATATTTTTTGAAGTGAAGTCGGTGTTCCCTTCGGTCAGACGCTGGGTCATCCCGCCCCAGGCTTCGCGCGGATTGTCCAGAAATCGTCCTAGATCACGGTTATAGTTATAGGGGCCGCGTCCGTGTGGCGTAAAATACAGGTCAAGTGTGGTCAGAATCCGTTCACTCTGCAGGGTTTCCCGGTTCGGGAAGACCTGCTGGGGCGTGACAAGCTCAACGGCAGGGGTAATGCTCCCTTCAAACTGCTTCAGGGAGGAGGCATTCAGCGTGTACCAGCCCAGCACGGCACGGCCGTCGTTGCTCAGTTCGTTTTCAGTTCCACCCATCTCATCATGAACCCCGATGACGGGGGCACTGCTGAGCAGCCAGGCACCCTGACGTGCAAGGGAGATCAGATTTTCGAACCCCTCAAAATCATCCACATAAGAGATGCCCTGTGTTTCGTCGGGATAAAAATCCCGTCCATCTTTTCGGAGTTCCCGCCGTTGATCCTTGAAGGCATTGGTCAGCACATGGCTTGGACGCAGTTGTGCAAATTCGCCGACAATTGCAATTGAACTAGGTTCTTTCGTTTGAACGAGTGGAAGCCAGTCGATGGCTCGTGTGAGCCATTGCGGATCCAGTTGAAGGCGGGAATCCAATCCCCAGATCATATTGGAGATGGGCTCATCACCAATACGAAACTTGTCGGTGAGCGATTTCTGGCTCAGCCGCATGATGGTTCCCCCGACCAGAATCTCATCCCTCGGAAGATATTCAAGCCGGGCTCCGAGGAGCGTTTTCTGCTGAAGGTTGATAAACGCATTTTCCTCGTACTCAATTGCAATGTCCCGCCCGGCGACCAGATAGGAAGTGTTGATGATCGTCACCGTTCCGCCCAGATAGTCCACAATGAAGTCCGATCCCTCCACCAGCGCGTTGCCGCCCGATGTGACACGCACCGATCCTTCCACAAGGCCGGAATAGGCCTTGAGATCATAGAAAGAGGGGATCCCGCCCCGATGAGAACCTTCAATCAGGTACACATTTTTTGCCGTGTTCCGGGTGGCATTCAGTCGCTTTTGGGTATACAGTTCCTTGAATACATACAACTCCTTTGCCGCGGCTTTTTCGGGGTCACTGAGTGAACTGGCATCAATCAGATCCTCAATCCGCTGACCAAACGGCTCCAGATAGGGAAAAATCAATAACCCGTCTCCTGGAATGATGGTATAGTTTGGCAGGAAGTCAAACAGGTTGTCCGGCTGCGGGGCCCCATCTTCATTGAGCCGGTCCAGCCCGAGTACCTGGATCAGCGTCTGCTGTCCGGTCACCCCCGGGAGGGTCTGGGTGGCCGCGCGTCCAGGAGGCTCAAAACTGATGTCCAGAACAAAGTCGGTGGGCAGCAGGCCGCGGGTGAGTTCATAGATGTTACGCATTTCCAGATGCCAGGCGGCCGGATTCAGTTCGTCTTGCTCACCCAGATTTGCCGGCTGCTGGAGGTTCACCGGCTTGAGGAGTTTCAGGACGAGGCGGTCTCCGATCTGGCTGTTGTCCCCGCCGCCGGTCTGGCTGGAAAAATCCCCCACCTGGATCTCGGTGCCGCCTGCGAGGTAGCGGAAGGAGACGGCCAGGGCCTCGCTTTCCTGGATCGTCTGTCGCAGCGTAATGTAACCGAGTCCCTCATCCAGATCGTAATCACGGCCAAGTTCAAGTTTCTTGAACTGTCCGACCTGATAGTCGACGGTTGTCAGGGGTTGTTCCATGACGGCACTTTCAAGGTAGTCCTGCGGTACGGCTTCGCCTGCACGCAGCTGGTTTTGCAGTTCTGCGGTGTCGTACTGGTCCAGATTACTGTTTGGGTGTCGCTCTTCGGTATAGCGATTGGCCTGTGTAATGATGTCTGCCGGTTCTCCCAGATCAACGACGGCGACCACCTGCCGAACATTCTGCTCCTCCGGGGACACCGGGGTTAATTTCCAGACCTCCAGATCGGTAATATGGGAGAAGACCGCATCCAGGATAATGTTGGGTGGATCACTGAGTGCCTCATTCCAGCGGTTGCGGAAGTAGTAACTGAGGAAGTAATACTTTCGCTGGCTGTAATCGGTTGGTCTGCGGCTGAATTCGGAGGTTTCTGCGCCGCCGTCAAGCGAGAGTGAATTGGACTGCCCTTCCTGCTGACTGGCGACCGTTGTGAGCCGCAGTGCCCCGAGTTGAAATTCGGATTTGATTCCGAACAGGCTCTGTCCCCCCCGAATGAGGCTGGAAGGGGTTTGCAGGAAGACATTCCCGGCTTCAATACTTTGGATGATTTCATCCTCGTACCCGGTGTAGACGAGTTCCAACTGGTTCTGAAAATCAAAATCACGGTTGGTATCCCAGTCAACATTGACCTTCATTTTGTCTCCAATGGTTCCGGTCACGCCCAGCCGCAGATCCATTCGGAATTCGGGGGTCAGCTGGGATCCCCGTCCGATGACGGCCTGTTGCGCCGTCTTTTCATAGATGAATGCGGGCCGGATATCGGCACTTCCATTGACGCGCAGGTCCACCTCATTTTTGCCGAAAATGGTCGTAAAGCCGCTTTCTCGGCCTCCCGGCACCGAGATAGACAGGCCCAGCCCCCGTCGCCGTCGCTCCTCCAGGTCTCTTCGGCGCTGCAAAAGAGTTTTCCAGTTGCGGTCAAGATTTTGCGAAAACCGCTCGGCTTGATACTGTGACCGGGTAACCCGGAGGGCATGCCGGACATCTTCGCCCGCGACACGCTCCCGGATCGTGTAGAAGGTTCCCGTGCTGTCCAATTCCACATCATGGCGCCAGCCGGAAAACAGTCCTGCTCCCAGAGAGCGCCGCCGGGTTGGCAGGATTGCGGCCGTACGCCGGGCCGGCATCAGGCCGGCAAAATATCGTTTTGCCCGTTCGTTCGTATCCGGCGGAGGGGCAAGGGAATCAATTCGTACCAGCAGCAGGCTATCCAGCCCTAGATCCAGAACCATCTCCCGCACAGAGTCACGGCCGAGACGGGAAAGGAGGGCACGGAGGGAGTCCACCTGATGCAGTGTTACACTGTCGGTGTCTGCAACCGCAATATTCCACCACGAGGGAATCCGGGAATGGTCCCCCTGCGCGGCGGTATGTGCCAGGAGAAACCAAACCAACAGGGCTCCTGTGGAGTATACCACTAGCTGGCGTATGGCAGAAAGTCGTCGATTCAGGTGCATTTAGCCTGTTGACGAGCCCGTACTTGGTGAATGATGATGTGGCTTGTGCCTTTTATGCTCGTATCAGTAAATGCAGATAGCAGGTACTTTTTTTATAGTTTGGGGAGATATACAATGATTCGTCATTATAACGCAGTGGTGATCTTCATGTTCAGATCCGTATTCTTTAAGGGAGCAGTTCTCCTTGCAGGCGTACTTACAGGTTGTTCAACTACGCAGGAACGGGATGTTCAGCAGCTGCTGAACATGCAGCAGAATGCGTGGAATGCCGGCGATATTGAGTCATTTATGCAGGGCTACCTGAACAGTGACCGTCTCCGCTTCGTGGGATCCGGGGGTGAGGTCCGGGGCTGGCAGCCCACACTGGACAGATACCAGCGGTCCTATCCCGACCGGGAATCGATGGGGACACTGTCGTTTGATCTTCGAGAAATCCGAATGCTTGGCCGTCAACATGCAATGATTTTTGGTGCTTACACATTGGAACGTGTTCATGATGAATCTACAGGCTTATTTACGTTGATTGCAGAATATACTGAAGACGGCTGGCGTATCATTCATGATCACACATCTGCGGATAGAATCCCGGAATTACAGGAGAATATAGAATGACCAATTCCCGTTCGGATCTACAGGATAAGGTGGTTGTGGTCACCGGCGCGGGTGGCCGTCTGGGGCGGCGGCTGGTTGCACGGTTTCGCGAAGCGGGGGCACGGGTGGTCTCGGCCGGTAATGAAGGGACTGAGGATCTGACTCTGGACCTGGCGAACGAGAAGGAGGTCGTGGATGCGTTTGCACAGATTCATCAAGTGCAGGGACGTATAGATGTTCTGGTCCATGCGGTGGGAACCTGGAATGAATGGCCGCTTCTGGATACGAAACTCAAAGACTGGGAGCACATGATACAGATTAATCTTACGACCAGTTTTTTATGCTTCCGTGAGGCAGCACGGCATATGGTTGAGAGGGGGGGAACCATTATTGGAATCTGCGCCAAGTCGGGTCTTGAAGCGGCGGTTGCCCGGGGAGGGGCCTATGCAGCAAGCAAGGCAGGGCTCATGCGTCTTGTGGAAGCAGTTGCAGCAGAGCACCCAACCCTGAATACCTATGCGCTTGCTCCGTCGGTCATCCTTTACCGGGATACGGCCGTCCCGGGGGTGCATGCAGAGGATCTGGTGCAACTGACCCTTCAACTGTGCTCGAAGTCTGCACGAGCACTCCGCGGGACTGCATTACAGGCATACGGTACTCGTTAGGTACAATCTGATGGCCGAGTCTGATCAGGAATCCGGTACACCGTTTGTGCAAATACTGATCCGTGTTTTTGCGGTGCAGGAGGTGGTGATGCTGTTTCTGTGGTTTTTACATTCGTTATACAATTAGCCAATGCATCCGGTTAACTGGCTCATTGTTGCATGTTATCTTGCATATGTCTTGTGGGATGGGTTACGTCGTTCCAGGGATACGGATCGTCTCCGGGGGTATTTTCTGGCGAACCAAAGCCTGCCCTGGTGGGCGGTTGGCCTCTCGGTCATGGCGACGCAACTTTCTGCCGTAACCATGATCGGCACGACAGGGCAGGGGGCAACGGATGGAATCCGCTTCATCCAGTTTTATTTTGGTCTGCCGCTGGCGATGGTCATTCTCGGCGTTACACTGGTTCCCTTTCTGCACCGGAGCGGTGTCTATACGGCGTATGAGTATTTGGAGCGGCGATTTGGCGCGGGAACCCGTTCGCTCACCAGTTTTCTGTTTCTGATGTCACGTGGAATGAGTTGTGGAACGATTCTCGCAGCCCCGGCCGTGGTGATGGCGGCGGTATTTGGCTGGGACCTCACGTTAAGCGTTGCCGTGATCGGGGTTCCCACCGTTTTGTACACGATGTTCGGGGGGATTCAGGCGGTTGCATGGGCGGATGTCAAGCAGATGGTGCTGATCGTACTCTCGCTGGCGGTTGTCGTGGTGGTACTGCTGATCAAGATGCCGGTGAATCCTCACGATGCGCTTCAGATTGCAGGCGCAAGCGGCCGGTTGCAGGTGTTTGATTTTTCGTTTACTCTGAGCGAGACCTACACATTCTGGTCGGGGATTTTGGGAGGGACATTTCTGATGCTGTCCTATTTCGGGACCGACCAGAGTCAGGTGCAGCGCTATTTGGCGGCCCGTTCGGTTACGGAGGCGCGGCGGTCTCTGCTCATGAGTGCCTACTGGAAGATCCCGCTTCAATCTCTCGTATTGCTGATCGGGGTTCTGGTCTTCGTGTTTTATCTCTTTCAGGCCCCGCCACTTCTGTATAATCCCGCCCATGAAGCATCCGTGCGCAGCTATGCTCCAGAAGCATATACCGAACTGGAGGGGCAGTACAGTGCAGAGTTCCGTGCACGTGCGGAAGCGGCCGAGGCGGTGGCAGCCGGATTGCCGGGGGCATCCGAGCGCCTAGAGGTGCATGAGGACGCGGTCGGTCGTCTTCGCAGTGAAGCGCTGCAGCTTGCACAGGAGGCAACGGGGGATTCGTCGGTCCGGGATGTGAACTATATCATGCCCCGGTTCGCACTGGATGTACTCCCATTGGGGTTGACGGGCCTTTTTATTGCAGCAATCATGGCCGCGGCGATGTCCAGTATCTCTTCGGAACTCAATTCGCTGTCTACCACCACGGTCATTGATTTTTACCGGAGATGGATTCGTCCCAATGCTGCCGAAGGGCATATGCTGCGGGTGAGTAAACTTGCGACGGGGTTCTGGGGGGTGTTTGCATGCATTGTTGCCACGTTTGCGGCAACGCTCGGATCTCTGATTGAGGTGGTAAACCGGTTTGGCTCCTTTTTTTACGGATCAATTCTGGGGGTTTTTATTCTGGCGATGCTTCCAGTGGGGCGCGGGATCGGGGCTTTTTACGGGTTGATTGCAGGGATGAGTGCAGTTGCTGCGGTCAATTTTCTGGCCCCGGATGTATCCTTCCTGTGGCACAATGTCGTTGGCGCACTGACGGTCGTATCCGTCGGTTTACTCCTCTCGTGGCTACGAGACGGCACTTCGTCCGGCAAGCGCTCTGGATAGGGTTGCCTCATCCGCATAGTTAAGCGTGAGGCCAACCGGGATCCCCCGTGCCAGACGGGTAACTTTGATCGGGAAGGGGTCCAGCAGCTGTGTCAGGTAGAGTGCTGTTGTATCGCCTTCCACGGTCGGACTGACGGCAAGGATCAATTCGGTGATACCGGAATCCACTGCCGCGACCCGCTCAAGCAGCGTGCGGATATTGAGATCATCCGGGCCGATCCCATCCAGGGGGGAGATGACTCCCCCTAGGACATGATAGGTGCCGCGGTACTCCCCCGTACGCTCCAGCGCAACAATATCCTCGGCATCCTGCACTACGCAGACGATTTCGGTCTCCCGTTTTGCAGAACTGCAGATGATACAGACTTCGGTATCGGTTATATTCCCGCAGACGGCACATTCCCGTACACGCTCTTTTACTTCCAGCAGAGCCGTTGCCAGCCGGGAGACCTCCTCTTTCGGCATTTTGAGCACATGTGCAGCGAGCCGCTGTGCGCTCTTGCGGCCGATAGTCGGGAGTTTTGAGAATTGTTCAATCAGAATTTCGACGGATTCCGAAGAGAACTGCATGAATCAGAGGCCGAATTTTGAAAGATCCATGCCTTTCGGGATGATACTGTCGGCCTGATTGCGAAGCTCATTCTGTCCGGCTTCCGCCGCTTCATCAAGTGCTTTGTTCACGCCGGCAACGACAAGATCCGTAAGCATCTCCATATCATTGGCATCTATAATTTCGGGATCCACTTCAATCTTGATAATCCGCTGATTCCCGTTTGCGGTCACTTTGACCATGCCGCCTCCAACCTCTGCGGTGGCGGTGACGCGCTGCATGATTTCGCGCACTTTGCCGAGATGATTTTTCATGTCGGCGACTTGTTTGAGCATATTGATCATGGATTTTTCCAGTTTCGTGTTTAAAATATGGGGGTATGGACCGGGCGAAGCCTGAAGGCATCATCCAGTTGTTTCAGTGCCGGGATTTTTGCTTTGAGTTTCTGGAACTCGGCATTCGGATCTACATCTGTGGATGGAAACAGGTCCGGGCGTGCAGTGAATTTTACGCGCATATTCGATAGTCCGGGCAGGGACCGCATCGCTTCGGCAATGGCCTGTTGTACGGTTTCGTGATTTAGAAGTGCGATTTGAACCTCATCCCGTACTGCCACTTCCAGATATTGATCATGCACGCCGGTGACACGGGAATTTTGCAGCGCATTGCTTCCCTGCAGATCCGGACGTTGCAGGATGGCGTTTCGAACATGATTCCAGTTCTCTTCAAGATTTACCTGGGGGGGTGCAGGTGCCGGGGGCATTTCCGGGGCTGGCATAGCCGGCTGGCGGTTTTTACGATTTTGTTTTCGTTGTTCCAGAGCCGATACTCCACGCATGGGTGCGGAGGTAGTGGATTTACGAGGGGAGCGGTGCGGCGGTGTTCCGGATGGATCTGGAGTCTGGGGCTTTTGCGGCGGGATGGAATTCTGGACGGGAGCGGGTACAGGTTGACCTGAGTCGGGAGCCGGAATTTGCTGGACGGGGACTGCCGGCTGCGGACTTGGCCCCGCGTGCTCCAGTCGGCGGATCTGTTCCAGAACTTCGGAGAGATCCACGCTCTCTCCCAGGTGGGTCATCTTGGCGAGTGCCAGTTCGACGGCCAGTCGTGGTGATGAGGATACCGGGAGTCGGGTCTGGGTTTCATCAATCACCATCAGAAGCCGAAGGAGCGTGGTTTCGGTGAATGCATTTGCGGTCTCGGTATAGCGGCTTCTGAGGTTTTTGCTCACATCCGCCAGCGCTCGTTCTCCCAGGGTAATCGTAATTAACAGATTGCGCACATGTTCGGCCAGGCCGCCGAGAAATTCCCTGATATCGTATCCATCTGCAATAATTCGTTCTGCCAGGCCGAGGATGGCACCCGTTGCCCGTTCGGCGATGTACCGGGTTGCCTCAAAATACAGTTCTACATCCACGACCCGCAGGGCATCGGTCAGCGTGGAGTATTTTAAGTCGGATCCGCAGAGTGCAACCGCCTGATCGAAGACGCTGAGCGCATCCCGCAGGGCACCGTCTCCTTTATCGGCAATCAGATGGAGGGAGTCTTCATCTGCGGTAATTCCTTCGCCTTCGCAAATTCTGGCTAAATGCTGGACGATCTCATTGGTGGGGATTCGCCGGAAGTCAAAGCGCTGGCAGCGGGAGAGGATTGTGGGGAGCACTTTGTGCGGTTCTGTGGTCGCAAAAATGAACAGCACATGCGGGGGGGGTTCTTCCAGTGTCTTCAGCAGTGCATTAAAGGCTGCATTGCTGAGCATATGCACTTCGTCAATGATATAAACCTTGCGGCGGCCTCCCTGCGGCAGGATCCGAACATTTTCCCGCAGATCCCGAATATCTTCCACTTTATTGTTGGAGGCGGCATCAATCTCAAAGATGCTCAGGCTCCGCTGTGTTTCAAAATCATCACACGACGGGCAATTCAGGCAGGGTTCGACTTCCCCCTCCGGGTTCCCCGTACAATTGATTGCTTTGGCGAGGATTCTGGCGGCGGTTGTTTTTCCAACCCCGCGCGGTCCTGTGAAGAGATAGGCATGCGCAATTCGCTCCAGTCGGAGAGCATTGATCAGCGCCTGCGCCACATGCGCCTGTGCCACCAGCTCTCTAAAGCGCTGCGGGCGGTATTTGCGTGCAGTAACCAGATACTGGGACTTCGCCATAGATTTTTTCGGGGATCCGTATAAAACTGCGTTTTGCAATGCAACAAAGGTTTGTCCAAGGGGTTCAAGTTCAAAATAAAGATATTATCGTATCTTTAGCAGGTGTTTGAGGAGGGAGTGGTGCAACATTTCGCTATTTTACCGGGAATTTTAGAACAACGAACGATTATGAGTCTTAACATAACATGGGAATTTGAAGATGGCATCAGGATTTCGATGCTCAATGGTCGGATAGACAGCCGCAATGCCTTGCTGTTCAAGGAGACGGTTGTGGGGGGGCTTGAGGAGGGGGACCGTGCATTGATTCTGGATTTTACCAGCCTTGACTATATCAGCAGTGCAGGGCTGCGGGTGGTACTTGAGCTGGCCAAGATGTACAGTGCCCCCAAGCAATTCTCAATCTGTGGTTTATCTTCTGCGGTGCAGGAGGTTTTCGAGATCAGTGGATTCACCCAGATCATCAAACTGCACAAGACGCTTCAGCAGGCCAAGGAGTCCCTGTAAGCCTCGAAATTTTTTCTGGGTGCACACGTTCTTGTACGTAAGGCAGTGGAAGTATGGCTAGATCTGAACGGAAGCCGACCGCAGTTTCGCTGGATGACCGTTCCTCGGTGTTACATCCGTTTACACCGCTCGGCACCTACGAGCCCATGGTGTTTACGCATGGTCGGGGAGCGTGGGTCTATGATGAGCATGGCAACCGCCTTTTGGAGGGGGTTGCCGGGTTATGGTCGGCTTCGCTTGGTTTTAGTGAGCAGCGTCTGGTAGATGCGGCCTACCGGCAGTTCCGTAAACTGCCGTTTATGCACATGTTTGCCTCGGCGAGTCACCCGCCCGGTGTTGCCTTGGCAAAGGAATTGCTCCGATTGGCACCGGTTCCCATGGCCAGGGTGTTCTTTGCGAACTCCGGTTCGGAGGCCATTGATTCGGCGGTGAAGATGATCTGGTTCCTTAACAACGCACTTGGTCGCTCGCAGAAGAAAAAAATGATTGCCCGGCGGGATGCCTACCATGGTTCGCTGATTGCCTCTTCAAGTCTGACGGGATTGCCCAAGAACCACAAGTTGTTTGATCTGCCGCTTCCCGGTTTCCTGCACACCGCGAAGCCGCATCATTACCGGTTTGCGCATGAGGGCGAATCGGAGCGGGAATTCAGTTCCCGATTAGCTTCGGAACTGGACGCACAGATTATGGAGGAGGGGCCGGAAACGGTGGCGGCATTTTTTGCGGAACCCATCATGGGCGTTGGCGGGGTGATCCTTCCGCCGGAGGGGTATTTCAAAGAGATTCAGCGTGTGCTGAAGAAGCATGATGTACTTCTGGTTGCCGATGAGGTGATCTGCGGGTTTGGCCGGACGGGGAATATGTGGGGGAGTCAGACAGTTGGCATGCAGCCGGATATGCTGATCACCGCGAAGGCGCTCTCTGCCTCGTATCTGCCGATCTCGGCGGTGATGGTAAATCAGAAGGTGTATGATGCATTAGAGTCGGGTAGTGATCGGGTGGGGATGTTTGCGCACGGTATGACGTATACGGGGCATCCTGTGTCCGCGGCGGTGGCTCTGGAATGTATAAAAATCTACGAGCGGGATAAGATCCTGTCTCATGTGCGCAAGGTTGGTCCTTTGCTTCAGAAGGGGTTGCGGAAGCGAGTGGCTTCGCATCCGCTTGTCGGAGAGGTGCGTGGCATCGGGATGGTTGCAGGGGTGGAACTGGTTGCGGATAAGGCGACTCGTCGGTCCTTTCCGGCTTCGGATCAGATGGGGATCAGGCTTCGTGCGGAAGCGATCCGTCGGGGTTTAATTTTGCGTGCGATTGGGGATACGATTGGGATTTCGCCGCCGCTGATCCTTACGGAGAGGGAGATTGAGTTCCTGGTGGACACGCTTTGCGCCTCACTAGATGCATTACATGCGTCCCTGAGCGAATGATTTCTTAATGTCCGCTGATCCTGAGCGGCGGCGCGGTGTTCTCTAATGATATAGGTTGCATGCGCTGGCTTTATTCGTTCATTTGTCGTTAGACATCGTGCTACTCGTACAAACTCTGAACGGGGGGATCCAATTGGCTTTATTCTCGTATCCGTCCGAAAATTGATTTATTGCTCCAGTCGGAACGAAAGGGAATCGTCTGATATTTCGAGAACATCCCCGATTTCAGATGGTGTCGGAAGACAAGAGCATGGTCGTTCATTCGGTCCCGCAGCAGGCCTCACGCA
>JAJECV010000030.1 GCA_022821875.1 Rhodothermales bacterium
TGACGGATGCCGAGATCAAGGAGCACGACATCACGGCCGAGGTGTACCGGATCCGTGCCGGTCTGGAAGCGAGTACACAGATCACCGGCGGGATCCGTCCCTATGTGGAGGCAAATGTGCGGCAGGATGGCGGGAGTGCGGAGACGGGAACCGGACTGGAACTCGGCGGTGGCGTGCGGTTCGCAAGCCCGGCGTGGCATCTGCGGGGCGAGGTGCGCACGCAGGGACTGGTGATGCATACCGCGGACGGGTTTACCGAGTGGGGATTCTCAGGGGCGCTGCAGGTGGGCCGTCATACGGAAGGGCTGCAGCTGCGTCTGCGCCCATCGTGGGGACACGGGCAGGGGATGTCCATGTACCGGCAGCAGACGATCCTGGATGCGGTGCCAATGGGAGAGAATGGGTATCGGACGGAACTGGAACTGGGATACGGGATCCCGTGGAAAGAGGGCGCGGCGCGGCCATTGGCGGGGATGACCCAACTGCCGCAGGGAAGGATGTACCGGCTGGGCGGCGAACTGCGTCCATGGGAGCGGCTGTCCTTCTCGGTCTTTGGATTGGCGCACGGCCGCAGGGCCGCGCTGGGGGATATCGGCGTGAATGTGCAGGGAACACTCCAGTATTAGGCTTGAATTGAGTTTGGAAACACAAACAATTCAAAATATCTAGACACAAAGACGCGTTGACGCATCCCGATATTGAATACAATTTAAACCCCCATATATTCTACAATTTTTGCTGATATACAGTTGTCACAAGATAAAATGATAACGATCCACTCATCTATAGTCCGTAATCGTTCCAGATTTACGGTGTTAGCGGCCGTGATCACCGCATTGCTTGCATTCGGATGTCGTTCTCCAGAACTCGAAATTACCGGTACCTGTATCGGTGCGGTGGATACGCTTATCTCGGAAGAAATCGTTAATCACAGTGCCGGGGATCCGCTCTGGAGGTCAGAAGATGGCTGGCAGATCATCGAAGAGATAAGATATGGAGGCGGTACAGCGGGAAATTCCATCTTTTTCGGATCCATCCGCTCCTTTGATATAGATCACCACGGCAATCTGTTTGTGCTGGATGGGCAAACTCAGGAAACCTACATTCTTGATCCAGATGGAATGCTGATCCGCACCATTGGAGCAAGGGGAACGGGGCCGGGAGAATTTGAAGAGGCTTCAGCGGTGGATGTCAGTGAAAATGGTGAAATATGGATCATGGAGATGCGTAAAGGCCAACTTACAGTCATGGACGCAGAGGGGAACTATCAGAAAATGGAGCGGATCAATAGTGTAGGATATACACAGATTCCCTACCGAGGCGGGTTTGATAAAGTTGGGCGATACAACGCCTTTATTCACTGTTATAACGGGGCGGAGAGTCAAAGCATGTTCGCCCGGTTTGATCAATCCCTGACTCCCGTGGATACGATTGCAATTCCAAAGAATCCAGTGGAGAGTGATTTTTTTATGCATCATCTACCAAACGGAGGAAGTATAAGCGCATCCGTTCCATATCAGGGAGCTTTTGGATGGTTATTTTCGGTCGACGGGAACTTCTGGACTCTCCGGACTACATCCACAGAAACCTATGAACTTGCCGAATTTACCGCCGGAGGTACCCCGCTTCGGCGTGTGAGCAGAGAGTTGGAGCCGGTTCAGGTGACCAGTGCTGACAGAACGAGAATTCAAGAGGATCTTTTCTGGTTCACAGACCAGGGGGGAACCATTGACATGAACAGGATTCCGCCGAATAAACCTGTCGTCAGACAGTTTTTCAGTGATGACCAAGGCAATCTCTGGGTGATGCGGACGACCACCATTCCTGAGCAGCAGGGAACACTGTTTGATGTCTTTGATGCGGAAGGTGTTTTTTTGGGAGAGGTGTTATTCCCTTTCCCGTTAAGGATAAATCCCGGCCCCATCGTGAAGGGGAACCTGCTCTACGGGATGATGCAGAGTGAAGACGGTGGTGAGATCATTGTGCGGGCACAGATTCAGAAGATCAAAAAATCGTTCCCGGAACAAACGGAATACGAATCGTTCTGACCAGAGTGGAGCCCACATCTCATGTGGAATCAGCATCCAGGCATCAAATGACAACAAAAAACCATTCCTGTTCGAAATGACCATTTCAGTGCCCATGCAATGAACAGGGTTGCCGCTGCATATCCCCACACCATAACGGCAGCTGTCTGTACTGTATTGCTGTTTGGAATCGGATGTGGTTCCTCCGAATCTCCGCAGATTACCGATTCGTGTGTCGGCGTAGTCGATACCGAAAGCCTGGAGGAAGCCGTTCTCCATAATACCGATGATCCGCTCTGGGGACCTGAAGCGGAATGGGAGATTGTGGAGGAGATGCGATTTATCGGCGGCGAGGACTCCACATTTTTCGTGTCTGTCGTCTCCATAGATGTGAATCAGCAGGGACATCTGTATGTCCTTGATTCCTATACACAGCAAATCTCTGTTTTTGATACAAAAGGGGCATTCTTGCGCACCGTCGGATCCAGCGGGTCAGGACCGGGAGAATTTGAAAATGCGACTGCAGTGGATATCAGTGATAGAGGAGAGATTTGGGTCATGGAGATGCAGTTGGGTAAACTCACGATCCTTGATGCAGAAGGAAATTATCTTCGCACGGAACGAGTCAATACGACGGGATGGGACTTCAGACCCTATCCAGGCGGCTTCGATCCAGTGGGTCGCTACAATGCGATGTCGCTGTGCTATGATTATGAAGAGGAGAAAACCAAGACCATGTTGGTCCGGTTTGATCAATCCTTTACTCCGATTGATACGATTGCGATCCCCCAGAGTCCCTATGAAATTGATCATTTTGAATATAAAGACTCCGATGGGGGCAGTTATAGCACACTTATACCGTTCCAGGGAACCTTCCATTGGATATTTTCGAATGCCGGTAACCTATGGACACTCTATACCGGTACGTATGAACTGGTTGAAACCACCGCTGGGGGGACACCCCTCCGGCGGATGACCAAGGAGCATGAACCGGTTCCGGTAACCCGTGCAGACCGGGAGTCGGTCCGTGACCGCCTAGACTGGTTTACCGAGATCGGAGGAACGATAGATGAAGCGAGGATTCCTAGGAATAAACCGAGAATTGAAACGTTTTTCACGGACGACGAGGGGAATCTTTGGGTCATGCATGCAGGGACGGGAGATTCAAATTCCGTGTTTGACATCTTTGATGCCGAGGGGCAATTTCTTGGAGAGACGCGCCTCCCCTTTAGTCTGGATATTCATTCCGGGGTTGTTGTTCAGGATGGCCTGGTTTTTGGAGTCACGGAAGATGAGGAAGGAGGGGCCATGGTCGTCCGGGCCCGGATTAAGAAGTAGCCTCATGGGAAGATCGCAATCACATCTAATCTGATGTCTGGAAGAGGTACTCTCTCTTTCAACTGTCACTTTTAATGTATGGGGGCGGCCTCAGATGTATGCCCAGATAGGTCGCAAGAAAAGTGCTTAATGAGGATTAAGGAAGTATTTCGGAAAGTGGAAGAACTGTTAATGCAGGCCGGCCTGCACGATTCTCGTCGCACAGCAATATGGATTTTTTGTGATGTACTGCAGTGCAGACCGGTGTATTTAGTTACGCACGAAGAGGGGCAGCTGGAGCAGTATCAGGCGGTGAAAATTTTCTCAATGGCCGCACGATGTGCGCTGCATGAGCCCGTGCAGTATGTGCTGGGATACACGGAATTCAGAGGAATGCGGCTTCATCTGGTTCCCGATGTTCTGATCCCCAGGCCCGAAACAGAGCAGTTGGTTGAGGTTGCACTTGAGGCGGCAGGGCGCAGAATACCATTGCGGGTTCTGGATATCGGTACCGGGAGCGGGTGCATTGCGCTGGCGGTTAAGCAGGCAATTCCGAATGCAAGTGTGACGGCGTGTGACATCAGTAAAGCTGCGCTCATCGTCGCGAAGTCAAATGCGAATAAACATAAACTTGGAGTTGAATTTATTCTTGCAGATCTGTTCAAAGAAGAGTTTCTGAAGTTTGTGGGCAGCAGGTATAATCTGGTGATTTCGAATCCCCCGTATATTCCAGATCGTGAGCGTCCAGATCTTCCTCGGAGAGTACGCAATTATGAGCCGAAATCAGCCCTGTTCTGCGGCACGGATCCGCTTAAATTCTACCGCGCCATCCACCGGCACATGGCGGACGGGTTACTGCATCCTGGAGGTGTACTGGCGGTAGAGGCCCATGCCGATTATGCAGAGTCGGTCGGGGATCTATTCAGGGAGCATAGCGGTTTGAAGGTTCAGGTAAAGCAGGATCTTGCGGGGCATCCCCGATTTGTGATTGCGCAACTTGATTAAGAACCCGTATCCCTGTCAGCGTAGACGAGCCCCAAATCCATCTCACCATGAAACTTGCACTCGTTCAATGTCCTGCCACCGGGAACCTCAGCACGAATCTGGCCAGAGGACTAGCATCTCTGGAAGAAGCGGCGCAGGCAGGGGCGGAACTGGTCGTATACCCGGAACTTGCATTCACACCGTTTTATCCCCAGCATCCCAGACAGTACTACGCGGAATGTGACGGAAATAATCTGCCTCCATTATCGCTCGCCGAAGAGATCCCCGGCCCGACTACAGAACTGTTCTGCGAAGCGGCCAGAAGACTGAACGTCGTTGTTATTCTGAATCTATACGCCAGAAAAGGGGAGATGGCCTGTGATGCATCCCCGGTCATTGATGCAGACGGCACACTTCTGGGGGTTACCAAAATGATGCATATTACCCAATATGAAGGGTTCCATGAGCAGGACTACTATACCGATGCCGGTGTGTGCGCCCCTGTCTATGACACCGCGGCAGGTCGCATTGGCGTGGCAATTTGCTATGACCGGCATTACAGCGAGTATTTGAGGGCACTAGCACTGCAGAGGGCAGATCTGGTGGTGGTGCCGCAGGCTGGGGCGCTGAATGAGTGGCCCGAAGGACTGTTTGAAGCCGAACTGAGAGTTGGAGCATTCCAGAACGGATACTATATGGCGCTGGCGAATCGAACGGGCGAGGAGGAAGTGCTCACGTTCGGCGGCGGCTCGTTTGTCGTGGATCCAGAGGGCACCGTCGTAGCCCGTGCACCGGAAAATGAACCCTTCATCCTGTATGCCGATCTAGATCTGCAACGCTGTCCAAAATCCCATGCGCGTAAACTCTTTTTACGTGATCGGTGTCCAGAAGCCTATGCGGGCGGTGCGGTTCGGATTTAAGGCTGCGAGAACTCCGGGTAGGACATTTGCTGCCAGGCTCCCGTCGCTACATACTGGAGCGCCTTGCTAAAATCTTCTTTTCCCCAATACCCGCCGCACTTTGCAATGTAGGCACCATCGTTTTTCAAAAACACCGTTGTCGGTGTTCCCTGCGCTCCCAGACTGTATCCCAGTTCCTGGGAAGAAAGGGTGTAGCCCTGGAAGGTATGCATGGTTTCTGCATCGTCAATATTCAGCCGTCCGTACGCAAAATGATCCTGAACATAGGCGACCAGAGCGGCATCGGTATAGACATCCTGTTGCATTTTTCGGCACCAGCCGCACCAGGGAGCATAGATGTCAATGAGCATGGGCCTGCCGGTTTTTGAGGCCGTTAAAATGGCTTCATCAAAGGTCGGCCAACTCATTGGAGCATCCAGGACCTGTTCTTCCTGAAGGAGTACAGGTTCAGGTGCGTCCCTGAAGGAGCACCCCGAAATAAGCATAATGGCGATCAAGGTCTGATATAAATTCATCGGTTAAGGAGATTCTGGTAAGGCGTAATAAAATGTTCCGCTTCGGTGGCAAAATTAAAGAATTCCTGAACACACGCGGTATTCTGAGTCCATTTTTTACGCAGTTCCGGAGTTTTGATCGCATGATTCAAGGCCTGTCCCAATGCCGCTGCATTGCCAGAAGGGACCACGCAGCCAACCTCGAAGCGTGTAATGATTTTTGCAATTTCGGGGAGATCGCTGGCAATGACGGGAACACCGGCGGCCAGATATTCAAACAGTTTGTTTGGGAGTGCATACCGGTGATTGAGGCAGCAGTCGTCAAGGAACGTAAGGCCGAGATCAGCCGAGGCGGTATACGAAAGCAGTTGATGGGGAGGGACCGGGTCCATAAACCGGATCTTGGCATCCAGTCCCGATTTGCTCACCAGTCGCTGGGTCTCCGATTTGAGAGGGCCACCTCCCATAAAAATGAGGATGGCATCCGCAGTATGACGCATTGCCTCCACCATTGCTGCGGTGCCGCGGTGCGGTTGCAGATTTCCCTGGTGAAGAACAATTTTGATGTTTGGAGGTAGACCGAAGTGTTTACGAAAAGAGTTCCCGGGAACCGAATTCCGCGGCCTCGGAACATTGTGCATGACATGGACCGTATTGAGCCGAAAATGCCTCCGGAGATGACGGGCGATACTTTCGCTTACCGTGTACACGCAATCCGCCTGTCGGATGTACCGGTGCTGAACAGCCGTCCAGGCTGCCCTGACCCAGGGCCGGCGGATTGCTGCCGGAAGGTGCGTGTATAACTCACGTGAGTCAAAGACCAGATGCGCCCGATGATGCCTGGCGGCCTGATTCATTGCAGGCAGGGTGTACAGGTCACTCGCATGGTAGACGCTTGAGGTGATATTGCATAATGCGGAAACAAATTGTTGATGAACATGCCAGAAAAACCTGGGACCCTTACCGGCAGGTCTCGGCAGATACTGAAGCGTAACATTCCGAATGTTGAGATCCCTGATGTCGGATGGATCTCCGAGTCCAAATACAAGGATACGGAGGTCTAAATCAGAGAGCAGACGTAATTGACGCAGTGCACGGGAATTCTGTCTTGGATCTCCGGTCAAGGCAAAGGTCACATCAGCGGATTGGGGAGATGTGCCCGGGGTGAAAAAATTGTGCATATGTGTGGGGATTCAGTGAACGGTCGTCATGTACGGGTAACAGAATTTTATGGATAGGGGAAAATAAAAAATATGCGGGTTTGGTTGCGCATGGTATGCGCTTTGGTCGTAACGATCATCGTGAGTATTCATACAAGTATCGGGGCACAACTGCGCCCGGAAGTTGAACGTTTGGCCTACAGAATGATGCGCCAGGGGGTTGCCGCACGTCTCTTCTGCCGTATTCTCAATATACATGTAAAGGTGTCCAGAGACGCAAAATTATCCCCGTCGACCCTGAGAGTGTCCAATCATCTGACGGTATTAGATCCGATCATTCTCGCATCTCAGCTTGATGTCTGCTTTGCAGGAAAGGCAGAAATTGCCCGCTGGCCGGTCATCGGATGGATCTGCAAATGCTATGCGATGCTTTTGGTTCACCGCCGCCGAAGAGGAAAGGCCGTAACCTTTGCAGGCCAGATCAGGGAGAGGCTTCAGAAAGGAGGATCGGTGCTGGTGTTTCCAGAAGGTACAACCGGTGACGGGCAAACGCTCCTTCCGTTTAAGACCGGTGCATTTGAAAGTGTGAAAGATTCGGACGAAGCACGGATGCAGGCGATATTCATTGATGTGACGGCCGTGAATGAATGTTTTGTCGAGGGTACGCAGGGGCGGACCGCGCTGACCCAAATTCCTGCGAACTACCCGGACAACTTTATCGGACGGGTCCGGCATCTTGCAGGTTTTCGCCGGCTGGATATTGAACTGCGGATCGGCCCGCTCCTTCCTGCTTCCGGCATGGACCGCAGAGCACTTGCGGGCGTGGCCCGTGAGGCGATTCTTGCGCTGCAAAGAAACAATACACCCGCCGCAGAGTAGCGTCCTTCCATGAATAACTCTGAAACAGCATCCCATCAATTCGGGGTACTGCGCCCGCCTTTTCGACTTCTGACCGGAATCAGTCTGGTCGGGGTGGGACTATTGGCGGGGATTCTGGTGATGCTCATCGTTGATCGGCCTCCACAGGGTACCCAACTGGCAGAAATCCGCCTCGTGGAGCGGGCGGCAGGGCCTGAAATGCCCTCCTCCGAAACGGAACTGCTGCCGGCACTGACCCTGAGCAGTGCATTCCGGAATGTCGCCCGCAGTGCGGTCGAATCCGTGGTCTCAATCAGTACGGAACCAGGCTGGCATTCCTATCTGTGGGCCTCCGAAACAGATGCGATACGCAACAGTGAGGGGAGCGGGGTGGTCATCAGCCCGCAGGGACATATTGTTACGAATCATCACCTGATTGAGAATGCAGGAAGGCTGCATGTCCTGTTCGCCGATAAACGGGAATATGAGGCGTATACGGTTGGAATTGATCGCACAACGGACATTGCCGTGATTCAGATTGTCTTGTCTTCAGGGGAGAATATTCCGGCCATGATGATCGGCGACTCCGAAACTCTGCAATTGGGGGACTGGGTTCTGGCCGTCGGGAATCCACTCGAACTCAACTCGACCGTCACGGCAGGGATCGTCAGCGCTGTAGGGCGCTCCATGGACATTATTGATGCAGATTTTGGCGTGGAAGATTTTATCCAGACCGATGCGGCGATCAATCCCGGCAACTCCGGGGGCGCATTGGTGAATCTCAGTGGAGAACTCATCGGGATAAATACGGCAATTGCAACAAACAGCGGATTTTATGAAGGATATGGCTTCGCGATCCCGGTCAATCTGGTTGTCCGTGTTGCCAGTGATCTGATTGAATTCGGCGAATTCCGGCGTGGATATATGGGGGCAGTCCCTTCAGATATGAGTGCAAAATTGGCGCAGGCGTTGGGAATGGCAGCTGTTCGGGGTGTGTTTCTGGATCAGATATACAATGGAGGGGCGGCAGAGATTGCCGGTCTGCGCCCCGGAGATGTGGTTTTCGAAGTAGACGGGCGGCCGGTGAACCGGCCGAATCAGCTGCAAAGTGAGATTCTCCTGAAGCGTCCCTATTCCACGGTAGACATAACCTATTGGCGGGAAGGGCAGATAGATACCCTGCAAGTCCGGCTGCTTGGGCATGACCATCCAGGAGTAGCCGGCTGGCTGCTGGAAATGGGCTACCGGCCTCCACGTGAAATGCGCACCGCCCGGTACCTTGACCGGTGGGGACTGGTTGTTCGGGATAAATCAGAAGAAGATGAGGCACAGTATGGGGGGCTGGAAGGTATAATCATTCAGCGTGTGACGCATCAGGAAGAAATGGAATATCTAAAAGCAGGTGTACTGATTGAACGGATTGACGGCCGGACGGTCAATTCGGTCAAGGAGGCCGTCAAACAACTGCGGGATGCCGACCAGACGACACGGCTTGCCATCCGGGATCCATGGAATATTCCACGGATGGTATCGATCAGTGCCCGAAACGATTGAGGTGCATCGGATGCTGCGATATTTGACTGCCGGTGAGTCGCATGGGGAGGCACTGGTTGGAATTGTTGAGGGGATGCCAGCAGGAGTGCCACTCACGGCAGGCATGATTAACGGCCATTTGGCCCGCAGATGGCTGGGGTTCGGTCGCGGGGGACGTGCGAAGTTTGAACAGGATCAGGTACATATTTACTCGGGCGTACGTTTCTCCAAAACCATTGCCAGCCCCATTGCATTGAGACTGGAGAATGCAGCCTATATGCGTGATAAGAGCGGATGGCCCGAAGTGATGGCGCTGGAAGGCGATGGAGCAGGGATTGAACCCGTCACCTTGCCGCGCCCCGGCCACGCAGATCTGGAGGGAGCGCGCAAGTACGGGTTTGATGATATTCGTCCTGTCATTGATCGCGCAAGTGCACGCGAAACGGCCATGCGCGTCGCATGCTGTACCATCGCCCGTGTGCTGCTCAAACAGTTTGGAATTCAGGTGGGAAGTCATGTACTTCGGATTGGGAAGGTCGGCTGGCAGGAAGACGGGAGTTGGCACAAACAAAGAGATGCACTTCTAGGCAGTGGGGCCGAGGCCGTCAATGGTCAGGCGGATCAGAGCCAGGTACGGATACTGGACCCGGAACTCAGCAAGGCATGCGTAGAGCATATCAGGGAGACCAAGCGCTCCGGTGACTCACTTGGCGGGGTTTATGAGGTGGTCGTGACGGGGGTGCCGCCAGGTCTCGGATCCTATGTGCACTGGGACCGGCGTTTAACCGGACAGCTCGCCCAGGCAATCCTTTCAATCCAGGCACAGAAAGCCGTGGAGATTGGCGACGGCATTGTGAATACCTCGCGTCCAGGCTCTAATGTACACGATGAGATTTATCTGAACAACAG
Organism: Rhodothermales bacterium; assembly: GCA_022821875.1. GTDB lineage: Bacteria > Bacteroidota > Rhodothermia > Rhodothermales > Bin80 > Bin80. The sequence continues at coordinate 10,203 of JAJECV010000030.1, forward strand.
CCAGGATTATCAGCGCCGATCCAACCATGCAGGTGGACTTGAAGGCGGAATGACCAATGGAATGCCCATTGTCGTGCGGGGATACATGAAGCCGATCCCCACGCTGATCAAACCATTGGGTACGGTGGACATGGCGAGCGGAGAATCGCAGCCCACACGCTATGAGCGGAGTGATGTAACCAGCGTCCCCGCTGCATCGACGGTCGCTGAAGCAACCGTCGCATGGGTCATTGCCAATGCATTTCTTGAAAAATTTGGTGCAGACTCGCTGGATGAGATGCAAAAACGCTTTTCGGATATTTCCTGAAAGCATCCTCTGAACGGTATACTGTGGAATGAACAACAAGAGGGGGCGTACTGCGCCCTATGATCCCAAGACAACCGAAGCCCGCTGGTATGAGTATTGGGAAGCGAAGGGATTTTTCCAGGCGGATCGGATGCGTGGCCGTCCGCCCCATACGATCATGATGCCGCCCCCGAATGTGACGGGTGCACTGCACATGGGACACGCACTCCAGGATACGATCCAGGACGCACTGACGCGGATGCGCCGCATGCAGGGCAGGGAGGCATTATGGATGCCGGGCAAGGATCACGCCGGCATTGCGACACAGAATGTTGTGGAGCGCACCCTGAAGAAAGAGGAAAAGAAAACCCGTTTTGATCTTGGACGTGAAGCCTTTATCGAAAAAGTCTGGGAATGGGTGGATGAATATGGGGATCGGATCCTGCAGCAGAAACGCCGCCTAGGCGACTCATGCGACTGGGAACGCGAACGGTTTACGATGGATCTCGGGTACGTCAAAGCCGTGCAGACCGTTTTTGTGAAATTGTACAAGGCGGGACTGATCTATCGTGGACAGTATCTGGTGAACTGGTGCCCGCAGGACCAGACCGCACTTTCTGATGAAGAGGTGGACAATGTGGAGCGTGACGGGTTCCTGTGGCATATCCGTTATCCGCTCGTAGATGGATCCGGGCATATCACGGTGGCGACCACCCGCCCGGAAACCATGCTCGGTGATGTGGCCGTGGCCGTGAATCCCGATGATGAACGCTATACAGAGTTGGTCAGCAAACAAGTCAGATTACCCCTGACCAGACGGCACATCCCTGTGATTGCAGATCACTATGTGCAGCCGGAATTCGGGACGGGAGTACTGAAAATCACCCCGGGGCACGACAAGAATGATTTTGAGGTGGGAAAGCGGCATGAATTGAAAATCTTCAGTGTGATTGCCGAAGATGGAACACTCACCGAGGATTGCGGCCCCTATGCCGGTATTGATCGCTTCGAAGCACGTGAGCGCATCGTGAAAGATCTGGAAGCGGAGGGGTTGCTTGATAAAATTGAACCCTATAAAAGCACGGTTCCTGTCTCCCAGCGTTCCAAAGCAATCGTCGAACCGCTTTTGTCACGTCAATGGTTTGTAAACATGAAGCCACTGGCCGAACCGGCAATCAATGCGGTAAAAGATGGGACAATCAAGTTCTATCCACGGCGGTGGGAGAATGAATATTTCCGCTGGCTGGAGGACATTCGGGACTGGTGCATCAGCCGTCAATTATGGTGGGGACACCGGATCCCGGTCTGGTACTATACAGATTCGGACGGGGAGATTGATGAAACGCGCACATTCGTGGTGTCCATAGAACAGCCGGAACCGGGCATGGTACAGGAGGAAGATGTACTGGATACCTGGTTTTCATCCTGGCTCTTTCCATTTGCCACGCTGGGCTGGCCAGAGGAAGACCCCGAAACCCAGTCCGACCTAAGCTACTTTCATCCGACCGATGTGCTGGTTTCGGGGTACGATATTCTCTTCTTCTGGATTGCCCGTATGATTATGGCATCGCTCTATTTTACAGGGCAGGTGCCGTACCGGGATATATTTATTACCGGGATGATCAAAGACAAACTGGGACGCTGGATGTCCAAGAGCCTCGGCAACGGGATTGATCCACTGGAACTGATTGAGGAGTACGGGGCGGATGCCGTTCGGTTTTATTTGACGATCTTATGCGCACAGGGGCAGGATATCCGGCTGGATCCCACCGGCTTTCAGATGGGGCGGAATTTTGCCAACAAGATATGGAATGCATTTAATGTATTCGGGCAGTTTATTGAGTCGGACAAGGTATATCAGCGCACCAGGTCTATTGCCGAACTTGAACTGGTGGAGCGCTGGATGCTCACGCGGCTTGCCGAATGTACTGAGTCGGTGGAGCAAGCACTAGTCCGTTACCGGCTGAATGAAGCAGCGAGCCTGTTGTACACGACATTTCGGAGTGATTACTGTGACTGGTATCTGGAGTTGGTCAAGCCGGTTTCCGGTTCAGTCATGTCCGAGGATCGGATTGCACTTGCAATAGAGATATACGAGCAGTTGATTCAACTCCTGCATCCATTTATGCCGTTCATTACCGAAGAGTTATGGCACCGCCTTCGTCCCCGTGCGGAAGCAGAGGCGTGTATGGTATCCAGATGGCCGGCTGCCACCGGTGAACGGGATCCGTCGGGCGCGGAGCAGTTTGCATTTTTGCAGGAGACCGTGACTGCAATCCGGCACCTGCGCAGCCGTTATGGGGTTGCTCCGGGAAAAAACATTGAGGTGACCTTGAGTTTATCGGAAGAGCAGTCGGACCTGAGCGAGGTGATGGCGAATCATACGGAGTATTTTACCAAACTTGCACGTGTGGAACATCTGCGGGTGGGAACCAGTCTCCCGAAGCCGCCTCAGTGCATCTCCACGGTGGTGGGGGCGGCGATCATTTATGTGCAGGGTATGGTGGATCCGGTGGAAGAGCGTGCGCGTCTAGCGAAAGCTTTAGCGCAGAAAGAAGCTTTTCTGGTTCGGGTACAGAAGAAGTTGCAGAATGAACATTTTGTCCGCCGTGCTCCCGCTCAGGTTGTAGAAAATGAACGTCAGAAAGAAGCGGATGCCAGAGCGGAAATTGAAAAATTACGCGAAAGCCTGGCGGCTTGGGATGAATCGTGACCTATATCCTCGGAATCAGTTGCTGGTATCATGATGCGGCGGCCTGTTTGCTCAGGGATGGAGTGATTGTTGCCGCGGTACAGGAGGAGCGCTTTACACGGATTAAGCATGATGCGTCCCTGCCCGTGAATGCGATTGCATGGTGCCTTCAGTATGCGGGGATCAAAGCGGAAGAACTCAGTCTGGTCGCCTACTACGACAAGCCATTTCTGAAATTCGAAAGGATCCTGGAGACCTATTTAGCGGGTGTCCCCCACGGCATTCCATCGTTCTTGAAGGCCATGCCGGTATGGCTGAAGCGCAGCCTCTGGATCCCGGAATTGCTCCGCAAAGAGATCGGATTTGATGGTCGGATCTTGTTCTGCGAGCATCATGAAAGTCATGCAGCGAGTGCATTTTTTCCGTCTCCCTTTGACCATGCGGCGATCCTGACCACGGATGGAGTCGGGGAATGGGCAACAACCTCAATTGGCGTTGGTCGTTCTGACCGCCTCGTACTCGAGAAAGAAATCCATTTCCCTCATTCATTGGGGCTGCTCTACAGTACATTCACGGGATACTGTGGTTTTCGAGTGAACTCGGGGGAGTACAAGTTGATGGGGCTGGCCCCGTACGGGGAGCCGAAATATGTCCAGACGATTCTGGACGAGTTGATTGACTTGAAGGAAGATGGATCTTACCGGTTGAATCTCCGGTATTTTGCATTTCCGTGGGGGTTGCGAATGTATTCCCGCGAATTTGAGCGTCTCTTTGATGGTGCCGCCCGAACGCCTGAATCTTCAATTACCCGCAAGGAAATTGATCTTGCCCGTTCCATTCAGGTGGTGACCGAGCGTGCAGTGATGCAAATGGCCCGGCATGCGGGCCAGATTTCAGGGGCAGCGAATCTCTGTATGGCTGGCGGGGTCGCGTTGAATTGTGTGGCAAACGGCAGGGTTCTGGAATCGGGTCGGTTCGAAAAAATTTGGATCCAGCCTGCTTCCGGGGATGCGGGGGGTGCACTGGGGGCGGCATTAATGGCATGGCACCGCTATATGCAAACCCCCCGTGAGGTCGGTCACGGTGATTCGATGCAGGGGGCCGCATTGGGGCCTTTCTATGGGACGGGTGAGATCCGTGCAGCACTATTGGATCAGACATCAATCTTGTATGAAGAGTTGGACGATGACATTTTGTGCGAGCGGGTCGCGCAGTTACTGGTCGATCAGAAGGTGATCGGCTGGTTTCAGGGGCGGATGGAGTATGGTCCGCGTGCACTGGGGGGCCGCAGTATTTTAGCAGATCCCCGGAATCTGGCAATGCAGAAGCATGTGAATCAATCCATCAAGTTCAGGGAGAGCTTCCGGCCGTTTGCCCCGGTAGTGCCCGCAGAAAAAAGCAGTGCATGGTTTGAACTCAAAGAGGAGAGTCCATATATGCTTTTAACGGCACAGGTTAAGGGGGCCCACATTGAGGGAGAGGGGCTGGAGCGACAGCAGAAGATCACATCGCCCATCGCAGCGGTGACTCATGTAGACGGCTCGGCCCGGGTACAGACCGTACGCAGGCAGGATCACCCTCTGCTCTATCGGTTACTGCAGGCATTTGAAGATAGAACGGGATGCCCGGTACTCATTAATACCAGTTTTAATGTTCGTGGAGAGCCCATTGTATGTACTCCTGAGGATGCACTGAACTGCTTCAAACATACAGACATGGATATTTTAGTGCTTGGCTCATTTTTGATACAAAAAGATCTTCGGTGAGTACCGGTTTGGGATTTCCGGCAACGTTCTGCTTTGTCCAACGGATTTCACCCTTGTTGGAACCGCCGTATGGAATCTTCGCCACTTTGCTCCATCCAGGCCAGAATTCCCCCCTCCAGGCTCGCTACCCGGGTATAGCCTGCACGCTGCAGTAACCGCACTGCGTGTTTGGATCGAATTCCTTTTTGGCAGTGTACAATCATCCGGTCATCAAAATCTGCGGTGATTTCAGATAATCGTTTTGGTAACTCCTCCAGCGGGATTTGTAGATCTGCCCCCATTCTCATAGCCGAAACTTCGTGCGGGTCCCGAACGTCCAGGAGGAAGAAGGGAAGGTTATGGCACCGGAGTTTCTTTAAATCCTGCACATGAATTTCCGGTATGGACGGGCAGAACTCTTCATAGTCGATCAGTGCATGAATCGTAGGCGACTCACCGCAGACGGGGCAGTCAGAGTTTTTTTTAAGTTCAATGGTTTTCCACTCTGCGGTCAGGATGTTGATCAGTGCCATGCGGCCAATCAGTGGTTTTTCCAGGTCAAGCACTAATTTTAATACTTCACTGGCCTGTAGCGTGCCGATGATTCCAGGTAAGACTCCAAGCACCCCGCTTTCGGCGCAATTTGGAATGAGCCCTGCAGGAGGTGGAATGGGGTGCAGGCAGCGGTAACATGGGCCATTCCTGTCCCCGAAAACACTGACCTGCCCTTCAAATTGATATACACTTCCATACACATTGGTGATACCAAGAAATACCGAAGCATCATTGACCAGATAACGTGTCGCAAAATTATCTGAGCAGTCGGCAACAATGTCATAACCCGTCAGGAGTTCCATGGCATTCTCCTGTTGCAGGCGTGTGTCATGCCGGGTAATTCTGACGTGTGGGTTCCGGGCTTTTAGGGCGGCAATCGAAGAATCAAGTTTCGATGTACCAATAAATTCGTCAGTATGCAGAATTTGACGATGAAGATTACTTGTTCCTACGACATCATCGTCAATCAGTCCAAGGTGTCCGACACCGGCAGCCGTGAGATAGATAGCAAGAGGCGACCCCAGACCGCCCAATCCAACAATGGCCACAGACGATTCCTTGAGTTTTTGCTGCCCGGAGACTCCTAATGCATCCAGCGAAATTTGACGTGAATACCGCAGGTGTTCGGATTGACTGAGCATGATCAGTTGAGAGATTTGATGCTAGGGTTCATTTAAGATGCAGAGACAGTTTGTATCCACATGGCAGTGCGGGATATTTTCCGGTCGCTTGCAGGAGATGGGCTGATTCAATTCTGTTTTAACAGGCCAAGTGCTTTTACATTTTGTCCATGCACAGACGGTTCATTACACCACAGCCACTGCAGGGTCTTCAGGGTTTCGGGGACGGTTCCATGATGCAGGTCAAGCAGTTCGAGGACGGCCCGGTCTAT
>JAJECV010000135.1 GCA_022821875.1 Rhodothermales bacterium
AGTATTATCGTGACCGGCTCCTTACGTTCAAAGAGGCCGAATGAGTGATCAGATGAAAGCCTCCGACTTCCGGCCAATCGCCCGCTCAAGTGAGAGCACGGTGGTTGCAGAGTTTGAACCTGACAAAGCCCGGGAGACCGCTTATCAATCCGAGGCACAGTTGGAGAAGCAGTTCATTCGGCAACTGGAGTCTCAGGCCTATGCATACCTCCCCATTACCACGGAGGAAGAACTGATTGTCAACCTGCGCCGCCAGTTGGAGAAGCTGAACAGGTTTGAATTTTCTGATGCGGAATGGGAGCGCTTCTTTACAACCTGTGTGGCCGGAACGAATGACGGCATCAAAGAGAAGACTGCGCGGATTCAGGAAGATCCGATCCAGCTGCTCGAACGCGATAGCGGAGAAAAGAAGAATATTATGCTCATTGATAAAAGGAACATCCACAATAATACCCTGCAGGTCATCAACCAGTACGAGGCAAAGGGAAAGCGGGCCAATCGCTACGATGTCACCATCCTCGTGAATGGTTTACCGCTGGTGCATGTGGAACTCAAGCGTCGCGGTGTCGATCTACGCGAAGCGTTCAATCAGATCAACCGTTACGGGCGGGATAGTTTCTGGGCAGGATCCGGCCTGTTCGAATACATACAGTTGTTTGTAATCAGCAATGGCACACTGACTAAATACTACAGCAATACGGTACGACAAGGTCACCTTGAAGAACTCCATAAACGCTCACGCAACAAGACCTCCAACAGTTTTTCGTTTACCACCTGGTGGGCAAGTGCGATGAACCAGCGGATTGATGATCTGACTGACTTCACCGCAACCTTTTTTGCCAAACATACCCTGCTGAACATCCTGACCCGGTACTGTGTGTTTGATGTAGACAAAAAGTTACTGGTCATGCGGCCCTATCAGATCGTGGCAACCGAACAAATTCTTCAACGCATCAAAACCGCTGCGAATCATAAAACGTTAGGCAGGAAAGCGGCGGGTGGCTATATCTGGCATACGACAGGGAGTGGAAAGACGCTGACCAGTTTTAAGGTGGCTCAACTGGCAAAAGGCCTGCCCGGGATCAACAAGGTTCTGTTTGTCGTAGATCGAAAGGATCTGGATTATCAGACCATGCGAGAGTATGACCGGTTTGAAAAAGGGGCGGCCAATTCCAATACATCCACCAAGGTCTTGAAGAGACAGCTTGAAGATCCGAATGCTCGCATTATCATTACGACGATCCAGAAACTCAGCCGCTTTGTGGCGCAGAACAGATCACATCCCGTATACCAGATGCATACGGTGATCATCTTTGATGAATGCCACCGCAGTCAGTTTGGGGATATGCATAAGGAAATTACCCGTGCATTCAGGAAATATCATCTCTTCGGTTTCACCGGAACCCCGATCTTTTCGGAGAATGCCGCGAATCACAAACAGCCGGGAAATCGCACGACCGAACAGGTATTTGGGGATCGGCTGCACACCTATACCGTGGTGGATGCAATCCATGACAAGAATGTGCTTCCATTTCGTATTGACTATATCAATACCATCAAAACCGCTTCAGATATTAAGGACAAACAGATTTCCGCAATTGCCAAAGAACCGGCGCTGCTGGATCCAGAACGGATCAAGCAAGTGGTGACCTATATCCGGGAGCACTTTGAGCAAAAAACCAAAACCAAACGGGCCTATCGTGATCCGGGTAAGCAAGGGGCAGGATTTAATTCATTGTTTGCAACTGCTTCAATTAAAGCAGCGAAGCGATACTACGCGGAATTTATCAGGCAACAAAAAGGAGTTCCTCCGAGAGAAAAACTTAAGGTGGGGCTGATTTACAGTTTTGCGGCCAACGAGGAGGAATCGGATGGCCTCCTAAGTGAAGAAGGCTTTGATGCCGGGAAATTGGATCAAAGTTCCCGCGACTTCCTTGAAAAGGCCATCCAGAACTATAACAAATTGTTCCAGACGAACTTTGATACGTCCTCCAAGAAGTTTCAAAACTATTACAGGGATGTGTCACTTCGGCTCAAAGAGCGAGAATTAGATATCGTGATTGTGGTCAACATGTTCCTGACCGGCTTTGATTCCACAACCCTCAACACCTTGTGGGTAGACAAGAATCTCCGAGCCCATGGCCTGATTCAAGCGTATTCGCGCACCAACCGGATTCTCAATTCGGTCAAGACCTACGGGAATATCGTCTCGTTCCGTAATCTGGAACAGGCAACCAATGATGCACTTGCTCTGTTTGGAAATAAGGATGCCAAGAGCATCGTGCTGCTGAAGCCCTATAAAGACTACTACGAAGAGTATGAGCAGAAAATTGAATCTCTCCAGAGGGATTTTCCGATTGATCAGGATCTGGTCGGAGAGACCGCCGAAAAAGAATTTATCCAGCTCTTTGGGAACATCCTGAAACTCAAAAATATCCTGACGGCCTTTGATGATTTTGAAGGAGCCGAAATTCTTGATGACCGGACGTTTCAGGATTACCAGAGCAGGTATCTCAATCTGTACAACCATTATCGAACCGTCTCAAAAGCCGAGAAAGAAAATATCAACGATGACCTGGTATTTGAGATTGAACTGATCAAGTCTGTTGAGATCAACGTCGACTATATCCTTAGACTGGTTGAGAAATATCTTGACGAAAAAGGCCGGGATAAAATCAGCGAGATCTATGTCTCAATTACCAGTGCCGTCAATGCAAGCCCCACATTGCGCAGCAAGAAGGATCTTATTGAGCAGTTCGTACACTCCATTACAGCAAAATCTGGAATCGGAAAGAAATGGGAAAGCTTCATCAGGGAGCAGCAACGCGTTGAACTTAACCAGATCATTAAGAACGAAAATCTGGCTGTCAAAGAGACGAGAAATTTTATGGCGGAGGCCTTCCGTAACGGGGAGATACCGCTCACGGGAACGGCCATTACACAGATCCTGCCGCCAACGCCCAAATTCAGTCCGAAGAACGAATATGCGTTGAAAAAACAGGTTGTACTGGAGAAGCTTGACCGATTCTTTGAGCGTTTTCACGGTCTGATAGGATGAGCATTTTCGAATCTCAACTGTTGTCTATTGACAGTTACCAGTCATTTTTTTGAGGCTAAGATTCAGGGATGGCCGGGGAATCTTCAAAAAACTGCTGCAGAACAGTGTTTGAGTTCGGAGAACCCATATACGTGCCCAATCCGCCCGCCAAAAGAGAGGCCAGAAATCCCCATATGAGCGGATCCAGCCCCAGGGGGCGGACAGGGCTGATCTCTCCCAGAGCGGCAAAACCAATCACATAGAGAAAAACATAAATCAGCGTTCCAAAGCCCATAGAACTGATTGCTCCGGTTTTATTAAAGCGGGGCCAGTAGATGCCCAGTCCGACAGGTGCCAGAAAGGCAACCGCCAGGCCGCCTCCAGTGAAGACGATGATATACTGCAGAAATTGTGGTGGATACAGTGCGCCAACGGTGGCCAGCAGCCCAACCAGAATCGTGGTTCCATAACTGAGCAGTTTCAGAATGCGCTCGGTTGCATTGGGATGGATGGACTGCTGGTACACATCACGGACCACGCTGGAACTGATCATCAGGATAAAACTGTCCACCGTACTCATGGCGGCGGCAAATGGCGCAGCAATCAGGATGCCTGCCATCCACGGAATCCCCGCACCGTCGGAGAGCAGGTAGGCCATCACGGGCATAATTCGGTCAGGGGTATGATCCAGACCGGGGGCCAGAATGCGGGCACAGCAAAAGATGATGATCAACGGGAAATAGATCAGTGAAAAATAAATCGTCAGGGATGCAATCGCACGGCGCAAGGTGCGTGTACCGGTAAAAGCCATCAAACGTACCATACTCCCCGGCTGCCCCGTACCAGAGAGTGCCCAGAAGGCGAAAAAAGATACAGCAAGGCCAAGAGGCAAAAATCCGTTGGGATCCGACGGGCTCGGCCCGGGTGGCTGCATGTAGATGCCGGTTTCGCCATCCCCGCCTGCATAGGACGAGAGTTGGTGCACAACGGGGATTGCAGGTAAATCGGGAAATTCCTGTTGCGTAATTCGGGCGATTTCCTGTGGTGTCGTGATCTGTGTCACTTTCACGGGTGCAGATTCTTTGCTTCCTGGAGCAATCACAGCCGCTTCGTTCGTTCGGAACAGTCGTTCATTCTCCATGAACCATGTTTCTGAATCAATTCGGAGGCCTTCCGGCGGGGCGGAATCAGGGATGGCAAAGGATGCAGTTCCCAATCGGGGCGGTTGCATGAAGGTCATTTCCGAGGAAGCATTGCGCAGACCTCCCACCTGGATCAGGGCAAAGATCAGCATCAGAACGACCCCAAGGAGCATGACAAATCCCTGTAGAATATCGGTCCATACCACGGCCCTGAATCCTCCAAATGTTGTATAGGCGACCACCAGAACTGCAAACACGAGTAATCCAAGCACATATTCTGGATTTGCGTTTTGCGGAATGAGTTCGGGTAGGGTATGCTGAAGTTGAAATGCTGCCTCCTGATAGAACGGAGCATTGCCCAATAACTGCTGCATGATCAGTGCGGCAAGCGTAAATTGCGGCACGAGATATACGCATAGGAGGATTGCCAGAAGCAGGGTGCCCATTAATGCCAGAGCGCGGCTTTCAAAGCGGAGGCGAAGGACATCCGGCACCGTAATGGCACCGGTTCGCTGTGCTACGATGCTGAGCCGTTTCCCCAAAATTCCCATAGCGCACAGGGGGAAGATCATGTAACTGGCAATCCAGAGAGCCAGGGTCCATCCGTGGGCATAAATAAGAGAGGGGAAGCCGGCGAAAGAGCCCGCAGAGGCACTGGTCGCCCCGAAGGTCAGGGCAAGTGCAATGACCCCAAGCCCTCGACTTCCCAGAAAATACTCACTGAGGAAGGCCCGTCTTCGGAAGGCATAATTAGAGATGACCGCCAGACCCAGTACGACCGCAGTATAGCAGATAAATGCAATGAGCGAAGCGTTGGCACCGCCGCTCATGAGGGATCCTCCTTCATGTAGAACAGGGCAAACCAGAGACTGTAGAGTGTCGCAATGATCCAGGGAACGACGATCCCAAATACCACCCATCGGGGCATCCCCCACAGTAGGGACACCTCGCCCGATTCATAGGCAAACAGGGCGCAGTACCCAATGGTCCAAACCATACAGATGCCCCATGCCACAAGGATATGGAGGGCCTCTCGTCGTGCGTGCAGAAAAGCTGACATGACTATGGTTTAACTTCTAGAATCAGTTCTGTCTCTACGGCGCTCCCAAGCGGTAACTGGGCAACACCCACGGCGGAGCGGGCCCCGATCCCGACATCGCCCAGTACATCTTTAAGAAGTTGCGATGCTCCATTGATAACCAGATGCGGATCTGTAAAATCAGGATCAGAATTAACATAGCCGGTCAGGCGGAGAACGCGAACAATGCATGCAAGCGTCCCCATCTTCTGATGGAGCATCCGAAGATTGTTGGCCGCGCAAAGCGCCGCGGCCTTTTGAGCAGTTGAGATGTCTACATCGGAGGGAACTTTCCCAGCATATTTCAGGTGCCCCTGCGTCACCGGTACTGCGCCCGACACATAGGCAATGGATCCAGTCAGGGTAACCGGCAGATAGAGTCCTCCGGGACTGGGTACGTCGTCAATCGGGTAGCCAAGTGCTTCCAGTTGTTCAGTTGGATTATTCATGGTTCTGAGGTAAAGAATGAAGAAAAAAGTTAAGCCAGTTGCGATGGAAGATATTATTCACATCTTCAGATGAGTAGCCGCGTGCAGAAAGAAGACCGGCGAGTGACTGAAGATCCGAATATCGGTCCAGCCCGGCTGGGGTCTGATCGGTACCAAATCCTCCATCCAGATCACTGCCAATCGCCACCTGTCGGGTGTTTCCGGCCAATTCGCAGATATGGTCAATGTGGTCTAACGCCGCGCTAATATCTACAACCGAACGGTCCGTTTCGCCTCTCACCCAGCCGGGATACAGCATCCAGGCATCCAATGCAATTCCGATCACCGCATCCCGGTCAAGTAGTTCAGAGATCTGCTGATCAGACAGTTGCCGCTGTGCAGGCACGAATGCTCTGCAATTATGATGGCTGGCCAGAACCGGTCCAGAATAGTATTCCAGTGCCTCGGACATACTCTGATCGCTCAGGTGGGTCACGTCGAGGATGATGCCTAGCATTTCAAATTCCCGCAGGAGTTCACGGCCCTTGCGTGTTAGTCCCCCGTCTGCATCTGTACCGGCGGCATATTGGCCATGTCCGTAATGTGTTAATCCTGCTGCACGGATCCCCAGTTTGTGCCAGCGATGAAGATCGTCTAAATCCAGTATGGGATCACAACCTTCAAAACTGAGAATCAGCCCAAGGGCATCGGGATGATGCCAGTGGTGTTTCAGATCACTGGCGGTTCGGATGAAGCGTACCCGTTTTGAGTACTCAAGCCACCGGTAGTATGCAAGTTGTCCGTGAGCGTGTGCATGGGCAATGGATGGATGGGCATAATCCAGTTCCCTCCGAAGCAATGTCGCCGGCGGATTGGGGCCGCTTCGTGCCAGTAAAGTGCCCACACAAACACGCAGGCTTGCAACCTCAAGTTCATCCAGCACAATCGTGCATCGTCCGCGGAAGGTTCCATCAGAATACTGCCCGTCGATGTCACGCAAGTCCTTCAATGGAAGAGTAAGATCCCGGTTAAAGGACAGGGCGTTCCATGCCAGATCAAGGTGTGCATCAATCAGCGGGATAGCAGAGACCGTCATTTTATTCTCCTCCAGGGATATAAAACCCCGTACGGCGAAGCAGAGCAAGTGGGGGGCGGAATGAGATTGATTCTGTGTAGCCGCTTCCAAAGTATCCAAACCCGTTGGTCACATTGGAAAAAGCCCCTGGTTCAACCAGAAAATCCTCGTCAAAGAAGCCTACCGGGGAGATCCATTCACTGTCCCCAATATGAACCGTTACATTCATTTCCCGAAGTTCGATAATCGTAGTGGAAACGTCATCATCCGCGTCAAATAATTTAAAGATTGAACGGTAATCTTCCTGAAGGTCAATGTTGAGCAGAAAGCCATCGGGGTCGGGAGTTGTTAAGCCTTGATAATTCAGCACCACCGGCCTGAAGATGGGATTGATGCCACTGGCATCTAATCCGACCAGAACATATTCCACATCAATGCGGGGAAGTGTGGGCGGGGCTCCCTCAATGAGCAGGGGCATGAGTGCCTGACCAGGGATTAGCGTATCCGGTTCTAAAACCTTGAGCGTTACCGGGGGCGGGATCGTTGTAATCGCCTCTGTTTGTGCGCCGTCAGAACGTGTGACTTTCAGGTGATAGGTTTCTGCCCCGGCAGCATTGAATTCTGACCAGTAGACATGTCGATAATCGCCATCGCCAAGTTGGATGACCGAATCGCGCCAGGTAAAGGTTTGTCCATCATGCATACGCGTGGTCGTCACGTTCGCATCAATGGGATCTGGATGTACAAGTGCAATATTCTGTTTGATTTCGAAGATTCGGACTGCATGCGTGTCAGCTTTCGGGTTGATGATCCCGAAGACAGAGAACGGATATTCAAGTTCCAGCCGTGTTTCAACGGATTCGGAGCAGGCCGAAAAAAGCAAAAAGAGGATTCCGAAGAAGGACAGATACTTGTACATGAATTAATCAAAGTCAAATTTGAGTCCGGCAATCGGTACAATGGGTAACTGATAATTGCGGGTGGCCGTGAAGAGGTCCAGAGCAAAGAGATTCCGTCGGTTATAGGCATTGATCACTCCGACCTGCCCGGTGAGCATGAACTTGTCAAAGGTGAATTCGCGCTCAACGGAAACGTCTAACCGGTGATACGTGGGGAGCAGACCGCGGAACGGTTCCCCGTAGATGACCCGCTGGTTGTCCGGTTCGGTAAACAGATTCTTTACCCCGTCAAGAAGCAGGAATCCGTCAAATCCGTACACATGATTAAAGGGGCGGCCGCTGCCAAAATTCCATCGTGCACTGATGGCATAGTGTGCAATCCGGGTGGTTGCAACTACATTCAGTTGATGCCGCCGGTCATGCGGGGGGCGAAAATCGAGATTTCCTTTACCGAACCATAATTCTGCTGCGGGTTGTTTGGAGGTGTAGCGTACACTGGAAAGTCCGTAGTTAATATATCCGTAGACTTTTTGGAGGCGGATTTCGGTTCGAAGTTCGATCCCCATTGCCCTTCCGTCGGCCCGCTGCAGGCGGGAGGTGAATCGGGGAAATGCTGTCCACTCGGCAATAAACAGATCCTGTAACTGCTTGTAGTAGGTTTCCGCGGACAGTTCGAGCCATGGGTAGGGGCTGATTCGGTAACCGGCAAGCGCATGAATGGAGCGGGACAGATCTTCCACGGGGGCGCTGCGCCAGGATGTGAAGATATTTGTTGCATCCCGCCGGTCACTCAACCCAAAAATTTCCTGATGATACCAGCCGGCCCCCAGACTTACTTCATGCTCCCGGTGCTGCCAGATTATCCGGCCGCGTGCCTCCAGGTTACTGCGACGATCTACCTGTCCAGGAAATAATTCTGCAATAGCCGTTATCCGGGCCTTGAGACTGGAGGTAATATAGAAATCCGGTTCAAGATAGATCCCGGCCTTATGTCGCCGGCTCCGTCCAAAATCTGTATCCTGAAATAGTCCGCCCAGATGTGCGGTGACCTGCGGAGCACGCCAGTAGAGTCCCCACTTCCATTGAGTTCTCTGGTAGAAGCTGTTCATATGGACGGCATATTGAAATCCAGAGATCCGGGACCAGCGGATCGGATCTTTGGCGGGCCCCTGATCGGTCTCCAGAAATGAGTAGGAGAGTTGAATTTCTGCGACGAAGGGGAGGGCCCGGGGGAGAACGATATAGCGCATCCCGACCGCTGCATTACGCCAGCCCACTTCCTCTAGAATGCGATCTTCGGATTCCAGCCCAATGGTTCCCTTATCATTCGTATAAATGCCACTGACTGAAAGCTGGCTGTTGGAACCGATTTGTCCGTGGACTTTCAGGAACGCATCTCCGAAGGTATAGGGCATCTCCTGAGCAACATAGTGCTGGGCAATTTGCTTGACTACCGATTGTCGTGCGGATGCCAGAAACGAAAGTTTGTTATAGATCAGCGGCCCTTCAATTTGAGCGGAACTGACGAACGGGGCAATAGAGGCCGCACCGCTGTAGTTGCGCTTGTCTCCGTTCCGGGATTTGATGTCAATGACCGATGAGATGCGCCCGGTAAAGGGCGCTCCGTATCCAGCCGTATGGATGTCGGCCTGATGAATAATATCCGAAGGGAAGGCGGAGTAGAACCCGAGGATATGATAGGGCTGGTAGACATGCATCCCATCAATCAGTGTCATATTATGAGAGGGTTCTCCGCCCCGGATATAGTACTGACCGCCCCGGTCTCCCAGAGTGACTACACCGGGAAGTGTGGTCAGGAAACTGGCCAGATCTCCAGACACATCCGGCGTTGGAAGCAGATCCATATCCCTGGGGCTGATGATTTGGAGCCCGGCCGTAATCTGGGCTGCTCCCGTCTCAATCTCGGCTTCTACAATCATCTCTTCCAGGACTTCCGGCGCAGACTGTAATGCAACGTTGAGGTTGAGTCTCTGCCCCGCCTGAAATGCAAGCGTATCTGACCATGTAAGGTAGCCGATAAATGAAAACCGCAGCACATACGTCCCCGGTGCAATCCGTGTAAGGTTATAGATGCCGTCACTATTGGTTACACCGCCGCGCAATCCCCCGGTATCGCTTTCGAGGACAATGCTGACCCCCGCGAGTGCCTCTCGATCATCTACATCGGTAACAAACCCTCGAATGCTTGCAGTCTGTCCTAAAGTGGGATTGGCCCAGAAGGACAATAAGATCAGTAGTAACAGGCGTTGATGTTTCACGGTTACAAGCCACGGAAGCATGAATGTGATCAGGGGAAAGATAGGGGACAGCGCGTTAGCCTGAATTCTGCTTGGCAGGTATGGCGGTCATTCCAGTCAGATCGGGAGCGAATTTATGCCCGCGATGCTTTTTATGGTATTACATGTCCTTCAGATCTGCCCATGTATACACACTCCTGAACTTCCTTGGTTTGCGCCTCAATTCACGCCTCAGAGAGTAGTTGGCGAGAATCCCTTTACCATTTTTATTCTGGATGGTGCTCATTATGGGTTCATGAGGCACCGTTTTATCGGCAAAGTGGGCAAAATACAGATATGGCGTTCCCCGTTCGCACACGAATTCAAGTAGGCTGATTCCCGACTTTGACAGAGATTCACTATACCACTTTGCTGATACCAGATCCTGATCACTGGGCTGGATGCAATTGTAGCGAGAGGGGTCAGGGTTCGGATGGTTGTGAAGGATTACAATCATATCTGCATTCATTGCACAGGCCTCAGCAGTCACAGATTCAAGGGGTAATAACGAGTAAACGCTGGAATTGTCATCTCCCTTATTCCACCATAGATATTCGGAACGCCGAGACCGAATAATGACGATCACGATCCACTCATGCTTTTTGTATTTTAGAAAGCCTGCCATGCGTGCGGGGACGAATCGAAAATTCTCGCGAAATTGGCACCATTCGCCGGTGCTGCGCATCTGTTTCTTTTCTTTGGGGTTGGCAGGGATAGGTTTGCTCGAAAACCGGTGCTTTCGTAGTCCCTGATAACACTGCCTCCTGTGGAGTAATTTTTGAATCTCATCCTCCGTGAGTGGGTGTCGGTTAAGAAGGATGTCGCATATGAGCCAAATGCCCATGACTGCCGTCACAACAATGAAAAAAGTCGACACGTTCAATTGAATGGAGACGGACTCACGGCATCTGTGAACCTGTTGTTATGCATAACACAGGGTATTTCGGACATGTATGGCTCTGGAGATACGGTTTTAATTCCACAAGGGTCTCCTTGCATGCGAACTCGTTGTCGGTACACGCCGAAAGTGTCTATGAGCTTGATGTTGGCATTTATTGTCGATACTGACATCAAAAATCTGCATTAGTCAGGATGAGGGCACAGGGGGTAAGTACACACATAAGTCAAATTTTTCCTAAATTGGAACAATATACGCTGGATGATGGTATCTGTCTCTGGTATCATATGTAGTAATGACCACAAGAGAAAACATTGAGCGCAGTCTGAGGGCACCGGCTGACCTGAAGATGGCGAAGCGTGAAGCGGATAAGCTGACCGGGCTCTATTCAACTCCCCCGATTCCAGTTTTGGAAATTGCCGAGATGGAAGGTGTCAATGTTGTATTTGCCGATTTTGGAGATTACAATGATAAGATAGCCGGATATTGTGATTTCAAAAACAGCAAGTTGTTTGTGAATGCCGATGATCACCCAAGACGGCAGATTTTCACAATTGCCCACGAGTTAGGCCACTGGATCATGCATCAGAATATTTTTTCTGACAATCCAGACAAGTATCCGGTGCTATTGCGGTTCAGTAAGCCATCTTCCAGCCCACGAGAAAGGGAAGCAAATAAGTTCGCGGCCCATCTTCTTGTCCCTGATCGGCTTCTGAAACCCTTGACTCCACCAATAGAGGGGACAGTAGCACTGTTGGCTGATATTTTCCTCGTTTCGGTAACGATGATGGAAATTAGACTTCAAGGTAGGTAAGATTATTGATCAGCCGTCTCGGAGGGGAAAAATCCCCGACATTTTTGCTAGTGAACCTGAGCAATACAGTCCACCGCGTCCTACTGGTGAACCGCGTCGTCCAGGTTACATTGCCCCATACTCAGTTGAGTCTTGGACTAGGTTTGAACACTATAGGGGTGTCCGACAACACTATAGACATAAAGGACGATGGTCTTCATTTTTAATGATTTCCATTGGGAGCATCATCGGATTTCAGATGCTCATTCTGCTTCTGGTGGGTACCAACATACTTGACTTTAGAGACTACGATTGGCTTCTTCCTGCTCTTTTGATTCAGAATCTGGTTCAAATTGTCGGACTAGCTGTGTATGCTGTAAGGAGTTTGTTCAGTGATATCACAATAAAAAATGGGGAGAAATCAAGGCATCATGATTCATTGGAATAAAGACAGTTACTTATTTGGAGGAATGCAAGGCAACGAAATCTTCCGGTGCGACTTGAGTCCTTGGATCAAATCAAGTTAGAATGGCACATATTGGTTTGCATTCTCTGGCAGGATTAAAGCATGGAAACGGAGATGTCACATCTGCGATCAGTGACCGGACGGATATTATTGATGAGGTTGAGGACATAACAGAGGGAGAGGACATCCCGCTCCCTTACGAATATGATATCACGTTCTACGGGGCTGATTTTCCCGTAGATTCCCTCGTTAAGCGACTGAATGAGGAGAAAATCGTGGTGTCTACTTTTGGACAGTATAATCGTGATGATGGCCAAATCGAAGGATTCCAACGAGGGTACGTATGGTCAAGATTGAAATCGGACAGATTTATAGAGTCTCTTCTTCTTGGATTGCCGGTTCCAGGTATTTTCCTGGTACAGGATAAAGAGGGTCGTCTGCTTGTTCTTGATGGGCAGCAGCGGCTCCGAACCTTACAAAGGTTTTATGGGGAACCTGGTCAAAAACAAGAATATCGGCTGCGCAATGTGCACCCCAAATTTGAAGGGCAGAGTTACGAAGATCTAGATCCACCAGTCAGTCGCAGACTTGATGACAGACTGATACATGCAACGATCATAAAGCAGGATCAGCCAACAAATGGCCAGATTAGCGTATACGACATTTTTGAGCGGTTGAACACGGGAGGCAGCAATCTACAACCACAAGAAATCAGGGTTACATTGTACCACGGGAAGTTTGCGAATCTATTATTGGAGTTAAATGAAGACCCCGACTGGCGCTTTCTTTATGGGCCAAAATCAGATAGGCTTAAAGACCTAGAGATGATTCTTCGGTTTTTTGCATTTTACTATTCCGGGCACAATTATGTCCGACCGATGAAAAATTTCCTGAACAGATATATGGGAAAGAACCGCAATCTCGAACACCAGAGTAAAGATGATTTGACGGAAATATTTTGCAAAACAGTTACCTTTATAAAGGCAACTGCAGGAGAGAACGCATTTAGACCTCATGGAGCACTGAACGCTGCGGTGCTTGATTCTGTTATGACAGGTATTGCCAGACGTATTCGGCGTGGACCAATTCAGAACTGTCAGGATGTGAAAAAAAGACTTCGTGACTTGTTCAGCAACGAGAAATATATCACAGCGATAAAGAGTGGTACCTCCGAAGAAGGTAAGGTTAAAATGAGGCAGCAGCTTGCTTTGGACGCATTTGCAAGTATTCAATGAGTGAGTTCCGAGATGCATCACGTATGAAACGACATCCTGATGCTGCGTTTGAAAGAATTCGTTCGGTTGACGCTGATTCGCTAGAATTGCAGAAAGAGTTTGCCAGAGATCTGTGTGTTTTGGCGTTGGGTTATATGGTGAATCGCTATCCAATCATTAAATAATTTTGCAATCTCATCCTCTATCAGCCTGTGGATAAAGTCTGCCAGAGAGGTTAGAAAATGAAACATATTCAAAGTGAAAATCGTCCACCAGATCTCGGCGATCTGCTGAAGATGCAACAAGACAGTTTTGAACGTGCACTAGGGTGGAAAGGGATACGGCTGGTTCCACGACCTGTTTTTCCTTTTCCAAAACAGAAGCCGGGGCAACCTGAGCGTGATACTGCGCCTCATCATTCCAGGGATAAATGTGAGGATGGGGAAGGGCTGAATGAGACAGAATAGCGTATAGGATGTTTCAAAGAGGCAGAACATGACCCCATGAGGTGTCATCGAATCTTGAGAAACTAAGATGGAGGATATTCAGTTGTGCCATCTTCACAATTCGTAGTGATACCGAAGATGCGGATCTCTCCTTCCCCATCTTCAAAATGGAAATAGTAGACCGATTAAAGCACAGAAACGGAGATGTCACACCCCGCAATCAGTGATCGGACAGATATTGATGAGGTTGAGAACATAACAGACGGAGAGGACATCCCGCTCCCTTATGAATATGATATCACATCCTCTCAGCCTGTGGGTAAAGTGTAGATTCAGATTGCCATGAGCCGGATACTTGGGATGTGCGACCTCACGCACCTTGTCTGGAGAGGCATCCACATGGATTAGATGAATCTAGAATGTCTAGAACGTACAGGGAGTCCATACTGCATTGCCGTCCATAAATCAGGCATGGTTAATACGTCCGAAATGCGGAACATCCGAGAGGAAATTGATTTCGGCAATGGGGGTACAGCAAAGTAGAAGACGGTCAGTTCAGCGTTCTAACCCTCTGTCCCGACTGTCAAACCCCATGGGCATGGAAGAATGTGGAGGAAAAATCGGCTCCTGGATGCGAGAAAAATTGTCCACCAGCCAGTTATGCATTGAAGGGATGGGAATCACATAGCGGTTGTCCCGCTCGTCTAATATACCTTTGTACACTGCACGCAAGAATAATCGCGCCGCGGTATTATGGTTATAGTCCAGTTTCAGGGATGCCATAATGTCCCTGCGGGCAACGCTGGTGCCCGGATCCACATGTATAAGTAGTGTCAGGCTGAAAACTACGTGTTTTTTGACGAACGAATTTTTTGGGGAAAATTTCGGATTGAATTTCTCGATGGTTTTTGTCAATTTGCAGTCCAGCGTGGGTTGGCAAGCCTGAAAATCGGGAGTTTTGGCCTCTTCGAGAGCAGGAAAAAGCGACAGTACGCCCATTTTCACCACAATTGGACACACCTCGGGCCCTCCGGTCAATGGAGCCCGATCAATATTTTTAAGATTGTGGGGGCGTTATGCCGCTTGTCGTAACCGTTCCCGGTCTTGCGCCATCAGGAACCTGCCGATCTGACACAGATTGGTCGCAACAATGCTTGCACCCACCGTCCGCGCAAATCCCTCCTTGCCACCTTTGGTGCGAACCCGGTCGCCGCCATGATGCTCCAGGCAGTTAATCCGGGATTCAATCAGGACATGCTGCTTGCGTGCCTTCTTGAATTCCGGCGTGGATTGGCGTTCCCGATCCGCCTTGTTGAGACGGCCCTTCTTCGGAAGGATCGGATGCGGCAACAGGGACTGGATCGCTTCCAGATTTTCCTTCGAAGAGAAGCCACGATCAAAACTGAGCGTGTGGATCGTCGGATAGCGGTCCAGGATTTTTCGTACCACCTCCTCGGTGATGGCCACATCCACCTCCGTCCACATGATCTTCCACCATAAAATCAGACCGAGCGGACTCTGACAAATCGTGACCGGAACCCCCAATTCCACATCCTTCGGACGAGACTTCCCCTTGCGGATCCAGCGCGTATGCGGGGCATGTAACGAGTAAATCTTCTCCTCATTCGGGATATCCTCA
>JAJECV010000066.1 GCA_022821875.1 Rhodothermales bacterium
CGATTGCCGATGCCATCCTGGACCGACTTGTTCAGCCCGCCTATCGCATCGAACTCAGCGGAGATTCCATGCGAAAATCGGTCGCTGAATCCGAAGAATCCAAGCCATGAAACATTCACGAAACGTACTCATTCCAACTCCTAAACAGACGTAAAAAATCGCTCCAAAAATGAGACCTGCCAGGTGGGCAACATCAATCTGAATAGGTGGGCAACATCAATCTGAATAGGTGGGCAACTTCATCTGAATACACAACGGATGCCGGCAGATCCGCCTCGTCTACTCCCAGATGGGAGATAACGGGATTTCCATGGGCCAATCTAAACCCGTCAGCTTCGTCTGGAGTTTGAATCCCAAAGTTTTCCCCAAAATCTCTGTAGTCCGCGGGGCAAAATCTGCTGACACCTTGCCCTCCATGGTGGCATAGGGCCGTGCACGAATGAACATGATGTAGCGCAGGGGTTTGTGAGATGATGGATGGTAGGCGTGGGGGGCGATCCAGCTCCAACACCTATGGCGCTACATAGAATTTTTAACAAAAAATGTGCGATTGCGTATCCCCGCCCCCTGCAAGTTCAGAATTTAGTTGGAATGGCTACGATCTTCCTGCATCTGGATCAGCGCCGGTAAAAAGAGCAGTGCCGCCAAAAGTGTCGCCCCGATTCCGGTGATCGCAAGCGATCCAATGGTGTTCAAACCCGGATGGAAACTCAGCAGAAGCCCCCCAAAGCCGACCATCGTCGTCACGGCCCCCATCGTCACATGCTCCCCTGTAGATCGCAGCGTGCGCCAAAGCGTTCCGGCTCCCTCCTCCCGGTAGCGATGCACCAAATGGGCCCCCGCGTCATTCCCGATTCCAATAATTGCCGGAATCACAAACATATTATAGAAATTGAGCCGCATGCCGAAGATCTGCATAAATAAAATCATCCAGATAATCCCGGCCACCAGAGGCAGCATGGCCAGAAGCGCCCATCGAAACCGACCAAAATTAGCCCACATCAAAAGCACCACGATGATCAGCGTCGCCAGCACCATATAGGGACTTTCCCGGCGCATCAGACGCAAAACCTCCGCGGCAACAATTGATGGAGATCCTGCGTGGTAGGTTTTCCCGTCTTCCGTCGTTATGTTGGCAACATCTTCCGCAAACGCCATGGACTTGCGCCCGTCTGAAAGCCCCACCCCCGGCAGAATCGTGATATACCCTCCCAACTCTCCTGTCTTGGACATAAAGCGCTGACTCAGGAGTTCCGGTACATCCTCAACCGCAATCGGGGTCCGGGTCTGCGCCGCCCTCCGAATCCGCTCCAGATCCTCATCGCCAGCCAGAACTGGATCTGTCAGCAGGGAATCCCGGATATAGGCAATCCGGGCAATCCGGGCGGTTTGTTTCTGCGGCTCCAGAGGAAACCGGTCCTGAAGCGTTTCAACATCCTGAATCGTGGTACGAAAACTGTCTGTATCAATCACATGCAGCGCGGTGTCCCGTTCCATTCTGGAACGCAATGCCTCCGCAACCGCAGGTGCCTCCGCCGGATCATCCACCACAATGTACGCAGGATTCCTCCGATTAAAATCACTGTAGGCCGCTGCCACTTTTGAATTCACGGCAACCCAATCCTCATACTCCGGCTCCAAAACAGAAAACCGGTACTCAAACTCCGTGCCCGGAGCCATGAACAGGGCAACGATCGTCGCGAAGGTACATCCTGTCAAAAGCCCGCGAGCTCCGGCCAGAGGGCCATATGTAACCGCTTCTGCCGGGCGACTGCGCTCAAAATGCAGCACCTTCCAGCGCTCACACAGGACCAGCAGTGCAGGCAGTACATGAAGCATGGCAATCAATGCCACCAATACCCCGGTCCCCGCCAGAAAACCAAACTCACTAAACCCTTTGAAATCCGCGGCCATCAGCACATACATTGCAGCCGCCGTCGTCAGTGCGCCCACGGCAATCGCCTGCCCGGTGCTCATGAATGTCTTCTCTGCAGCGTCCTCCACACGATGCCCCGCTCCCCGCTCTTCTATGTAACGCGCATAAAAATGAATTCCATAGTCAATCCCCAGGCCAAAAAGAACCAGGCCAAGAGTCGAACTGAACAGATTCAATGTCTCATAGACCAAAAAACCTATCGCAGCCGTCCAGACTAAGCTCATCAAAAGGGGGATCCCAATCAGCAGTGCAGTAACCGGTGCACGCGCAAGTTCGGACCAGACCGCCTCTTTTCCCCGCAGCTGGATCGCCTTGACAAAAAAGTAGGACATCAACACCAGAAGCACGGCAACCGCCCCCGCGCCAAAAGAACCGATGACATCGTCGGTAATGGCACGCACTTCTATCCGCTGTCTCCACAATCGACCGGCCAGATAGGTCTGCATCTGCGCATGGTGGAACGAAGGCCCGACTTCCTCGATCTCATCCTGAAGGGTGCGGTAGACCGCCTCTATATAATCTACATTTGAAGAGGATCCCGGAACAAAAAAGCGGACAACCAGAATTGTACTGTCTGCACTCACCCGATACTCCGGGCCTACAATCTGATCGAAAACCTCCTCCAGAGATTCCATCTCCGAGCCCTCCTCCACTTCTTCCTCATCATCCAGACTGAAAAAGAATGGATTCGCCGCAAGCTTGGCCTCTGTGATCTGATCCTCCAGCCAGATTGTCAGCGTGTTTAATTCTTCATCCGTTGCAAAATACAATCCGTTATCCGCCATAAACCCGGTATCTCGTCGGAGTTCCTCCCGCAGAAACAGCGGCTGACCTGAAAGGGAATCCCGGAGTGCCATTGCGCGGGGGACCAAGGCTTCCGCGAACGCCAGATTTGAAGTGAACGAAGGGCTCTCAATGGCCAGATCCACCGAAACCTCCCCTGCACCTATCGTATCCCTGATCTTTTCAAGCGACTGCACACTGGGATAGGACTCCGGAATGAGATTGGCAAAGTCGGGATCTATGGTCAGCCGTGCTGCGAGCAGCACGCTGCCGACCGTAATCAAAAGAGCCGTCAGCAGCACGACACCGGGATGTCGCACCACCATGCAGATCCATCCGCGTAACCGGGCAAAAAGAAAGGTCATTCTTCCGAAAGCACTACGATGTCGTCGAAGTACACATCGGCCGCTCCACCTGTGTTGTCACTGTCACTCCACACCATAATATAAAGCGGAGATTGCGGCGGCGGCCTGCCAAAAAACATCTCATAGTCCCGGGCGGCATTCCGTTCAATCTCAATCCACTGCCCTTTGGACTCAAGCGCAGACGAAACGACCAGCACCTGCAATTTCCCGTAGCGCGCCAAGGAACCCCTTGGCAATGTGCTGCTGTAGGTGTACTTGATCGTACATGGGCGTCTTAGCCAGTCATCACAATCAAAGGCAACATAGAGGGCCGCTCCGGTATCGTTCAGGTTCCTGTGATCTTCTTTTGCCCCCTCCGGCAGCTGATCCGCCCGCCAGCGCCAGCGCAGCCGGGGAAACTGATCCACATTCCACTCCAGCCCGTCCCCCCTTGGCAAAGCAATCTGCACCGACTCGCCCTGAGTATATGCCCGCAGAATCTTCCCCCCCTCTCCCGTCACCACCTTTACATAGTCGTTGGGTTTTGCATGGTCTGCCGGAAGAACACGCATCATCCTTGACCGTTTGTCGGGAATCCTCCATGAACTGGGAAGACCGTCAATCGCATACCCTTCAAAGTCCTCAATGACCAGAAACTGCTGGGCAGAGATATCTGGAATGCATGGACCTGCCAGAACGAACAAAGAAAGGATTGCACCTGCACGCATTTTTTAGGGAGAGGCCGATTTTCCTGACGCATCAAGAGGCGGTTTGGTCACGGACAATGCATCTGCCTCTTTGGGCATGCGTACAGAGAGGGTGGTAAAAAAGAGCAGATTGATCAGCCGGTTCACGAGTGCAACCGCGCCAAAGAGCGCCGCAATGTGCGTTTCAGGAACCGTCATCGCCCCCGCAATACTCACCGCAACCGCCATCGTCAACAAATCCTGATTTGGAATGAACGGAAGCCTGTAGACGATAACAGAAACAGCAGCATATGTAAACCATGTTTCTATTGAAACTTCAGGCATGGCGAGATGCCACATCGTGATTTCCAGAGAATGCCGGAGCAGCACACGCGCAACATGGAGACTGAAAACAATCCGGGTTGCCTTCCACGGCATGGAGAAAAGCCATTGCCGGCGCGTAGACGCAATTACAAGAATAATGAGCGTGGCACTGATTCCTCCGATCAGGAAGACCGCCTGGGTTTCTCCGATCAGATCCTGTACATTCACCTGCCCTTTGAGGGCAAAAAAAGCAAGGAGCAGAACCGCAATCAATGTGGAGGCAACCGCCGAGATAATATTCATGTCCCGAACACACTCCATGAGTGACCGGCTTGACATCTTCACATGATCCCGCGCCCAGGCAAAAATATAGATCTCACCGGAATACCCCAGCACGTCCTTATTCAGGATCCGCTTCTTAATGAAGGCGCGGATAGCTGGACCCGGGCGGAAATCCCATACCACCCGGTAAGCCAGAAACTGTATGGTGGGTAAAAGGAAGTACACGGCAACCAGCAGCACATAAAACCAGGGATTCCGCGGCAGCCCCTGAAATACACTGCGGAATTCCATCTCACGCAATTGCCATACCAGTAATGAAACAATTCCCACAGTAAAACTTATGCGTGCAATGCGCAGGATACGCCTGCCTTGCCGGGTCGTACTTAATTCTGTCAGACGTTCCTGTATCTGCATGCTGAAAACATTGACCATTCCATGGACTTCCAGAATGACCGTCTATATCGTATCTTTCAATGCAATCCGTTTGTCACCCGACTATGAGTCAACAAAAATCCGGCCACTCTTTTGATTCCCTCAAGATTGGCGATACTTATGACTTTCATCGCTTTATCAGTGAAGAGGATGTCCAGACATTTGCTCGGATCACTGGAGATGACAATCCACTCCATGTGGATGCCGAGTACGCCAAAAACACCCGTTTCGGAGATCGTATTGTCCACGGTGTATTCCTTTTGGGCCTCATCTCCAAGGTTCTGGGACGTGACTTTCCCGGCCCCGGGAGTGTGGCGGTCTCCATTTCGTGTCGATTCCTACGCCCGGTACGTGTTAACTCAGAAGTGCGTGTTTCGGTCAAGATTGTCGAAAAATTGGAACAACGGCGTTATGTCAAAGCGGAAACCTTCGTCTTCACCGATGCCAATAAAAAAGCTTTAGTTGGTGAAGCAACCATTATTCCTCCGGTGGATCCATGATGATTTCTCCGCGCAGAACCTGAATACACCGATTCGCATCTCTCCCCTGCAGGATGCGGCAGCGCAATCTTTCCGCGTCCGCGACGGTTACCAGACTTTGTCCAGTGGAACTGTCCTGCAACCAATCCAAAATCACCTTGGTCCGATCCGAATCAAGAGAATCAAAGACATCATCCAGCAGCAGAATGGGCTTTTCTTCCAGGCGCGAATCAAGATAGTGATACTGGGCCAGCTTGAGTGCAATGGCAAACGAGCGGTGTTGCCCGGTGGAGGCAAAGCGCCGGACATCCTGTCCATCCAACTTAAAAACCAGTTCATCCCGATGAGGTCCAACGGTCGTTCGTCCGATTTCTTTATCACGGCTCACGGTTTCCTCAAGCGCAGATATCAGCGCCTTCTCCGCCACTTCCGCCGAAGCACGCTCCTCTTTGGGAATGGGACCCTGATAAAGAACCTCCGGTTCCTCGATCGCCTCTCCGAGTTGTTGCCATGCATACTTAAGCTGTTCACCGAATTTCTGAAGAAACGCGGCACGCAAGGCAATAATCTTCCCTCCGAACCGGGCCAGAATTGTATTGAGCGGCATCAGCATACTCATGTCCAGCGGACGCATACGATTACGGATCAGGTATTCATTGCGCTGTTTCAGCGCACGGCGGTACTGAATGAGATCTTCCAGATGTGCAGGTCTTGCCTGGCTCAGCATGCTGTTCAGAAATTTTCTGCGCTCCTCCGGTCCCCCGTACGTGAGATTCTGGTCACCGGGCGCAAAAAGAACGATGGGAACCACCCCGACCACCTCCGCCAGCCGGTCCAGCGGAGCACCGTTAATGAACATGCGCTTTCCCTGCCGGGCCGCGAATGCAATCCGTATTTCTATTTCACGCCGGAGAGATCCTTCAAATTTGCCTTCAATCTCAAAAAACGGGGCGGCCTGCCGGAGCACATAGCGATCCACATTGGTCAGAAAACTCTTGGAGAGGCAGAGATAGTGAATCGCCTCCAGAATATTCGTCTTGCCTGCGCCATTTGGTCCGTAGAGCAGGTTAATCCCGGGCGCGAATGTCAACGTTGTGTCCGCATGCGCCCGCATACTTCGAAGACGGAGTGAGCGCAGGATCATTACACCAGTTTAAGACAAGATTACGCAAATCCCAAATATTCGTTCGCACATTGGTTCATTTATGCGGGCAAAGCGTATACCCGCTTTCTACTAAAAAATCAACCCATGACTACACCCCCCCAGCTATTTGAAGAGCTTCAAAGCTTAGTCACGGAGCAGCGGAATCCACGCTCCATGAATATCGACAACGCATCTGTAGAAGAAATCCTTGCGATTATCAATACAGAAGACCAACTTGTCCCCCAGGCCGTAAAGGAGGAACTGCCCTACATTGCAAAAGCAGTAAACATTGTAACGGCGGCGCTCGAAAACGGGGGGCGTTTAATTTATATCGGAGCGGGCACCAGCGGACGGCTCGGAATCCTGGATGCATCCGAATGTCCTCCCACCTTTGGGTCTTCCCCCGAAGATATTCAGGGCATTATTGCCGGTGGAAAGGAGGCTGTTTTTCGGTCACAGGAAGGTGCCGAAGACAGTGCATCTGATGGCGTTGATGCTCTTCACGCTATCGGACTCACTGCGGATGATGTGGTTTGCGGCATTGCTGCAAGCCGACGAACTCCCTTTGTGGTAGGCGCAATGGCCGAAGCCCGAAAAATTGGATGCAAGACTCTGTTTGTCACCTGCAACCCCCGTTCGACGTTTGGTCTTGATGTAGATGTGGCCATTTGCGTTGTTGTGGGACCGGAAGTCATCATGGGATCAACCCGAATGAAAAGTGGGACGGCACAGAAACTGGTGCTCAATATGATCACGACCACTTCCATGGTTCGACTTGGCAAAGTCTACCAGAATATGATGGTGGACCTGCAGATGACCGCCGAAAAACTGACGCAGAGATCCCGTCGCACCGTCATGACCGTCACCGGACTGAACTATGAGGAGGCAACCAACGCACTCATCGCCGCCGATGGCCATGTGAAGACGGCCCTGGTGATGATTCTTGCGGAAGTTTCCAGAGAAGAAGCCCTGCGGCGATTGAAAGCGTCCAATGGGTTTGTGCGGGGTGCACTTCGATAATATTTGCAGGCGGAACGTCGTTTCAGTGACAAAATGTTTCACGTGAAACACTAAACTCTCCACTTTTGGCTTTGGCTGATCCTCTTCTGCAACGATTGTCCTCCCGGCTTGCCCGGATTTCTTCCTTTCAGGCGTTTTACACATGGTGTACGCAGGCCCGGGGAACTCAGACCTGCCTCTTGCAGGATTCCTCTGGATCTTTGCCGGCGTTTTTGCTCCAGCGTGCCTGGAAATCCGGGCGCTCTCTGACCTGCATTCTGCCCGAGTCCGAAGATGCCCGGCTATTGCATGGGGATCTGACAGAACTCGGCCTGCCCAGCCTTCTGTTTCCCCCGTTTGGATCATCACCGTACGATGACGAGCAGGTAGAGGATTCTGCGCCGATGGTACGGCGGCATGATGTGCTCCAGCAGCTTGCCCTAAACACACAGACCGTGGCAGTTGCCGGCCTGCAGGCGGTTCTGGAGCGGATGCCTGCACCCGATAAAACACTCTCGGAGTCCATTACTGTACAGGTCCAGGACCGCATCCCACCCGATCAACTCGTAGATCTGCTTACGGAGAAGGGCTTTTCCCGGGTCTCCTTCGTACAGGAAACCGGCGAAATTGCATGGCGCGGCGGGATTGTGGATGTGTTCCCGTTTTCCGGCGGACTGCCTCTGCGTCTTGAATTCTTTGGCAATGAACTTGAATCCATCCGCGAATTTGACGCGGTCAGCCAGCGGTCGGTCAGCCGGCTGGACCGTGCCCGGCTGGTTCCCGAACCCGTCCATACCTCCAGCAATGCCCCCTGGGGTTCTCTGCTGGATTTTGTGACCGGCAGTTCCCTCCTGATCCTTTTTGAAGAATCCCGGCTAAACGAATCTGCAGCGGCCGTCTGGGAGACGGTTCAAACACAATACAAGTCAAAAACACAAGCTGGCGCAGCGTGCCCGGTCCCCGAATCACGGTATCTGACACCAGATGCATTCGCCCGTGCCTGCGCCTCCAGACCCCGGGTTCATTTTCATACAGCGGCGGCAAATCCCGATACCGTGATTGCGGTGAACGCCCGTCCACAACCTTCCTTTGGCGGCCAGATGGATTTTGTTCGTTCAGATTTGACCGCACCCGGACGAAAACATACCTACATCATCTGTGACAGCGTCGCCCAGCAAAGGCGTCTGGAATCGCTATTGGAGGAATTGCTGGACTTTGGCAAAATCACCTTCCTGGTGGCATCCCTGCACCGCGGATTTGCACTCCCGCACACCGGCATTGCTGTTTATACCGACCATGAAATTTTCGGACGTTATTTCCGGCCCCGCACCCGAAAGGCCGCCCGTACGGGCGGAATCCGTCTCCAGGAACTGCAAAACCTGAAGCCCGGTGACTATGTGGTGCACAAGGAATTTGGAATTGGCAAATTTGCGGGACTCAAGGTCATTAAGATTAAGGGGCGAAGCCAGGAATCTGTGCGACTGATCTACGCAGGCGATGATGTCGTCTTCGTGAATGTGAATGCACTTCACAAGATCAGCAAGTATGCGGGGAAGGATGGGAATGTCCCTGCATTGACCCGGCTGGGAACCGGACAATGGGAGCGCACCAAAAGCCGGGCCAAAAAGCGAATTAAGGATATTGCACGAAACCTGATCCGCCTCTATGCTCAGCGTAAATCTTCGGATGGGCATGCTTTTTCACCAGATTCGATCTGGCAAAAAGAATTAGAAGCCTCGTTCCCATGGCAGGATACTCCGGATCAATATGAAGCATCGGAAGCGGTTAAACGGGATATGGAGTCTCCTATTCCCATGGACCGCCTGGTTTGTGGCGATGTAGGTTTCGGGAAGACGGAGGTTGCGGTGCGTGCTGCCTTCAAAGCGGTGCAGGACGGGAAACAGGTTGCGTTACTGGTCCCCACGACCGTACTGGCCCAGCAGCATTATCTCACATTCTGCAAACGTTTTGGGCAGTTCCCTGTACGGGTTGAAGTACTCTCACGCCGCATTACCGGAGCAGCAGTGAAAAAGCTCCTCACAGAGGTGGGAAATGGCAAGGTGGACATTCTGGTTGGAACCCATCGACTGGTCTCCAAAGATGTCTCGTTCAAGAATCTAGGACTTCTGATTCTGGATGAA
Source organism: Rhodothermales bacterium (assembly GCA_022821875.1). GTDB lineage: Bacteria > Bacteroidota > Rhodothermia > Rhodothermales > Bin80 > Bin80. The sequence goes on from JAJECV010000066.1 coordinate 9,551, forward strand.
GAGCAGCGATTTGGGGTTCGGATCAAAGAAAAGCTTCGGGAACTGCGTGTCAATGTGGATACGCTGACCCTGACCGCAACCCCAATCCCGCGAACATTACAATTTTCTCTCATCGGTGCCCGTGATCTTTCTATCATAGGGACTCCCCCCCCGAACCGGCAACCCATTCAGACACAAATCCATTCTTCCGACTGGACGCTCATCAGTGATGCGATTCTTTATGAAGTCAATCGTGGAGGGCAGGTCTTCTTTATTCACAACCGCGTGGCCTCCATTGGAGACATGCTGGTCAAGTTACAGGATCTTGTCCCCGGTGTCCGCTTTCGGATTGGTCACGGCCAGATGCGTGCGACAGAACTTGAGCGCGTGATGACCGACTTTGTCGATCATAAGTTTGATGTTCTGTTATCCACATCCATCGTGGAGAATGGACTTGATATTGCGAACGCCAACACGATTATCATTGATCGGGCACATTTATTTGGGCTGGCGGAGATCCACCAGTTACGCGGGCGGGTCGGTCGCAGTGACCGTAAGGCTTTTTGCTATTTGCTGGTCCCTTCCGTTCACGCCCTGAGCCGGGATGCACGGCAGCGGCTGCAGGCGGTGGAACAGTTCAGCGATCTGGGGAGTGGATTCCTGCTTGCCATGAGGGATCTGGATATCCGGGGAGCGGGAAATATTCTGGGTGGTGAACAAAGTGGCTTTATTGCGGATCTTGGGCTCAGTACCTACTACAACATGCTCGACGAAGCCGTTCAGGAACTCCGCAAAGAAGATTTTTCGGAACTCTTCAAGGATGCGGAACTCCCTCTGACCGCAGATACGACGATTGATCTTGAAGCGAACGCCTCGCTTCCCAAAGCCTACGTCGTGGACAATCTTGAACGACTGGCCCTGTATCGCAGAATTGGAGAAGCCGGAAACCAGCCTGCACTTGACGAATTGGAAGCAGAACTCCGAGACCGATTTGGCCCACTTCCAGATCCAGCCTGTCAACTGCTTCTGGGAGCCCGTATGCGCCTGATCGGGCAGACGTTGCATCTTCCGCGAATTACATTTCGTAACCAGCGCCTGTTTTTGCGTCTGCCAAAGAATACGGAGGATCAGCGATTCTATACAGAAATATTTGATCCATTCCTGGAAGTACTTGACGCGCTTCCCAATACGTATGTGATTAAGGAATCGAAGGCAGGGAAAATGCGTGCTATTGTGCAGACGGTTCCCTCGGTGAAGGCGGCTCACGAGATTCTCTGCCGGCTGGCGGCGAAAATGACCGAATCTGAACAACAAACCGCAGAGAGTCCTGCACCGGCCGAAGTTTGATTTTCGCCTTCGGATAAGCCGCAGCCAGATCCTCCTGCTCTCTGCTCATGTCTCCTCCTTTGAGACAATAGAGACTCCCCTCCGGGGTTGCAGCATGCGTGTGCCAATCCCATAGAACACGAAGTGAGGCGGTCGCCCGCGACACACTGTGCTGAATCGTAAACGGAAAGTCCTCTGCCCGGCCATGCCATGGATATAAGTTCGGCAGGCTTAGTTTTCGTTTGAATACATTGACGGCGCGAATTTTTTTCTGCACCGCATCCACTGCATACACCTTCACATCGGGAAGCATAACCGCAATGGGAATGGCCGGCAATCCTCCCCCGGTGCCCCAGTCAGCGAGCGAAGATCCCGGGGAAAAGCCAAGTTCGGCAAATACCAGACACTCCTGAATATGCCCCAAAAACCCTTCCGGCATTGTGCGCCTCGAGAGTAAATTCAGCCGCTGATTGTAGTTTTGCAGAAGCTTGGCATAGGACTGGAGTTTTTCCTGCTGGCAGGATTGCATGGCAACTAAAAATGTTTCACGTGAAACATTGCGGAGCAATATCTTTCGACTCCATCACCTCACCGATTCAGCAGAACCATCAAAACGGCGATGTCGGCCGGGCTTACCCCGCTGATTCTTGAGGCCTGTCCAAGGGTTTCGGGTTGAATCCTGCTTAATTTTTCCCTTGCCTCCAGGGTAATGTTGTTGACTTCGGCAAAGTTGAAACTTCGGGGAATTTCCCGACTCTCCATGGCGACCATCTTTTTTGCCTCTTCCTCTTGTCTTGCGACGTATCCGGCATATTTGATGGAGATTTCTGCAAGTTGCTCAACCGGTTCCAGCCCCGGTGCGGGATTTACAATCTCATTCCGAATTCCGGCCGCTTCCAGGAGATCGCCGAGAACAACCTCGGGACGCCGCACAATCTGAATTGCCTTGACCGGTTCACTGATCGGAGATGTCCCTGCTTTTTTCAAATAACAATTACATGATTTAGGATGAATTATATACTCTGAAAGCCGGTTAACGATTGCTTTCACTGCGTTCTGGCGTATTCGCATTCGCTGATAACGGGCTTCGGATACCAGTCCAAGGCGCTGTCCTAGAGGAGTGAGCCGTTCGTCTGCATTGTCCTGACGAAGCAGCATGCGATGCTCTGCTCTGGAGGTGAACATCCGATAGGGCTCCTCGGTCCCTTTGGCAATCAGGTCATCAATCAAGACACCGATATAGGCCTCCGACCGGCGAAGAATCACCGGGCTTTCCGCACCGAGTGTACGGACGGCATTGATCCCTGCCATGAGCCCCTGTGCGGCGGCTTCCTCATACCCGGTCGTACCGTTGATCTGCCCGGCAAAGAACAATCCTCGAACCTTCTTCGTCTCCAGAGAGTATTGAAGCTGGTGCGGGGGAAAGTAGTCATACTCAATCGCATACCCCGGGCGCAGCATATGGATCTGCCCCAAACCGGGCACCTTCCGCAATGCCTGCTCCTGGATTTCTTCCGGCAAACTCGTTGAAAATCCGTTTACGTATACCTCTGTGGTTCGCCGACCCTCTGGTTCCAGGAAGAGTTGATGGCGCTCCTTTGCTGCAAACCGGTCAATCTTGTCTTCAATGGACGGGCAATATCGCGGACCTGCCCCCTCTATCCGCCCGGCAAACATCGGACTTTGCTCAAATCCCTTTCGCAGCAGTGCGTGCACCTCGGGATTCGTCCAGGTAAGGTGACAGCTGAGTTGATCCTGTGTTAATTCATCCGTCATAAAGGAGAACGGCATTGGATCTTCGTCTCCCGGCTGCTCGGTCACTGCAGTGTAGTCAATGGTATCTCCATCGACGCGCGGCGGGGTGCCTGTCTTGAGCCGGCCGCTTTCAAACCCCAGTTTATGCAACTGCCCGGTCAGTCCTGTACTTTGCCGCTCTCCCATACGCCCGCCTCCAAACTGACGCTCCCCGACATGAATCAAACCATTCATGAATGTACCGTTGGTGAGAATTACGGCCTTTGCTTCGAAGGTGCGGCCCAGCCGGGTCTGTACCCCGCAAACCCGGCCGTTTTCTACCGCAAGGGAAGTCACCATGTCGGCACGCATATAGAGGTCAGGAAGTTTTTCCAGTGCCTCCCGGACAAAGGTTGCGTACTCAATCCGGTCTGACTGTGCCCTTGGCCCCCACACCGCCGGTCCTTTGCGGCGGTTCAGCATTCTGAACTGAATCCCGGCTGCATCTGCTGCAGCCCCCATAACCCCGCCCAATGCATCAATCTCCCGCACAATATGCCCTTTCCCAATCCCGCCAATTGCCGGATTGCACGACATCCGGCCAATTGCCTCAAGGCTCATGGTAACCAGAAGCGTGCGGGCACCCATACGGGCGGCGGCCGCCGCCGCTTCGGTCCCCGCGTGCCCGCCGCCAACCACAATGATGTCAAACCCTGAATCCATCACATCACTACTTGCCGATACAAAATCTTGAAAAAATGGTGCTCAATACCGTTTCATTGGTGATAACCCCTGTGATCATCCCCAGTTCACGTGCGGCAGCATGCAAATCCAACGAAAAAATGTCTGGCGGCTGATTTGCATTCAATGCAGTTCCTGCCTCCAGAAGTGCCTGATGTGCACTCTTTAAGTGGGTTTTATGCCGTGCATTGATCACCGTTCTGGATATGTCCGCATTCCCGTAGACCCGTACCGCCTGCTGCTGCAGTGCATGAACCAGCGGTTCCACTGCTTTAGGGCCGCCGATGGCGGTCAACGGCAATCCCTCTCCTTTTACCCCTGACACTAGATCTGCTTTGTTCGCCACCAAAATCACCGACGTGTTCTCCAGTCTCTTCAATGCCTGATGATCTTCGCCCGTCAATCCACAGACAAGATCATACACGTACACCACAATATCTGCTTTGCTCATCATCTGATAGGCACGCTGCACCCCTTCCTGCTCAATGGAATCTGAACTTCTTCGCAGCCCGGCGGTGTCCATAAATCGAAATCGCAGTCCCCCGAACTCGGCATCAGCCTCCAGAACATCCCGGGTTGTTCCAGGCTGCTCGCTTACAATGGCCCGGTCACGTCCCGCAAGGCTGTTCAGTAGTGTGGATTTCCCCGCATTGGGTCGTCCGGCAATCACCACACGGACCCCCTCTCTTACCACGGTCCCGAGCCTTGCTGAATCAAGGAGTTCCTGCACCTGTGCCAGTGCATGGTTTATCAGATTGCGGAGTGATGCCCGGTCCGCAAATTCCACGTCTTCGTCGGTGAAGTCAATTTCGAGTTCTGCCAGTGCACACAATTCAAGGATTGCGGTGCGAAGTGCTTCCAATCCTTCCGAGTAATGCCCCTCGTAGGCGGCCAGAGAAATCCGGTGTGCCTGCTCACTGGATGCATGGATCAGGTCCGCGACGGCTTCTGCCTGTGCGAGATCAATTTTTCCTGCCAGAAATGCCCGTTGCGTGAACTCGCCCGGCCGTGCCGGCCGTGCCCCCTGCTCCAGCAGGCTTTCCAGTACCCGTGCAGCCACATAATCGCCACCATGACAGGTGATTTCCACCACATCCTCTCCCGTTGCGGTGCGGGGTGCACGAAACACGGTCGCAACGACCTGATCTATTCTGGATCCCGCGATATCCTTCCAGATTCCAACATGTGCGGTATGGGATGCTGCGGCCTCCAGGTCCTGCCCTGCAAAGCAGCCGGAGGCGACGGAACATGCTTTGGGTCCAGACACCCGAATGATGGAGAGCGCCGCAAGACCGGGTGCGGTCGCAATCGCCGCAATCGTATCCTGGGCGAACATTTCTCTACTTCCGTCTTTGCCTGGTCGAACTTTTAACGACCCCTTTCACCGGCTTGATTTTACCTGGCTTTTTGGTCACGGTTTTTTCTGCAGCAGCCTTTTTCTTCATGGATCTGTTGATGAACTGCTGCTGCACCGCCGAAAAAACGTTGTAGCAGAAATAATATAAACTTAGTCCCGACGGCAGTCGGTTGAAGATCACGAAGATCATTGCCGGCATCATATACATGAAGATCTTCGCCTGCGGTCCGGATGCAGGGGTTGCCTGCAGGCGCATCTGCAGGATCATGGACAACCCCATGAGAATTGTAAAGCCTGCAACGAAATCCCCGTAGAACGGAATCTCGAACGGAAGATTCAAAATCACATCCGGGGCGGACAGGTCGGGGGCCCACAGAAATCCCTGCTGACGAATCTCGATGGACTGCTGCAGGAACTGCCACAGCGCAATGATGATCGGGTACTGAAGCAACATCGGCAGACAGGCACCCAGGGGATTGGTACCGGACTCACGATACATCTTGATGGTGGCCTCCTGCTGCTTCTGCGGGTTGTCCGGGTACTTTTCCTTGATCTCCTGCATTTTGGGTTGCAGTTCCCGCATCTTCGCCATGCTCTTATAGGAACTTAGCGTTAATGGAAGCAGAACCACCTTGATTAGAAGGCAGAAGATGATGATCACCAGACCATAACTGTCAATGACACTACTCAGGAATCCGAATGCCGGAATGAATACCGTAATGGCCAGCGGTCTGGTCATCCATTCAAACGCATCCCAGCCATAGTCCACCATGCCGTAGACACCATCATAGCGGCTGATCTTCCGGTATTCAAGGGGCCCCAGATAGATTCGGTAAAGATCCGGTGCTTCATCGGGTGCACCTATAAACAGGCTGGCACGAAAATCAACGGCCACCTCCGGATCATCGGCCTCCCCAAAACGCTCTCCGATCAGTTCGGCCTCTCTTGCCGGATCATCTGCCAGGATCACGGCACCGAAGTACTTGTTCTTCACCCCAACCCAGGACACATTGCCCCGCAGTGTCCGATCCACGATCTGGTCTCTCTGCAATGTAATCCCCTCTACATCACTCCCGCTCCGCGCATATGCGCCGACCTTGCTGACCTCTTCTTTTCGGTAATCCACATCTTCGCTGAACGGGATTGCACCATTCCACACCAGTTCGTACCCTTCGGCGGTCTGGAATCCGGCTGCATTGAAGTGAGCGACCTCCAGACCAACCTCGTAGTCTCCCGGCGTGAACGTATAGGTCAGACGCAGGCGGCCACTCCCGACTGCCGCTTCAAACTCCACCGTGGCCGGGCTCACTGTTGCATCAATCCTGTCTCTGGGATCACGCTGTACGAACAGGATGCTCCGCGTATCAATATTGCGTGCCCCGGGGGACTGGAACCCGACACTGATCGCCCCGGGACCCGTGCTGTCAACCAGTTGAATCCGGCTGATCTGATCATATTTGAAGTACTCTTTGAGTTCAAAGCTTTTCAGCGTTGCCCCCAGATCTGTGATCCCTGCGGTATACAGATCCGTTTCCACGGTGATTACCCGGGCTGCCTGTACAGGAGGGATCGGGGGATCTGAAACGGCAGGAATGGCTGAATCTGGTGCAGCCTGTCCCGCTTGAAATTCATCCGCCTGCGGATTCACCTCCTGGGTAGAGGGTTCGCGCACCTCCTCTACCGGCTCCGGGGGCGTTGGGGGCGGCATCATCATCATCCACATGATCATGATCGCCGTGATCAGCACGACTGCAATTATCGTATTCCGGTCCACGTGTTAATCTACCTTGTTTAATGATTGATGCAGAAGGTGCATCGCCTGTAAGAGGTCATGGGCAAGTCTTTCAGTGCGGTCCGGACTGCGTGCGACCACCATCAGCGTGAGTGTCTGCGTTGCAGCAGAGGCGTGGACCCCAATCAGGTGCTGGTGTCTGCGCCAGGTTTCCCGCATCTGGCGTTTCACATGATTGCGTTGCACTGCATTCCTGCATCGGCCGGGTGCAAACCCGACCTGTACAGGCGTATCGGTCCCGGTCATACTGCGGGGGACAAAACGATACAGTATTCGAATGCCTCCGGCCACCAGAGACCTGGTATCGGGGGCAGACCGATCAAAAAGTGGCGCAATCAACCGCCGACGCTTCAGTCGCATCGAACGCGGAAACCGCTGCTCAGCAACTGTCGTCATTCACTATTTGCCAACGTAACGGTCGCTTACGGAAAGACTCTTGCGACCTTTCCGGCGGCGTCTTGCCAGCACATTGCGGCCATCCTTATCTGCCATTCTGGAACGGAATCCATGCTTATTGCGACGTTTCCGGCGACTTGGTTGATAAGTACGTTTCATGGAACTCTATTTGTTCTTGTAAGATAAACCGGGCTGTGGGATCTTGTCCGTTTGGTACTTGATTCGCACTTGCACAGCCCTACATCTTGCCTTTTACGCACCTTGTAGTTATTTTGCTTCCTTTCGCGGGAATAGCTCAATCGGTAGAGCGTCAGCTTCCCAAGCTGAAGGTCGCGGGTTCGATTCCCGTTTCCCGCTCTCTGGGCGGTTAGTTCAGTTGGTTTAGAGCGCCTGCCTTACAAGCAGGAGGTCGGGGGTTCGAATCCCTCACCGCCCACATTCGGTGATTTTTCTGGTTCTTTGCCCTTCCCTGTAAGTATTTGACGAAAAAAGCATGCGATACTTTGTACTTGTTACGATTTCGGAGGTTTTTCCTGCGTTCCGTATGAGATATTTGGCCCATTCTGTTTCTCGTGCATCCTGTGGCAACAGCATTGACGGTTAAGCCTGACTCTACATGCTTCTCCCGGATTGAAATTTTTAAGTGACTTCAGAGAAAGGTGTACATGATTTTAGACTCTAAAAGGATGTTTCCGTACGAACTGGAACTCAATGCCCGTTTAATCACATCTGCAGCGCTGGCAACGAATACAACAGAGATTCTTGCAACACTAAGCAATCTAAGCGGAAAAGTGTATCTGGATACCCTCAGGTCAACAAAAATCTTCAAGATGGGGCGTTTTGCAAGAGGTTCAACTGAGAGACTCCATGGGCATAATTCCTGAACTTAATTCTTCGGCGGTGAACGCCGCCTGGCGATTCACACAAAATGCTGACCAATTCGCGGATACCCCGGAAAGTATTCTGGCACCGCACCGGCAACAGACGATAGAACGAATGCGAACCCAGCCGGTGGTCTTGTGTGCGCAGGGCGACACTTTGATCTCATTTAGTACGCAGTCAAAGATCCGGACCGCCACTGGAAAGAAACCGACATCTGCCGAGACCAGCGGGGTGCGCATGCATGCGGCAATTGCCCTGAACGAGAATGGATTACCGCTGGGCATACTGCGCTGTGCCTATGGAAAAAAGACCCCTAAGACCCGCAACTGTCTCTACGGGCTCCGGGACATTGATCAGGCGGCATCTGACTTAGCAGATGAGACACAGGTATTTTCTGTAATGGATCGGGATGCCGATGCATTTGAGATTTTGTCGTCACAACAGACACTCAAGCGAACGCATGTGCTGGTGCGTACCAAACAAGACCGGGAGTTGGGCAGGGATGGGGAAACGCTGTTCAAGACGATGAGCAGCGCAGCGCCGGCAGGCGTGATCCGCGTGGAGGCGGATGCGCTGCGTCACTGGCGGAAGTCAATTCGGACTGCCCATAAAGGTGCAGTACCACAAAACATGCAGATGCAGGTACGGTTTCGGAAAGTGACCCTGCCTCCGACCAAGAACCACACGCAGTCCCCCGTGCAGGTCTGGGGAATACACCTGCGCGAACTCTATCCGCCGGAAAATACCGCCCCGCTTGAATGTTACCTGCTGACCACAAAGGAAGTCACAAGCCTGGAAGAAGCGGAACAGATGTTTGGATATTATAACCTGCGCAGGCATTTAGATGGTACTTTCCAGATCCTCAAGACTGGTTGCAAAGCAGAGAGGCTGGAAATGCAGGATGTCCAGTATTTGCACCCTGAACTCACGCTCTATATGGTTACCGCGTGGATCATCATGCTGATGAAGTTTTTGAGGCACATGGCCGAGGAACTGCCGGCGGAGATGCTTTTTACCGAGTCCGAATTGCAGATGATTCGGGTGTACGCCAACAGTTATAACCTTCCAGAAAGCAATGATCTGGCTTCGGCCATCTTGCTTGTGGCAATGATGGGCGGCTACATCAACCGCAAACACGATCCTCCGCCTGGCCCCGCCATCCTGTGGCGCGGCTATGCAAACCTGAGGACGCGCGCAGCCGCCTATGAAGAAATGACGGCCTTCTATGACCTTGTAGAGCGTCCCTCACCATAGTCAAGCTACAGCAGCCCGCGGATACAATCCAGGCAACACTTTTTGGATTGGTTTTTCAGGATCAGATTGCGGGAACTATCTGCAGAAGGGATGTTTATCGACCTTAAAAGTGTCAAAAACAGATTTTTCAATATTTATGACAGGCAACTGCACGGTCTAATTCTGTGCTCGCACTTTGCGCACGGGCTGACAGGTCTCATATCCTGATCGGACTGAACCGCAAAACCGTTCGGAAAATGCACACAGAACAGTCTGTCTGCCGGCGAGATGGAACCGAATCGTTTCCGCAGGCCGGGTGAAGGGTGCATTCCATTGAAGAAAATCCTCCTGTGATGGATCCGCTGCTGATCTGATCCGGTACTAGGGGGATACCTGCGGTGGATCCGCCGTTCGCTGGCAAAACTGACTGCGGCTTTGAGTCTCACCAGAGAATCCGGGCAGTGGTTTTATGGAAAAGATCCCCTTCCTCTGGTGCCCTGCATAGCATTCCCCTGTTCCTCCCTCCAGTAGTATTGTGCACTTTCCGGCATATTGAATCCGCGATAATTGTCGTATCTTCATATTTGCTTACTGATTTTCCAAAGACCATTTAATGGCATTTCAGTCTCCGGTCACGATCCATAGAGCAATCCGCCGGATTGAGAGCAGAGAGTATGTTCTCCCTGCGATTTAGCGGGAATTTGAAGAAATATAAATTCTATGACTTCACGCTCAATTACCATGAAAAAGACAACCCGCACTGCAAGGAAGCCAGTGTGCTGACCAATGCGGATATCTGACATAACCAGCTTGAACCCGATTTAAGATGCCCAAACTCTCTTCAGACCACCCTGTATTGCGAGCAGCCAGGTACTGGCGAGACCGCTGCCTTCTAAATAATGGCTCCGTATTCAGCGATGGCCATCTTTGGACCCCGGAGAATATCAAAGCCTTGGTCAAGCACTTCGTAGAAAATCTGGACGAGGGAGAAGACAGTTTCCTTGATAAACTGGAGAAACAACTGGCATCCTCTCCCAAAAGTGCGAAGCAACTGGCTGCAGAGATGCTCTGGGTGATGTACTTGTTCCCGGTGCCTCAATCAATGAAGGCCGAAACAAAATTCGAACATATTCGTCGAGTATGGGAATGGTCAGGTGACCCGTTCCCTGATACTCCATTTGATATGAAGGAGTCCCTTGACCTGGGTGCTGGGCATCCGGGTACAGCATACAACATAGGTAGATGGCAAGAATTGAATTTTTTCATCCGAGTGATGGAAGCATGGGTAAATCTATCCTCCTCAGATCGCAAGGCTCTACTTGAAAGTGTCTGGAATTTTGCGGAATGGCTGGGGAAACATGAAGAGGCAGAAAAACGCCTATTTCGACACATTCTTCTGTATCTGCTCTTCCCTGACCATTTTGAGCCGATCATTTCGAAATTCCGAAAGGACTATATTGTATGTGTATTTTCAGTGAAATTCGGCGAAGATCCGGCGGCATTTAACTACGCGGATCTGAACACCCTTGACAAGAAGATTCTTTCCATCCGGAAAAAACTCCAGGAGAAAGGTGCACCTCCCGACTTTGATTTCCACGACGAACCCTATGTGAAAATATGGTGGCCATCTAAAAAAGACCTTGCCCAATGGTATCAAGAAAAATTCGGGAGTGATAAGGTGTGGGTGTTCGGTAATAGTCAACTTGCAAAGCACTGGGATGAATTTAAGAAAAAGGGGATCATCGCCATTGGATGGGACGAACTTGGTAACCTTCGGAAGTTCAATGGCAAAAAAGACATTCTCAAGAAACTCTCTGAAATCTCTGGTAAGAAAAAACCAACCAATGATGCTCGTGCCTGCTATGAATTTGCCCGTAAGATGCGACCCGGCGATCATGTCTTGTTCAAGAGTGGTCAGCGTTGCCTGTTAGGACACGGCATCATTGAGTCCGAATACGAATTTGACGAGACGCGCCCTATGCTCAAAAATGTGCGACACATCAAATGGGAAAAGATCAATTCCTGGAAGATCCCCAAGCCACGGCAGATTGCCAGTAAAACCCTCACCGATTTCAGTCAAGATGACTATAGCATCAGGCACTGGGTCCAGTTCGTTTTTGGATTAATGGATAATACTCCCGACCCCTACACTTTGGAGAAAGCCTTAAAAGATCTCTTTCTTTCAAAGGATTTTCTCAAAAATATCATCCGTGCGCTGGAACGGAAGAAAAATATTGTCCTTGAAGGGCCCCCTGGGGTCGGAAAAACCTTCATCGCCAAGCGACTGGCCTATCTGGTTATTGGATATAAGGCCCCAAATAGGGTTCGAATGATCCAATTTCATCAGAGTTACGCATACGAAGACTTTATACAGGGTTTTCGGCCGCGTCAAGAGGGGGGCTTTGAACTCCGCGACGGTGTGTTCTATTCTTTCTGCCGCGAAGCTGCGGCCAATCCGGATCATCGTTATGTATTCATCATTGATGAGGTGAACCGCGGAAACCTCAGCAAGATTTTCGGTGAACTTATGATGCTCATTGAGTCTGACAAACGAGGCCCCGATTTTGCGGTTCCACTGACCTATTCGCCTGAAAATGTCCCCTTCTATGTTCCGGAAAACCTCTACCTGATCGGTATGATGAACACGGCGGATCGGTCTCTGGCCATGGTGGACTACGCACTGCGAAGACGCTTTGCATTTATTCGCCTTCCTCCCGCCTTCAAGACCGATCAATTCAGCAAATATCTCCAGGAGAATATGCAGGTTACTGACGAACTGATCAAAAAGATCAAAAATCGGTTTTTAGACCTTAATGAGAGGATTCGTGCAGACCATGCAAACCTTGGCCCCGGCTTTGAGATTGGGCACAGTTACTTCTGTTCAAACGCCGGTGACGAAAAATGTGACGAATCCTGGTACAAGGAGATTGTAGAACAGGAAATCAAACCTCTACTCCAGGAATACTGGTTTGACAAGCCCGACACTGTAGATAAAGAGGTCAGTGAATTACTGAAGGGCATCTTGCAAAACTCTCAATCTTGAAGGTTTTTGTTTACTTGAGTGCACCCAGGATTGCTTTTTAGCCTAGATTATTAGTTTTGCAAGAACACCAGAAATGAAAATTCCTGTCCAAAACATCTACTTTCTCCTCGCCTACGCCTGGGATCGTATCGGACAGGGCAAAACGGTTGATCTGGGATCCGAAAACATTAAGGAGCTGGTTGACTTGTTTGCCAAAGTTTTGAATGATGGTGTTTTTCGACTCATCTCTCACGGGCTGGATCGTGAATACTTCACCGTCCATGAGGATATTCAGGGGATCAGAGGTAAGCTTGATTTCGCAACCACCGTGAAGCGGAACCTGCTGCTAAATGGCAAGGCGCACTGTTCCTTTGACGAACTCAGCTACGATGTGCCTCAAAATCAAATCCTCAAAGCAACCCTTCGCCGCCTAACACAGATTGACTCGCTGGACAAGAAAGAAAAACAGAGGAGCGAACGCCTGTATCGCAAACTGGGTGCGGTCTCCGATGTCCGGTTCACCGCAAAGAAATTTCACACAGTCCGAATTCATCGCAACAACCGCTTCTATCGCTTTCTCCTGCACATCTGCCAGATCATCCACGAAAATCTTCTGGTAAATGAAACTCTGGGAACCGTACAATTCCTGGACTTCCGAGAGAGTGAGCAGAAAATGGGGAAAGTGTTTGAAGACTTTGTAAGAAATTTCTACAAACGAAATACGGATTATCAGGTACGGGCACCAAAAATTGATTGGTATGGGGCAAAAGGCACGGATCATGATCTGAAATACCTTCCCAAAATGCAGACCGATGTCGTATTGAAATCATCCGAACGCACGATAATCATAGACACCAAATTTTATAGCAAGCCATTAGCACAGTGGCGAGATGAGAAAGTGATGTCAGACAACCTCTACCAGATCTTCGCTTACGTGACAAACTGGACTACCAAAATTTCTGCTGATGTTCCAGAAGGGTGGCTCCTCTATGCGGCAGTTGATCGAGAGTTTGACTTCCGTTTTGAGCTCTCAGGACGGAAATTCCGAGTATGTACAATCAATCTGAATCAGGAATGGAGAAAGATAGAGCGTGATCTATTGTCGCTGGTCGGAGAGAAAAATTTAAATGGCACTGAACATTCGCTAAATTCCATGCAACGTTAACTGGCCCAGTGAATGTGGATGCGGCGGTCTTCCGGTATATCCTCAAGGATTACAGATTTCAGATTCAACCCTGCGCATGCAGTCCATCCGTAAACGGGAGAGGGGTTTTTGATCTGAAGAGATGCTACTCCGGGCGCTCCCCCGCATAGGAAGTACACAGTCGCTGGTAATTGACCAGAGAGCCATGCCCCAATTTCAGCAGGCCGGACGCTGGCAACCCATTCGAATGCCTGCCCGGCACCGCAGAAATGAACTTTCCAGCCGAAGCGAGATGGCCGCTCTCCGGCATAAATAAAGGGAACGGGTTCGACAGGCCTGCTATTGCGCGAAAAAAGTGCCGTAGGCCAGAATGAATGTGAGCACTCCACCGACACCGCCGATCAGCCAAAGCAATAGTTTGTATCGGCCGTCTAGCGCTTCCCACTGAGACTTATTCGCTTCCCGTAGTGCCTCCATCTGTGCCTGATGGACCTCGGAGAGGGCGGCGAGTTGTGTCTGCGTCGTCTCGGAGAGGGCGGTAAGTTGCGCCTGCATTGCATCCAGCTTTGCGCCAAACTGGGCGATGATGTTAATTCCAGCCATATTGAAAAGCTCGTTACTTAGTTCGTTGGTCTCGTGTGGTTCCAGCCCCTCGCTCTGCAGCTTTCGAAGCAGTTCGTAGAGCCGATTCGTGTCCGTTGATGGTTCCATTTTTACTCAAACTGGCTGGGGCTGTTTTGGTTCCCGCAAAAATCTTTCAGGCATTATTCTCATTCATCCAGCCATTTTTCCATGACACTAAACATCCCCAGAATACCATTTGCCCGTACCGGTACCCGTGAATGTAATTCCATACCCATGTATGTTTTCCGTGCAGACTGCGCAACCGGTGCCGCCTCAATATTGACAACAAGGCCAGCGCAATCGTCACAACTACAATAAACATGTTTATCTCGGAGCTCTACAGATGTGAGAACACAAAATACAAATTCCGCCCAAAATTTACACAAAACGGACGATCTCAGTCCGCACACACGACCTTGCCCCGCTCCACATGGACCTTCAGGTGACCCACATTACATGTCGTTCATTGCGTGTCTTCACTTTGTAGTACAGATGTATATCCCCGGCATTTCCACTGCCCCCCGCTTCACGCAATAAAACCAGCACACGGGCATGTCAACATGCACAAGTATCTGGACAGGTTCGCATACAGCGTCTGATACCCACTCCTGGGATACATTATGACCGGAAACAGTCATATCCGTCGACATTATGATCCACTCTGGAGACCTCTCCGCCCGCCATGACCAGAGTTCCAACCTGCACCGCAAGGCCAACGCCGTGGTGTGTCCAGAATTCGCGGGGAACTGTGCAGATCCGAACAAATAGAGCGTAGTCCGCACCCTTATGTCTTATTTCCGCCTGCCCCTGTGTGGCTTGTTTTTCTGCTTTGGTTTCTGTTGTCTGCTCGGGTGCATCCGCGTCTGATTCAACTCATCAACCAGCATTGCCATCAGTTCCGGTTCCTCCTCCGCTAACTCCTGCACCATCGGGACAAACTGGGCGAGACGCTCCCGCTCCAGATTGGTCTTGCCCCGAAGCTTCTCCTCAAGGACAACGGTGACACGCTGAGACGTACGCACAGCAACTTCTTCGGGGGTTGGTAATTCTCGTTTTTCCATCTGAATATCAAATCGGTGTGCAATGGCTTTAAGTTGTGATTCTTCCTCCCAGGCCGCAAGAGTGATTGCAACCCCGGCCTTGCCGGCCCGGGCGGTCCTGCCCGTACGGTGAATATAAAGCTGTGGTTCCAGCGGTACCTCATACTGGAATACGTGACTGAGTTCGGAGATGTCAATCCCCCTCGCTGCCACATCCGTGGCCACAAGAAGACGAATATTTCCCTGCCGTAAACGATGCATGACCTTCTCACGTGCTCCCTGGGAATAGTCGCCGCTGATGGCCCCCACACTAAACCCGTAGTTGTGAAGAAAATCTGTTAAGAAAGAAACCTCACGCCGGGTATTGGTGAATATGATCGCCGAATCCGGGTTCTCAAATTCAACCAGCCGGCATAATGCACGAGCACGCTCCATCGGATCCAGAACCGTGTAATAACGATGGTCAATCGTTGCGACACCGACACCGTCGGCACTGAGTCCGAGAAATCTGGGCTCCTCCAAAAATTCTTTCCCCAGTAACCGAACCTTCGGGGGCATCGTTGCGCTGAACATGCAGGACTGACGCGTCTTCGGTAAATAAGACTTTAACGCAACCATCGCCGGGTAAAAACCCATAGACAGCATCTCATCCGCCTCATCAAGAATAAACGTCTGCAACCCCTTCAATGTGAAGGTGCGGCGCTCCAGATGATCCAGTATCCTTCCCGGAGTCCCAATGACAACCTGCGACCCCCGCCTGAGCCCGTCCAACTGCCTTTTGTAGCCTACCCCCCCATAAACCAAAATGCCCTTGAGTGTTTCCGGGGTCGGATTCATGCGCTTGAATTCATCATAAATCTGACCTGCCAATTCTCTGGTCGGGGTGAGCACAAGAACCTGAGTCTCACGGATGGACGGATTCAGACGATCAAAAATCGGCAAAAGGAAGGCACCGGTCTTGCCAGATCCTGTACGTGATTGCACAATCAGATCCTGCCCGGCAATCATGTAGGGAATCGAATGCGCCTGAACGGGCATCAGCCCCGGCCAGCCACTCTTCTCAAACGCCGCACGGGCACCGACACCCAGCGATTCCGGCGTTGCCTGCTGAACACTCGGGTCCAGTGCCTCAAAACTGCGCTCTGCCGCAGACTCACGGCTAGACTGCTGCGCCTTTGATGAAAAATCCAGATGTGTGGTAAAAGACTTCGTCACTGGTCACATAGATAAGCCGCCGTCAACACCAAGAATCTGCCCCGTAATATAAGAGGCATCCCTGGAGGCCAGAAACAGCACAGGTGCAGCAATTTCCTCCGGCACTGCTGTGCGACGAACAGGAATCGTACTCAATAATTTCTCTTTCACCTTCGGATTGATGGCATCTGTCATATCCGTCTCTACAAATCCGGGGGCAACGACATTCACCGTAACACCACGCACGGCAAGTTCTTTCGCCAAACTTTTAGAGAAGCCCACAATGCCTGCCTTAGAGGCCGCATAATTTGCCTGCCCCGCATTCCCGGTACGACCAATCACGGAAGAGATATTAATGATGCGGCCATAGCGCTGGCGTATCATGGTGCGGCAAACCGCTTTGCTGTAGTTGAAAACACTCTTGAGGTTTGCGTCGATCACCTGGTCCCAGTCAGCTTCGCTCATACGCATCATTAAATTGTCCCGCGTAATCCCCGCATTATTCACCAGAATATCTACACCCCCCCAGGCTTTTACGACTCCCGCAACAACCTGATCGGCAGCCTGAAAATCTGCTGCATCACACTGAAACGCAAGCCCTCCAATCTCCCCCTTTAATCCATCCGCGACCTCCACACTGCTTCGGTAGGTGAACGCAACCTGCGCTCCCCGGTGTGCGAATGCCTCCACAATTGCACGACCAATGCCACGAGTACCGCCGGTTACCAGAATACGAGATTGTTTGAATTCCATGTTGTTACGTCAATCCGTCAGAAATGCAGCCACCGCCTCTGCGGTGGAGATAGAAATTACATCCGCCCCGCGTCCCAGTGTCTGACGTACCAGCCCGTTCAGGACACGTCCAGGCCCCACCTCGATGAAACTCACGTTCTCCGGCATGTTTTGCAGGGACTGCGACCAGCGGACCGGACTGATCAGTTGCTCCAGCATTCGGGCCCGAATATGCTCTGGATCCAAAGCCGGCTGTGCCGTCACATTCAGGTAGACCGGACAGATCGGAGGCCGCAGGGTTACCGTCGCCAATTCCTGTGCCAACTCTTCACGCGCCCGCAAAACCAACGGGGAGTGGAAGGCTCCACTTACAGGAAGCTGCACTAGCTTTCTCGCCCCCGCATTCCTGAGAATCGCTTCCACCGCGCGAAGGGCCGCCGTATCTCCGGAAATCACCACCTGCCGAGGAGCATTGTAATTTGCGCATACCACAATGGATTCCGCAGAACTCACCTCTCTGCACGCACCGTCCACCACCTCACCCGATAGTCCGATCACCGCGGTCATTCCCGCCGAACGCCCCCTTCCTGCCATCGCCATCAACTCGCCTCTGCGACGGACCAGACGCAACCCATCCTCAAATGAAAGTGCTCCACAGGCATGCAATGCGCTGTATTCTCCCACGCTATGCCCCGCTACAAAGTCAGGGGCAAGATCCAGAGCTGCCAGAACCGCAATCGAATGCGTGTAGAGCGCGGGTTGACAGATTGCCGTGTTCGTTAACTTCTCCAGCGCCTGAGGATCCTCGTCCACACCTGTGAAACAATACTCGGTGAGCGGAAAACCCAGAACCTCATCTGCTGTCTCAAAAATAGTCCGTGAACGGGAGACATTCTGGAACAGATCCTTGCCCATTCCTGACACCTGGGATCCCTGTCCCGGAAATAATACCGCCAATTGCTTATCCGCCATGAGACTCCTTTTTTGATCCAGGATTGTACGACCAGCGCAAGTAGGTCGCTCCCCAGGTAAACCCTCCGCCAAATGCAGCAATCACGATTTTATCTCCCTTGTTCAATTGATGCTCCCAGTCACACAGACAAAGTGGAATCGTCGCTGCGGTCGTATTTCCGTATCTGGAGATATTGAGCATCACACGATCCATACTCAGCCCCATTCGACGGGCAACTGCGTCTATAATCCGCTGATTTGCCTGATGAGGAACCAGATAGCGCACATCTTCTCCCGTAAGTTGATTGCGCTCCATGATTTCAGCGGCCACATCGGCCATCCCTTTTACTGCAACCTTGAAGACCGCTCTACCATCCTGATAGATATAGTGCATCTTTTTGTCTACGGTATCGTGCGTGGCCGGATAGCGGCTGCCTCCGCCCAGCATGCACAGTGCTTCCCAGCCGCGTCCATCCACATTTAGTACCGAGTCCATCAGACCCAATCCGTCATGGTCTGCTTCCAGGAGGACTCCCGCAGCGGCATCACCGAACAAAACACATGTCGTTCGATCCGTGTAGTCGGTAATACTGCTCATCTTGTCGGATCCGATCACCAGTACTTTGCCGGCCCGCCCACTCTCAATTAAGCCTGCGCCTGTGTTGAGTGCAAAAAGGAATCCACTGCAGGCGGCCGACAGATCAAATCCCCAGGCATTCTGTGCACCAAGTTCCGCCTGCACCAGACACGCGGTCGCAGGAAACGCCATGTCCGGCGTGACGGTGGCGACAATGATTGTGTCAATCTCATCCGCACTGATCCCGCGTTTTTTCATGATTTCCTGTCCTGCACGGGCAGCCATGTAGGAGGTGCCCTTGCCCGCTCCCGTGAGAATCCGACGCTCTTCTATGCCGGTCCGGGATCGGATCCAGGCATCATTGGTGTCCACCATTTCGCTCAGATCCTGATTGGTCAACCGGGTCTCCGGCAGGTAATGACCGACCGCCGTGATCGCTGCGCGTGCTTTAGATCCCATTACCCGACCATCTTCTTTCAGGGAGCCAGAGCTTTTTGAATCGCATTGGTAAGGTTGGCTTTGGCCGCCTGTGCGGCGGTCTTGATGCATTGTTCCACCGCACCGGCAGTTGCGGATCCATGCAGGATAAACACCTCTCCCTCCACCCCCAGCAGCGGGCCTCCGCCTCCATAATTCTCTGGATCAAACCGACGGGCAAGCCTTGAGAGGACTTCTTTG
Organism: Rhodothermales bacterium; assembly: GCA_022821875.1. GTDB lineage: Bacteria > Bacteroidota > Rhodothermia > Rhodothermales > Bin80 > Bin80. Next base: position 28,953 of record JAJECV010000066.1, read on the forward strand.
ATCAGGGCAACCTCATCGGGCTTGGCATTCAGTTCATTCAGTTCCTGCTGAACCATTTCCGGTACGGCCGTCATAATGCTCTCTCCAAATTTAAGGATCACATTGCCGATAAAACCGTCGCATACAACCACATCCGCCTTTTGATGCAAAATATCCCGACCTTCTACATTCCCGATAAAATTCAAATCTACGATGTTCAGCAGTTGTTCATGGGTCGTTCGTACGAGTTCATTCCCCTTTGCCGGTTCTTCACCCACACTCAGCAGCGCAATACGGGGATGTGCGATGTCCATCATGATCCGGGCGTAGGCAGATCCCATTTTTGCAAATTGCACCAGATGCTCCGCGCGGCTATCCATATTGGAGCCTACATCCAGAATGGTACAAACTCCCCGGGTCGTTGGGTAAAGGGTTGTGATTGAGGGTCGAAACACACCGGGGAGCCGCCCCAGTACAAAAAGCGAGGCGGCGGCAATTGCGCCGGTATTGCCTGCACTCAAAAACGCATCTGCACGACTTTCTTTATGCCTTCTAAGTCCGACATGAATGGAAGAATCAGGTTTGGTGCGGACCGCCGCAACCGGGGAATCCCCCATCCCGATCACCTCCGGGGCTTGCACCACTTCAATCTCTGGGGGGGCCCCAAAGCTGTCTAACAGGGGCTGGACGACCGTTTCCGGTCCACAAAGTTGGACCTGCAGCCGTCCACTGGAAGCCTTTACGGCCCGCACCGCACCCTCCACCGTAACGGCGGGGGCACGGTCTCCACCCATTGCATCAACTGCTACACGAATCGCCATAACTCCTCAGCCTAAATTCGGGACAACCCGTAGCCGCTACTATACGTTCGAACTTCGCTCTACGATCTGACGACCTCGGTACATCCCGCAACCAGGACAAATCCGGTGTCGCAGCTTCACATCACCGCAATCCTCGCATTTGGATGTCGTTGGAGTTCTGAGGCTGCCATAATACACGCTTCTGCGTTTGCGTGTACGGGATTTTGAATGCTTTCTTCTAGGATTAGCCATTAAATTATTTATTTGTGAGAATACTCCTTGCGAACTGCAAGCAGGGCCGACCAGCGCTGATCTGCTTCCTCGGCAGGAGCACCAAAAACGGTTTGAATTTGCAGTTTTTCTGCTTCCGGCGCAACTTTTCTGACGGGAATCGCCAACATCAGGGTGTCCCGAATGGTCTCCGTTAAGTCAAATACACGCTGCTTCGGCTCAAGTTCAACCTGCTCTATCCTATCCTCTTCGGGTAACTCCCCGCCGTGAGCATACAGACGCATCTCGTGGACATTGGCTACGGGCGCAACGAATTCCTGCAGCGTCCGGTCACATTCCAAACGTGCCTTCGCACGCACATCTAGCGTAACATGTATCGCCCTGTCCAACTGCTCAACCTCCAAATGTATCTGGATTTCTGAAAACTTCGATTGACTCAAGCCCAAATCCGAAGCAGAAACTTCAAAACTTCCCCCCTGGGGAGCAGATAAATCAAACTTGAACATCCCTTTTTTGCAAAACAACTTGGGTAAACCAACAATCCCTGCTTCAGGTTTCCTATGAAGAATTTCACCCGCCTGCCTGGAGCGTCCGTAAAGATGTGATGCCCCTTCCCCTATCCTCTGAATTCTACGGAGGATTGTAAGGGATGGAGGACCGATTCCTTTAGATCCAGAGTCTCTAAACAGGCAGAATTTGGAGGCAGTTGTGCGTGGTCAATTTGAATTCGTATTCGCCCCTCTCAAATCTGCTCTTTCTGCATTCAATGGGGGCTTTTCGCGGTTTAGTTCATCCCGAATCTATCAAATCAGATGGCAGGTCACTTTCTGATGCCCCCCGTACTCGTAGATTACGTCCACCAAACTCATCCCTGAGCCGCCCTACATTGGAACGCTCCCGGTAGCGAATATCTTCGGGGGGCACGTCCCGCATGCGCTTTGTTCTCCTGACGATGCTCGGGCCTTCTTTCTGCGTGGATTTTTATCAACGATCAGGTAATGGCCTAAACCCTCGCTGTATTCGTAAATATTTCCTGTACATAGGCGCTGTCCATTAAATCATACAGGTTGTTCACACGCTCGGAGGTCATGGCAGACAATGGAATCACTGCCTGACTGTCGTGCAACGATGCCAGAGTCACAAAGCCACGGATTGGAATCTGTCCATCTGCCGCATCCAGATGTGATTTATAACCGATCCATGCTTGGGTCGTCCCGTGGAATTTCGCTTACAGCCCACCGCTCACCGCTTCGGTAAATCTTCCTGAATCTGCTCCACGCTGACTGTCCGTGACGTTCCAGACGCTTCGGTTCCCTGAAAGGAGCCCCCTCACCCTTTTTCGGACGGCCGCGGCCGCGCTTTGGTCCCTCTTCCGCTCCGTCCCCCTTTTCTTCTTTACGGGTTTCTCCCGTGTGTGAATTGCCGTACCTGCCCTATATGCGAGCGTCACCTGCGCCCTCTGTTAACCTTATGCGCTTGAAGAATGAGTCTTTTCCGAGAGGCTTCTCGAAATGGCGAGACAGGTGATGTACAGAAAATATCGTAATGCCAAACCAAAAGATATATTCTCCCCATGCTTCATTTTCAACTCCCAGAGAATTCACAGACATTACTGTACCATAGAGCATAAGGGTTATAACGGTAAACAACGCAGTGAACCATGCTGGACTGAGGAACTCTATCTTCCTGGCTACGGAGAAATACATGAAAGCAACCATACACGAAACTATCGTAACTCCAATCCCCCACAACAAATCCCCCTGGCTGTAAGCCCCACCAAATGTCTGCAAATAGTGGTGAAACCCGATTAACGTGAACGAGACCGAGGCAAAAATTTTGGCTAGAAACTTCCTCTTTTTCCTTGTCATTTTTCTGGTTTTATTAAATAACATTACCACAGATGTGCTCTTGAGCAATCCGCACCTGCCCAATGTTCCGAGAACGCCCTTGGACATATTTTACAGTGAGGCGCGTTACTGCACCTATCCGCACATCTATAGATATGCCATAGCTGACCCATCATGTTAAAATTAAATGTCCAGATTCCGACTCCAGCGCATATAGACCATGTTACCGGCCCTCCCATAGCCGCAGCAATTGCGCAGACACTACCGGTTGTTAAAGCATTCCAAAAAGATGTGGCAACTGAATTCCACGGCATATCCCTACATTCTCCTGCACAACTACAACATTCAATACAACATGATATGCACGAAGATTGCGCCTCACTATCCCCAGACCACCTCATTATCATTGCGGTAGACGGCATCGGAAAGATACCGGCCTTGTTAATTTTAACTTTCTGAGGGCTACTGCAACTCAAGCCGGTCCCCTTGGCTAATCCATCTTGTTTTGCTTTCTGCATAATTGCCCGCCATCCCATTGTATCAACCTCTGCAGAGCCATACATCGGATAAAATTCTGTCATCAGACTCTCCATCTTCATCATACTTTCCATTGAAATGATGGGATCAAGTGCACTGTATAAATCGCCCTTGTTTTCTTCCCACCATCCATTTTGCGTGACGTATTCCTCCTCCGAAAACTTTCGAACTGAATAGTTCCCCTCCGCTTTAGAATAGGCCTCAACAACTGGCGAACGTTCAATCACTTTTTCAACCTTGCCCATAACCTTCCCAAACTCCTTTTCATCCATCTTTCGAATGGCACTTGAAATGTTTTGATGAATCTCCTGCTGAACTTTGGCAATCGCCTCCAAATATGCTTCCGGCGTATCAAGAGAGTGCTGTTCTGGCCGATCAATTTCGGTAATCTGGTTGTCACAACAACCGCTCACCAACACTGTAATGGCCGCGAAGAAGAATGCCAAAAAATGGGAGGGATGGGATTTCCCCGGAGGAAAATGTTTTTCATGGTAATAATGTTTCGTGAAAATATTTGTTAAATGTGCGGGCATCGTATCGTACCTGCACACTCATGGGTTACAATATACCAAAAAGGTTTAATTAAACAAAATCCTGGGCATCTTGCAAAATTCCTAGACTCGGTGATTCCTGAATTTTGCAAGGGGCTGAACTGTGAAGGCAGACATCATGTCTTCTGAGCATTGCCGGGATCTGGATAGTCATAATCCATGTCATAGTGGAAGTCATAATCAAACAGTCCATATTCTTCTTCCAACAAGCCCCAAAAGTATCTGTCGGGATCAAACGCATCCTTAATCAGAAATATTCGGATGGCATTTTCTGCCATCGCCCTGCTCTCTTTGGGATCTATTCCAGACTCCAGAAAGTGGCCCGTAATCTGGCGGCGCAGGCTTGCGTAGCATCCTCTGGTGTTCCAGCCTATGTTCCGGACACGACGGGGAAGTCTCTTTTCTTCACTTTTCTGCCCAATGCCAATCGCGATCATATGTCTGGCGGATTCAACGACTGCGACGGCCCGGGCATTGGTTGCATCCCCCTCCGCAGCGAAGACGCAGAAGGCCGTTACGTACGCGGTCTGGTACAGGCCATGAAGGTGCTCGTCAATATCCCAGGCGGGAATGTCGACTTCGCAGATGTCATGAGCGATTTCGGCGGCAATCTGATGGGTGTACCTGATTCCTTGGGGATCAAACTTCAGTTTTTTGCTGTCGTAAACGAGGGTGTCATTTTCCCGTTTTACCCATCTTCCTGTTGCGCGGGCGATCGCATGAAGTGCGGCATATTTTGCTGCCCAGTATGCGTCGATCAACGCATCTTCTTCACTGTCCCCGCGCTCCTTTGCCTTAGTATATGCACTCACGAACATCATTGAGAGATGCGACCCGATTGGAGAAAGTTCGGCTCGCAACTCTTCCTCCAGCCCTTTAACACAGATCTGTTCAATTTCTTTCAACCGCCTTGCTTCGTCTTCTTTTGTGATGAGGCGCGGCCGAATGGGTTTCCGGGGTTTCATCCTGTCTGAACTTCAGGTATTACGAGGATCGTACGGTGATACACTTGAACGTTCCAACCACTCAACGGCTCCGCTTTTGATTCGCCGGACGGGCGCGGTTTCTCTCATTCCTTCAGGCCCCCAGCGGCAGAATTTGGTTGATTTATACCGTGCGGGTTGAATTCGTTTTTCAGTTTCTTTAGCAACGGTGCGGCAATCACGGGTAGATATCCGGCATCCCCTCGTCGTTCAGCATCCTCGAATAGTATCCGCCAGGATCAAAGGCCTCTCTAATCAGAACTATTCGTACGGCGTTTTCCGCCCCTGCCATGCTTTCCTCCAGATTTTTCCCCGACCTTAGAAGGCGGTTCTTAACTCGTTTGCGAAAACTCGTATAATACCCTTCCGTATCCCAATCCAGATCCAGAACATGGTTGGGAATTCTATTCTGCTTGGCTGGCGGGCCAACGGCAACCGCCGCCATGTATCTGGCAGACTCATCAATCGCAACTGCCCGGGCATTGGTTTCATCTTGATCAACTGCGAAGGTGCAGAAAGCCGTTATGTGCGCGGTCCGATAAAGCTCCTTGCGGTGTTCGTCAATATTCCACGCGGGGATCTCGGTCTCACTGATGTCCTGAGCAATTTCGTCGGCAGCATGCCGGGCACGTCTGGCACCATGGGGATCAAACTTCAATTTCTTGATATCGTAGTGTGGACGGTCATTTTTCAGACTCTCCACCCCTCCGCCTGCATGGGCGATGGCAAAAAGTGCAGCAGACTTTGCGGCCAGATATGCGTCGTTCTTCGCCTTCGATTCACTGCTCCCCTGTGCCTTTGACTTAACATAGGTCGTCGTCAATGCATTGAAGAGGGCGAAGCCGATGGGCGTAAGATCCGCCCGCAGCTCTTCCTCCAGTCCCTTGACGAAGTCCTGTGCAATTTCTCGCTCTCTCGCCTCAAATTCTCTTCTGGAGCGGGGCTGGCCGATAGGTCTGCGCGGTTTCATGCTGTCTGTGCTCTCAGGCGTTTCAAGGATTCCGCTGTACACTTGTACGATCCTGCCACTCAGCGGCTCCGCTTTTGAGGAGCTGGGTGGGTTGTTTTTCTCCTGTCTTCAACGTCCGCATCAGTACTCTTTACTTGCTTCAGTCTGTATGGAATGATGATTTTTCCCTCGTTTTTCCGGCAGCGATGTGAAAATCATAAATAGAACCCCAGCTCTGGCTCTTCTACCAGCACATCCGTGTAGCGTGCACCGGGATCAAAGGCATCTCTAATCAAAACCATTCGCACTGCATTTTCTGCCATTGCCTCACTCTTCTTGAGGTCTGCTCCCGCGTTCAGGAAGCGGTCAATCATCCGGCGGCGAAAAGCTGTGTAGTCTTCACTCGTGTCCCAGCCTATGTCCGGGACACGGTGAGGCAGTATTTTCTCTTCGTATTCTCGGCCAACGGCAATCGCCGTCATGTACCAAATTGATTCCCATATTGCGACTCCCTGAACATTGGTTTCATTCGGATCAATTGCGCATGCAAAGAATGCTGCTCCGTAGGCGGCCTGATAAAGGTTCTCACGGTGCTCGTCGATATCCCACGCAGGGATGTCGGTCTTGCAGATGACCGAGGCGATTTCGGCAGCAATGCGGTGAGCACGCTGGATTCCATGGGCATCAAACCTCAATTTGCTGATGTCATAGACTGGTTTTTCTTTTTTCCATTTCACCCTGTCTCCGCCTGCGCGGGCGATTGTAAAAAGTGCGGCATCTATTGCGGCCTGGATTGCATCATACCCCGCTTTCTCATCGTCGTGTCCCTCCGCCCTTGACTCCGCATATGTCATCGCGAATGTCTTGAACAGATCTGAACTGATAGGAGCAAGATCCGCATCCAATTCTTCTTCCAGCATCTTGACGAAGTCACGCTCAAATTTTTTCTCCCACATTTCAACTTTTGCGCGGGGCCGGCCGATGGGTTTGCGGCGTTTCATGTTATCTGGACTTCGGGGTTGGTCGATCAAACTTGGCGCAGGTATACACTCTGATTCCCACAGCAGTTCCGCATTTGAGGATTTGAATAATAAGCCGCCTCTATACCTCTTCAAAAGCGGAATCAGCAAGGTGTAAGCACACCATCCACACATGCGTCACCATATTGATATCCGGGAGCCACACCGGCGGAATTCTACGGTGACGCAAAATGGCAACCGCTCCCTCCTCCCATTCGGCACCGATGGCCATTATGCCCTCATCGAGACAGATCACAGTCTTCCCATCCATTGGAGGGATCACCGTTTGACCTGACGGATTTGCAAACCCTCTGCCATCATTGAATCATGCAGAAAACGCCGCCCCCCTGGCTCATCCATTTGCAGTACGATAGAGTTTCTCGTCCCGGACCTCGAACCCCGCCCGGAAACACCTCAATAAGTACGGAACGAAGGGTAGGTGAAAAAATGTCATGTCGTTATGCACTGGTGCCCGTGAGTTCATTCAGGAACCGGCAGATCCTCCTGCCACCTCGCAGACGAAAGCGGAGGTTCACATAACTGCCGTGCCTTTGAACCGACGGGGGACTTTGTCTTATAACCCCTAGCGGACACTGCTTTATGCGGATGATGCAGTGTAGGCAATCGGGGAGGGCGATGCTCCTTCCCGATTGTGTCCGCGTTGTGCGTCTGGCTGGAAAAGTTTCCATCCCGGGCCGTTGTTTTCGCTATAATTCCTAAGATTTCTCCCTCGGAGGAACATCTTTTCCTGCAGGGCCCTGAACTGTGAATAAGTTGTGAGTATCTCCATCGCCGCTGCCCAGAATTCAACGCCTTTGGCTGAATTTTCCCCCTTGAGATGCAATTTCAGGGATATTTGGCCTCTTTTGGGGCCATTTACCCCCCTAAAGTGCCCCTTGAAGCCGGCCAGCGCCCACAATTCAAGAATTGTTCAATTTTTGCATTCTGGTAATTTTTGTGGATAAGTTGTGGATAACTTGCGGATCCTTCTATCTGAAGTGCCTGTTCATTTCGTATCTTTGGTCACACAAAGCAATTCTTTACCCCTTGTTAGATTACAGTCCATTCAACCCGTTTCAACGAGCCTGTCCTTAATGCCACACACCGCAGAATCTGCCTGGAGTGCCTGCCTCGACGTAATCCAAGATAATGTGACCCCTCAGTGCTTCCTGACCTGGTTCAGTAAACTGAAGCCGATTGCTTTGGCTGGGGAAGAGGGAGCCGCAAAACTGACCATTCAAGTGCCTAGTCCATTTCATTATGAATATCTGGAGGGACAGTATAATCTACTCATCCGCTCGACGGTGTCGCGGGTGCTGGGCAAACAAAGCCAGTTCTGCTATGAGGTGGTGGTTGTGCAGGATATGGAGCCGGATCGTGAACACCGAACCTATCGGGTCCCCGCTTCTACGGATCGCCCTGCCGAGATCGTGAGTTCTTCCCCTGCCGAAGATGTCCGTGCCCCCAGAGTCAAGAGCAATCTGACCGAGAGCTATACCTTTGAGAAGTTCATCGTTGGGGATTGCAATCACCTGGCCTACAGTGCCTCGCAGGCGATTGCCAAATCTCCAGGAGGTACCGCCTACAACCCCTTTCTGATCTACGGCGGTGTCGGATTAGGCAAAACACATCTTATGCAGGCCATCGGGAATCAGGTCCGCCAATTCAAACCGGACAAGGAGGTCCTCTATATCTCCAGCGAACGGTTCACCAATGATTTTGTACGGGCTATTCAGGAAAAACAGGTCCAGCAATTCTCGCGAAGCTACCGGAAAATTGATGTCCTTATCATTGATGATGTTCAATTTTTCGGCGGGAAAGAAAAAACACAGGAAGAATTTTTCTGCATCTTCAACGAATTGCAGCAGAGAGGAAATCAAATCATCCTCAGTGCAGACCGTCCGCCAAAAGAGATCAGCGGAATCGAGGAACGATTGCTCTCACGCTTTTGCTGGGGACTCCAGGCCGACCTCCAGCCGCCGGACCTTGAGACCCGAACCGCAATCCTGCTCCGTAAAGCCGCGGAAATCGGACTGGAGCTGCCAATTGATGTGATCAACTATATTGCCCGGAATATCACCCGAAATATCCGGGAACTGGAAGGGGCCCTCGTCCGGCTTCTGGCACAGGCGACCTACACAAAACAGGAGATCAATGAGGACCTGGCAAAACAGGCCCTGAAGGATTTTATTCGCCGCCCCCATACAACGCTCTCCATTGATCGTGTACAAAAACTGGTTTGTGAGTATTTTGGAATTGATCAGCACCGCCTTCACGAAAAAACAAAGAAGCGGGAGATCGTACAAGTCCGCCAGTTAGCCATGTATCTCTGCCGGGAGTTAGATTATACGCATAAAGCAATCGGCCTGCAATTTGGAGGCCGAGACCATTCCACGGTCGTTCATGCAATCAAAAGCGTGAACAATCTCATAGAAACAGATAACAACTACCGAAACCGCTTCGCTGATATTCGGCGCAAAGTTCACCTGTTATCTGATTGACAGATCCTTTTTTCATGAAATTCTCGACTACTAGTACCGCTCTCTACACCGCACTGGACACCGTCAGTGGTGCCCTGCCCAGCAAATCCGACAAGGAAATCCTGGAATGTATCCTCCTGCAGCGCAAGGGGGAACTTCTGGAAGTTCGGGCTTCCGACCTGGAAGTGTCCATCCGGCATCGCTTTCCTGTCTCGTTCTCCAGTGAACCGAATGAGGACCTTGATCTGGTTGCGGTTCCCGCAAAACAGTTCCTTGAATCCTGCCGGACCCTCCCCGAAATCCCTATCACCTTTGAGGTGAAAGAAAGCTACAAGGTCATCCTCTCGCATGACCGCGGACAATATGACTGGATGGGCTTCGAAGGCTACTCATTCCCGGACTTCCCGTCCATTACGGAAGCCCAGTCCGTAGAGTTTGACCGGGGACAGCTGAAAGCCGGATTTAACCTCGTTAACTTTGCGGTCAGCAAGGATATGTCCCGACCCGGCATGATGGGAATCCTCTTCGAAGTCCTTGAGGGATCCGCCCGGATTGTCGGAACGGACGGACACCGGCTTGCACGGTGCATCTTTCAGGACTACGAAGGGAAACTAGATGTCAGTGCGCTAGCCCCTTTCAAAGCATTCCAGCAGGTGGCACGTGTGGAAGGAGCGAGTAAGTGCAAGATTGAAATCAGCGAGAACTACCTCTCCTTCAAATTTGGCCACACGCAGATCAGCAGTACACTGATCAACGCCTCTTTTCCCAACTATGAACGCGCAATCCCGACCGAAAACGACAAGATTGTGCTCCTGAACCGGGACGATCTGCTGGACAGCGTACGCCGCGTAAACTTTTTTGCCTCGGAGAACTCGCATCAGATCCTGCTTGACTGCAAAGATGACGAGATTGAGATCAGTGCATGGGATGTCGAACGTTCCAGTAAAGGCGCAGAAACGATCTCGTGCGAATACCGCGGTGACGCAACACAGGTCGGATTCAATGCACAGTACCTTCTGGATCTGCTCAGAAATCTGCCCCCAGGTGAGGTATCCCTGTCGATGGGCACCCCCAACCGCGCGGCCCTTATGCGGCCGATCCCACAGAACGAACTCCGGGACCTCACACTCCTGATTATGCCGGTGATGCTCAACACCGGAGACGACTATTAAGGAACCCTGTGAACCTTGTGTCTGAGCTGTGCGTACTAGTGTGCTACGCTATAAATACGCATCGCCAATTGTGCAAAGCAATGGAAACTCAGACTTATAAAACCCGGAGTGCTAAACCCAGTGAGGTTCAGCGCAAATGGTATGTTATTGATGCACAGCAGGCCGTGGTCGGCCGGTTAGCATCACGGGTCGCGACCATTCTGCGCGGCAAACATAAACCATCTTTTACGCCCCATGTGGATACAGGGGATTACGTGATCATCGTGAATGCCGACAAGGTCCGTTTCACTGGAAACAAGGAAGACGCAAAACTCTACTACAGTTACAGCGGCTATCCCGGCGGGCTGAAATCGCGGACTGTGCGCGTTATGCGTCAGCGAAAGCCGGAGCATCTAGTCCGCCATGCCGTGAAGGGGATGCTGCCCAAAGGCCCGCTTGGCCGCCAAATGCTGACCAAACTCAAGGTCTATGCCAGTGCAGAGCATCCACACAGTGCACAGCAGCCGGAAGAGCTTCCGATTCACCCTTAGAACCTGATTAACAAACTTGCCCGCTCATGGCAAAAATCACTGAATTTATCGCAATTGGACGCCGAAAAACGTCAACGGCCCGGGTTTATTTACGCCCCGGTTCCGGTCAGATACGGATCAACCGGCGTCCGATTGATGAGTACTTTAAACTGGAGACCCGGCGCAGAGCCCTGCTCTCCCCCTTTGAAGTCACCGACACGACCGGAATGTATGACCTGGTGGTCAATGTGAAGGGAGGCGGACTCACTGGCCAATCCGAAGCTATCCGGCTTGGCACCTCACGTGCACTTGTGAAAGCGGATGAAGAGCGGCGCAAGCCCCTGCGGGATGCTGGTTTCCTGACGCGGGATCCCCGAATGGTGGAACGGAAAAAATACGGCCGCCCCAAAGCACGCAAGCGGTTCCAGTTCTCCAAACGATAACTCTGTCATTCCTGTAAACTTCATTTCGCACAGAACTGGATGCATGGCCGGGTGCCTTTCCGGTTGGCCATGCAGGTGATCGTTCTGGCGGCTTAACCCAGTTTAACTTATCATGAATACCCCCCTTTCTACACCGGATGTGGCCCAATACCGGGTTTCGGTCGAAGACCTGTTAAAGGCCGGCACGCATTTTGGCCATCTGACCAGTCGCTGGAATCCCAAGATGCGCAGTTACATCTTTATGCAGCGCAACGGGATCCATATTATTGATCTCCTGCAGACCCAAAAAATGCTTGAACAGGCGGCAAACGCTGCCGCCCGCTTTGCCCGGCAGGGAAAATCAATCCTGTTTGTCGGAACCAAAAAGCAGGCACGCCAAACAGTCAAAGAAGCGGCGGAGTCCTGCGAATCTCCTTACGTTGTGGAGCGGTGGCTTGGAGGGACGCTCACGAATTTTCAGACGATCCGGAACAGTATCCGCCGCATGGAAGGACTGGCAAAGATGGGCAAGGACGGAACCCTGGATCAACTCAAAAAGAAAGAACGGCTCATGAAGTCCCGTGAGTTGGACAAACTCCAGCGAAATCTCGGCGGTATTGCTGCCATGCCCCGTACGCCGGGATGCCTGTTTGTTGTGGATATTCGCCGGGAGCGGATTGCCGTCAATGAAGCGCGGAAACTTGGCATTCCCATCATTGCCATGGTGGATTCAAACTGTGACCCTGATCTGGTGAATTACGTCATTCCGTGCAATGACGATGCCTTCAAGTCGATCCATATGATTACACAGACGATTGCCCAGGCGGTCAATGAAGGCCGAAAAGCAGCACAGATTGAAGCAGCGAACAAAAAAGCAGAAAACGAAAAGCGCAACGAACAGAAAACGCGTTAAACTTCAACACCGCGCTCACTGGCAGACGGTATGGAGACGGACCTTCCCGTCTTTTTTGAATCTCTGGCCGCCTGTGCCTGAACGGATCCCGTTCTGTAAACAACCTTATTCTGATGACAAAAGTATCTATTTCAGCAAAAGATGTAAAGAAACTCCGCGACCAGACCGGTGCGGGAATGATGGACTGCAAACGTGCCCTTAGCGACTCGAATGGAGATCTGGAGGCTGCGATTGACCTTTTGCGCAAAAAAGGTCAGCGTGTGGCGGCAAAGCGGGCCGACCGCGAAGCACTGCAGGGGCTCGTGGTGACACGCATTCATCACTCCCGGCGCATCGGCATCATTGCGGAGGTGAACTGCGAAACCGATTTTGTAGCCCGGAACGAAGAATTTGCGGACTTCACAGATTCGATCGCCGACCTCATCCTGGCACTGCTGCCCCCAGATCTGGAGACACTCATGGGCTTATCCATGGAAAGCGGCCGTACCGTTGAAGAGACGCAGACCGACCTCACCGGCAAGATCGGTGAAAAACTGGGGGTCCGCAGATTTTCGGTCCTCTCCTCGGAAGAGGGACAGGTGATTGACTATATCCATCCTGGATCCCGTCTGGGGGTTCTGGTTTCGCTCAAGGGAGATGGAAATCTGACCGAAATCGGACGGGATGTTGCGATGCAGGTCGCTGCCCTGAACCCGTTGGCGGCACATCGCGCGGATGTGCCACAGGAGACACAGGACAAGGAATACGAAATCGGCCGGGAGGCGGCCCGACTTGAAGGAAAACCCGAGCAGATTCTAGACCGGATCGCCAAAGGGAAACTGGAGCGATTCTTCAAGGACAATGTTCTGGTCGAGCAGCCCTTTGTTAAGGATGCCTCACTGCGGGTACGGGATGTACTCCGCAAAGCCGGTGCAGAAGTGGACGGATTTGTCCGGTGTGCGCTCGGTGAATAAGTTGGCCTTCCGGCACTTACCATGCAAGACTCTCAGCCGAAACAGCCCATCTACAAACGGGTTCTGGTCAAGCTCAGCGGCGAGGCACTGCTAGGGGAGCAGGCGTTTGGTATTGATTCCAAGGTGCTTTCTGCCTGGGCAGAAGACCTGCAGAAGGTCGTCCAAAACGGAATTGAACTGGCGATTGTCATTGGCGGCGGCAATATATCCCGGGGGGTTATGACCACAGCCCGGGGTATGACCCGTGCCCATGGAGACTACATGGGGATGCTGGCAACGATGATTAATGCCATGGCGCTGCAGGATGCGCTGGAGCAGCTGCACCTTGAAACCCGCCTGCTCTCAAGCATCAAGATGGAAGAGATTGCCGAACCCTTTATTCGCCGGCGGGCAATCCGCCATCTTGAAAAAGGCCGTATTGTTATTTTTGGCGGGGGAACCGGGAACCCTTATTTTACGACGGACACCGCAGCTGCACTGCGTGCACTGGAGATTGATGCGGATGTGGTAGTCAAGGCAACACGTGTAGATGGAATCTACTCGGCCGATCCTGAGTTGCATGAGAAAGCCGAGCACTTCGCACAGATTGCCGGACATGAAGTAATCCGCCAGGGGCTGAAAGTTATGGATAAAACTGCGTTCACCTTACTTGAGGAATCCAAGATGCCGATTGTCGTATGTAACGTGAATGAGCCGGGAAACCTGCAAAGAATTGTCTTTGGTGAGAAGGTGGGATCTTATGTACATTGGGATTAGTTTTTTAGAGTCATGTTAGACGAACTTCTGGAGATCCTTCTTTTGGAAAACAACGAAAAGATGGAGTGCTCCCTGAACCATCTGAACAAAGAATTACTTGCGATTCGGGCAGGGCGGGCCACGCCGGCCATGCTGCAGAATGTTCGTGTTGAATTCTACGGCAGTATTTCTCCGCTTAATCAAATTTCAACGGTCAGCGCCCCCCAGCCGGACCTCCTGGTGGTGACTCCCTGGGACAAGTCCGCAATTGATGCTATTGAGAAAGCGGTGCAGTCTGCAAACCTTGGATTAAATCCGTCTAATGACGGCACACTGATCCGGGTACCGATTCCGCCATTGACCGAGGAGCGGCGTATTGCCCTGTGTAAGCGGGTCCGGCAGATCGGGGAGCAGGCGAAAATTTCCATCCGCAACATCCGTCGCAGCACAAAAGACGAATTAAAATCCACGCAGGAAGCCGAGAACCTCTCGGAAGATATGCGATACTTCGCCGAAGAGAAATTGCAGAAAGAGACGGATCGGTTTGTCACTGCGATTGACAAACTCCTTGACGAGAAGGAAAAAGACATCATGGAAGTCTAGGAGAGGTGCCGGAGCGGTCTAACGGGCTCGCCTGGAAAGCGAGTGTACCCTAACCGGGTACCGAGGGTTCGAATCCCTCCCTCTCCGCGCTTACGGGAACCGGCACGGGATGCCGAAACCCGGTGTTGAACACGATCTGGATCTTTCATTTGCCCTGTAAGATTCCGGCCGCCTGCAGTTTTTTCTGTATCGTATCTCCATTCTGCTTCTTCATGATGCCTCAACGGAAACTGATTGGACTGACCGCGCCGAGCGGTGCTGGAAAATCCAGCGTGGCACAGTATGTTCTGGCCGCATTTCCGTCTATGCGTCTGTCTGTGTCGGTCACGACAAGACCTCCGCGCCCCTATGAGCAGCATGGCCGGGAGTATTATTTTGTTTCTGTGCCGGAATTTGAGCGACTGATTGCAGAGGATGCTCTCCTTGAATATGAGGAGGTGTATCCGGGCCGTTTCTATGGAACCCCGCTCTGCATGCTTACCGACTCCGACACCCCGCTCCTGCTGGATATTGATGTGAAGGGAGCCAGCCGGGTTCGTACCACCTACGGCGGATTTTTTATCTTTATTGCTCCGCCATCCGAGGCGGAGTTGGAAAACCGCCTGCGAAGCCGGGGAACTGAATCTGCCGAAACACTTGCCCTGCGACTGCAAAGAGCAGAACTTGAACTCTCCTTTTCTGATCAATTTGATGCACTTGTGGTAAACGACTCTCTTGATGATGCTGCAACGAAAACGATTGACCTGATCCGGGCCTACCTTCGCAATGCGTGAATCCACCCGAATTACCGAGTTACACGGCAGGCGCCTCCTTCTTGGGGTGACGGGAAGTATTGCGGCCTACAAGGCGGCCGAGTTGATTCGGCGACTGCGAAAGCTGGGCACCGAAGTGCAGGTTCTGGCCACCGAGGGAGCCGCCCGGTTCATCTCTGCGACAACTCTGGCAACCCTGTCCGGGCGACCCGTGCTCACCGACCTGTTTGACGGGAGCGAGGAAGATACCTGGACCAAGCACATCACCCTGGGGCACTGGGCGGATCTTTTCGTGATCGCCCCCGCAACCGCCCAGACACTGGCAAAGCTGGCAAACGGGTTTGCGGACAATATGCTGACCGCGACCGTACTGGCCGCCCGCTGCCCCATTCTCGTATGCCCGGCCATGGATCACGATATGTACATGCATCCTGCCGTCCGCCTAAATCTGAAACGGCTCCAGGGATTCGGCTATCATGTCCTGCCCCCCGGTTACGGGGAGCTAGCCAGCGGACTCGTCGGGCTTGGGCGCCTCCCGGAGATGGATGATATTCTCGAACGGATGGCCGCTCTTCTGCCGGACGAATTGCGTGGAAAGCACGCACTGGTTACGGCCGGCCCCACGCGTGAGCCCATTGATCCCGTTCGCGTGCTGACCAACCATTCAACCGGTACGATGGGATTTGCCCTTGCAAAAGATCTAGTCCGGCGCGGCGCACAGGTGACACTGGTGACCGGCCCGACCCTCCTGAATACCCCTGAGGGCGTGCGGCGCATCGATATTACGACGAGTGCTGAAATGCTTGAGGCCGTTCTGGCCCATAAAGATGCGGACATCATCTTCATGGCCGCGGCGGTGGCGGATTATACACCGATTGAATCTCATTCTTCAAAAATCAAAAAACAGGAGGATCAGCTTACACTCCGCCTGCAGCGCACCTCTGATATCCTTGCGCAACTGGGAAAACTCCGCCGTGATGACCAGACCCTGGTCGGCTTCGCCATGGAGACGGAAAACGGGCTGGTGAACGCCCGAAAAAAACTCAGGGAGAAAAACCTGGACTGGATTATCCTCAATAATGTAAGCGAAGAGGGTGCAGGCTTCGGCACGGAAACCAATCGGGTCACGCTTATTGGAAGAGACGGCTCATCCTTTCCGCTGGAGGTGATGCCAAAACAGGAGGTTGCGACGGCCCTCCTGGATCGAATCTTGACTGATTGTGCATAATCTGCGGAAAACTGACGGGGATCCGGGGCAGAATTTTGCGGTAAATTCAGTCATGTACGTGGATAACCGTTTGGGGCATGACTTCGACGATTTGACGGCCGCCTATTTGTAAAAACCTCCATTTCCAGGTTCCACGGACGGTTTTTCTCTTTTTTGGTGTTCATTACCCTTGTAGCTCTGGCATCTATTCCGCGTCTTTGTTTCCTCACAGGACACTATAGTACCAGAGTGTGTAGATTCAGATTGATGTTGCCCACCTAGCAGCCTGTGGATATTATTGATGGAAGGTTCGTATATTAATATTAGTTGAGCAAGGAGAGATCCGAAGAGGATATTTTGGCCGACTCCATTTGTTAAGCTTAATCGAACACATTTTCTGAATGAAATACCTACCTATGAGGGGCCTGAACCCCGTTCGTATAACCCTGCTTGCCATTAGCTTCGGGCTATTGATCGCAAGTTGTAACGATTCGGCAATTCCCGAGGTTGAGGTTGATTTGCCTGAACAAAACTCTTTTGATACGCCGGAAGCTTATATCGAAGCAATCGCCAAAGCCCAAACAAATTTAGTCAGTCATGCATCAAGCGCTATGCGCGAAATGGATGAAGAAGAATTTGAAAAGGTTATGCGCAACGCTGAAAAGGTGCTGGAGCGTTCGCCGGTTTATAGCCAGTATTATTCTGCAGAGGGAGACTTCGAAGTGAAGAAGTTTTCAGAAGAGGAATACAGATTACAAACTGAGCGATATGAATCGGACCGACAGGATTTTTTAGATGCGCTCAGTCCCATTATTTCCCCGGAAATATATGGGGAGATTCAGAGCTTGATAACCGAATTTGTTACAGTGTATGGCGGGGCAGAGGTTGATACAACGGGATGGAAGAAGATCATGCACAAAGCAAACCAGGATGCATTAGCGCAAGAAACGAGTAGCCTGAGCTGCAGTAGCCCACAGCAAATTACAGTGAATCAGGCGAGCATTTTGCCGATGCCGTCCATTGCAACTATTATGGGTTGGTTTGGACGCAACGAAATGCAAAACGCCTGCGGGTCCTGCTGCATAGAATGTTGCGGATGTAAGAATGGGTGCCATGAAGAAGGATATAAAAAATTTAGCGATGCTCAGTGGGCTGCCATAACCACATTTGGTACCTGCGTTGCTATATCTGGGTGGGTTGGCCCCATATCATGGGGAAGTTGTGCTGTTGGCGGACTGGTAGCTGGAGATATAATGTTTGTGAGAGCAATCTGGTTTAATTACAGATGTGACGGCAAGTGCAGGAACAATCCGGCCTGCGTCCAATGTCCAGCGGGAATTAACGAATGGTGGCCCGGAACCAGTTGCCGGACCGCGGACAGATGGTAATATCAGTTATGACAAAAAGAAGGAAGTTTTTTGGAAAAATCTTTGCTTCGGTGTTGTTCCCCCTAATCGCTTTTCATGGCTACTGGCGGGAATTTGACGGGGCTTACGCTGATATGGATTTGTTATGGATCGGAGTAGTTATGGTAGTTTTGGGTACGGCCATTTTTATGTATTTTCCCATAGCGAATAAGATTGAGACCTTTAGCCCAGCATGGTTCTTGGGGCTGCTTATCTTGGTAAACTTTGTTGTCGGTGGATGGATAATGACTGACCCTTATTTTCTACCCCTGCCGATTGCACATAGAGCATGGGGAGAGTATATCTTCATTTTTGGACTTTTGATACCAATCATACACTTTCTAGCGCTCAAAAGTCATACATCTCAAAAGGGATCATTTTTCAAGCGCATACGGCTAAAGTCAACCGATAACAATCAGGCATAGGGTAGATACGGTAACTATAAAACAAGATGGAGTCCATCATAGAATCATTCTTGGTGGAGTCCATCCTGTTAAAGCAATAGTCCTATTAATCAGTATAATATTCTATATTAAACATGATTCAGATACAGTCAATGGAAAATAGATCATGGATGATCTCCCTATACCGGCAAGGTAATGCTGTCCAAACATTCGCCTAATGAGTAAATCACGAAACCAGCAGTACACAATTCATCTCCTGTCCGCTTGTCTGAATCAGAACGTCTCAGGCACTGGTGGATAAATGGAATGACACCATAGCTGCAAATCCACGATACGGGGGCTGATCATCAGAGAGACAACTCGCCGAATCCTGCGGTCAGGCAAACCTGCCGGAAACAAACCTAAATCTGAATCATAACCCTGAGAAAGTTTCACTTAAATACATAATTCACCTTTGTTTCCTCACTGAATCCTACAGTACCAGACCGTGTCCTTCAAGGAAGGAATAATCCCCGAAACTCGACATCCAGAGCGCGTTTCGGGGATTGAGTGTTCAATTTCTCGGAAATCCCGCCCTGTACATCTCCATTTGAGGGGAAGCGTCGAATCCAGGAAGGTCTCGGATATTCTCCCAATACGGCTACATGCTTTCAAGTATTGCCCCTCAGAGTGCATACATGTCTAGATGGAGATTGCAGCCAGACATATCATTGGTGTCTGAATGCTATAGATCGAACTCGTATCCATAGACATATTCTTCCCAGGGAGAGACCACATACAGGTAACCTCTGTGTAAGAGGAAATCTTTGGCAGCCACATTTTTTCTTTCTTCCGGGTCATTGATGGGCCGAAAAATCATTTTCCTTGCGAGTTCGTAATCCTCCCCGGATAAATCAAAAATGTAATTGTCAATTCTATGTACCCTTGCAACCAGATAACGGGAATTTATAAACGTTATCCTCCCTATAAACGAGAAAGTGCCCGGCTCAACGACCTCTGGCGGGGCTTCACCAGGGATACCTATAGCCTCAAAATCACGGACATCCTCTCCCTCGAATCGGATCGTCTGAAGATGACTAAACTTATCATCATAGATAAAGATATAAGGGAGCCAGTGATATCCAATAGCAATTCGATTCCCATCGGGAGAGATTGATGCAATGTAACTGTTTGCCCCCCCCAAATCAGGCATATCCAGAACAGGAAGAAATTTCCCAGATTCATTCCAGGCATAGGGGGCAGAGGCACCGCGGGTACAAACCAGCCAATCTCCCCCTGGACATTCCAGAAGTATATAGTCAGACGAAACGGCGAATTCCCTCCACCAACTGGAGTAAGAGAACGAATCAATGTATTCCATTGTCTCCGTGAATACTTGTATCCGCCCACTATCAAAGGCGAATATATTTGAACCGTTGTGATGTATTCCCCACAAATCAGTAAACTCGCCAGGTGCTACACCAGGAGTGCCTATCTTTCGGCCAAGATAGCCGTCTGGCCCTACCGCAAAGATCACTGAAGATTGACGATCCGAGATATAAACGCTATCCCCTATTGCGATCATGCTATTGGGAGTGCCGAGGATTAATGAATCCGTCTCAATACCCAATCTGGCACTTGCAACCCATTTTTCCGGTTCAATATCCGTATTGACTACAAAGTGAGGGGCCGAAGCCAGCAGGCTGTCAATGATTGGTGAATCCTCAAATCTTGTCAGGGAGGTATCCCCGCTCTGACATGCCATAAGGGGGAGAAGCAGGAGCAATACTCCAGTGCTCCTCCCCCTGGCGAAGAAAGGAGAAACGAGTTCCATCACACCTGATTCACCGCAGAGAAGAGATGCTTGATGAGCATTCTGCTATACTTATTTAAACGTGACGGAAACACCGCACAAACTGCCTCCCCAGGCTCCGCTCCCGCCACCCTTCCAAGTGTTACCTCCTCCGCAATCAATGGTCATTTCCCACGATTTTTCAGAGGTCGTAACGGAACTTGTACACTCACCATTGTCACAGGTGACTGTAACCTCCGGGCCGGAACTGGCAACGTTTGCAGAAAGGACACCTCCGAGAAGGAGAAATGCACCTGCACAGGCGAAATTGAAAAGTCTTTGCATTTGAATAAGAATTATTTGTTTGAAAAAACGTCCTGTAGTGGACACTGCCAGACAATATAAGAAAATAAAACCAATCCACATCTAATTTTGCCATATTTTCTGAATTTAGGGTTCCATAGCCCAAGTTCGTCAATTTGTAGTGCTATTAGGCGCAGAGTTCCTCCAGGCCCGTTTTTGGGCTTTTTTTTTGATGGGATCCGGGCCTTCCCAAGTCCCCCCATCCTGGCAATCTGATTTGAGGTGGTTTTTACATCTGTCTGAGTGGTTTTTCCGGGCTAAATCTCCGAGAATTTCCCTCCGTGCGTCCCAACTGGACACAGCCCGGGCCGCTCCGTCTGGAGTCGCCTTTCCTACTCATCCTGTATGTTGACTTCCGGTTCACGAATCGGGTGGTTTTTTCGGGGGCTTCTTTTCTTCGGTGTGTTCGGTTTTGGTTCGAGTCTCATCGGGATCGTACTGGAATCCGAGGATGTGAAAAATCTCCTCCAATAACGGCGATAGATCCTGATCAATTTCGGTGACGATGTAGCGCTGTTTATTTTTGGGCAGGCGCGTGGTGATCCGCCGCATCTGATTCAGTTCCGTTCGGATCGTATCCCAACTGTGATGATGCCCCGCCTGTTTGAGTTGGACACGGATCAAATGGGAGATATGATACGCCAGGATGGTGAGGAACATGTGCGACGCAATCCGATCATTTTTACGGTGATACAAAGGATGCAGTCCGAGGTCAGATTTCATGGCACGGAAGGCACTCTCAATCTCGGTGAGCCGCCAGTACATTCGTGCCACCTGTTCGACGCTCCAGTCGAGATGCGTGGTGCGGATCACATATCCACCGGAAGCCCGGCATTTTTGTTCATGGGTTGCTTTCTTGGTAAAGGTCAGACTTGTGGCATACCGCTGCCCTTTTCGAGGGCCCGGTTTGTCCGTGATGACCACCTCATACAAGTGAGATACATCTTTATTCTTTTGCTTCAAGCGCCCTAATTTGATGTGTACTTTCCCTAGATCCTTCAGATATCCAGACTTGGAGAAGCCGTTATGCAACTCCGTCAGTTCGGCTTCATACTTGCTGCATTTCGTGTCCCGAATCTGCTCCTCGGTGTACTGCTTCGCTTCGCTATGGATATAGACCCGCTGTTCCTTTGGGGCTTCCTGCTGCTCAAGTTGCGGTTCCGGTTCATCGTCCCCTTCCTGCACTTTTTTCGGATCGGGAAGCCGCCAGGCCCTGATGTTCTTCTTTCCCGCCGTGGTAAACCTTTGATCGGGATCCCCGGTGGGAACCGGCGGCGTTTTTGCCCGCTCCACACAGATATAGTCCAATCCCTGCTCCCGCAGATACGCCAGATTCTCCTCGGTGGCAATCCCCGCATCCATGATCACCGTCG
>JAJECV010000104.1 GCA_022821875.1 Rhodothermales bacterium
GGACGGAACTGGAACTGGGGTACGGGATCCCGTGGAAAGAGGGGGCCGCACGGTCCGTGATGGGGGTGACCCGGTTGCCGCAGGGAAGGATGTACCGGCTGGGCGGCGAACTGCGTCCGTGGGAGCGGCTGTCCCTCTCGGTCTTTGGATTGGCGCATGGACATGAAACCGCACTGGGGGATATCGGCGTGAATGTGCAGGGGACGCTTCGGTATTAGACTACTGCAAAGTCTTTGTCGTTTTCGGAAATGATTTCGTCCGGCACAAGGCGGTCTAATTCGAAAAATTATATCTCAGTGAACTGTTTACAGGAGCATCTCCATTTACATGTTCACGCGGCAAACCGATTCTTCCCAGTCCGTGTATATGCAATAATTAGGGAAGAACCACGGTGAGATCGGCTCGCCACTGGAATACACAAAACAGCGTCGGTACCGGGACGATGGGTGTAGAACCCCTTGAATCCCAAAAATCATTGCATGCGTGGAATTTTCATTCGTTGAATTGCTGATTGGAGAGAGGCCAGAAGAACGCTTCATAAGCTGCATCGGCCATCAACCCTCGAATTCCCCGAAAACGTTCGTACTCATCTCTTGTCGGGTAAACACGGTTCGTGAGCAGGATCACCCAGATCTCCGAGTCAGGATCAATCCACAGCGAAGTGCCTGTGAAACCGGTGTGACCATAACTCCGTGGCCCAAAATATAGGCCCGCAGAGGAGGGTTCATCATTCAGATTCCGGGTATCCCAGCCCAATGCACGCGTACTCAATGAAGAATCAACGACCGCAGTAAACAGGTCAATCGTGCGAGACTGAAGAAATGCCCGCCCGTCAAGAGAACCCCGCTGCACTATCATCCGGGCAAATTGGGAGAGATCAATCGCCGTAGAGAAAAGTCCGGCATGACCGGCAACCCCGCCTAACGTCCAGGCGGTCTCGTCATGAACCTCTCCCTGGATCAGACGATTCCGGAAGTAATCGTCCCGTTCCGTCGGCACAACCGCAGGGTCGGACTTTCCCGTGCCGCGAAAACCGGTTGACTTCATCCCCAGTGGATCAAAAATATTTTGGGTACACCACTGATCAAATGGCTCGCCTGTGATTTCTTCAATGACCAGTGCAAGTGAAATCATGCCAAAGTCGCTGTAACGATATTCCTCCCCGGGTTCGGTCAAGAGTTCAGCAGAGAGGATTGACTCCAGAACGGCCTCACGCGTGATGATTCCATCCTGATAGAATGGATGCCATGCAGGCAGTCCACTCGTGTGGGTCAAAAGATGCCGTATCGTAACAGATTGCCGCTCCGATGTGTTGAACGCATCCAGATAACGGGACACAGGGGCTTCTATGTCCATCTGCCCCCGCTCATAAAGAATCATAGCGGCAGTAGTTGTGGAGACAACTTTGGTCAGGGAAGCCAAGTCAAAGAGCGACTCCGGCAGCATGCGTTTTCTGGAACGATAGGTATACGCACCATAGCCGGTCATCTTGATAATTTCAGATCCCTTCCCCACAGAGATCACCGCACCGGGAAAAGCCCTCGCATTGATATACTCGAAGATCAGGGAATCCATGCGTACAAGAGCATTTGGATAAACAACCGTCGGTGAATCCAGTTTAGAGATGGATGGCTGGATCGTGGGTACGTTAACAGACCCTGGATCCAGCGATCCCTGGATTACCGTTTCTCTGGAAGATTGGCAGGCCCCCAAGACCAGGAGCCCGAAAATAAGAAAACGAGGATCCCAACGAAATGAGTCTTTCATGGTTTATCAGCGTAGCAGCGTTATATTTCGGTTCATTTCAGGTTAAAAACCCAGACATTATGCCAAAGATAACAATCCCGGAGCATGGGAGTTTTGAAGTGGAGCAGGGGCAGCGGCTCGTCAATGCGTTGCAGGCACATGGAGTCAACCTTGGCCATCGCTGTGGCGGTTACGCACGCTGCACGACCTGTCGCGTAGAGTTTATTGATGGGGAGCCGGAGATCATTTCCCGGGCGGAGCAGGACAAGTTAAAAGCAAGTGAATTGTCTGGTGAAGTTCGCCTCGCATGCCAGATCCTCGTAGAGGAGGATATGACACTCAAGCCGCTGATGATGGTTGAGGAAATGGGCTGGTCTGACCCAGGCCCACCTCCCGAAGAGACCGTCACGCCACTCCCCGACTGGATTGAAAATTCGCTGGATGGCGCATAAAACCGGAGAGCGCTGCGTCCAGATGGGATTTTGATTTTCTATTTTGCGTATCAATACTGCCCAATTCCTTCCGATATTGAACCTCACATGAAGGATGCGGGGCGAAGCCCGGCCTCTTCATGCAAGAGTGAGATAGAAACATTATATTGCCTGAGTTTCAAATCCTGAAAATGCAACTGTTCCCTGCGAGGCAGTTGCGCAAAAATTGGGGAGTAATGAGAAAAATGATCTGTCTGCCTCAGGCGGGTATCCTCGTTTGCCTGATCGGCAGTGCTTTATTCGCATCCGCGGGAATGGCGCAGGGCACCGCTACCTATGAACTCACCTTTACATCAACATGGACCGCTGACACACACCCTGCGGGCTATCCGCCCAATCCTCATTTTTCCGGAATGATTGGGGGGACACATAATGATGCCGTTCAGTTTTGGAGTACGGGAGAGGTCGCAAGTGATGGAATTAAGTCCATGGCTGAACTCGGTGCCAAAGGAACGTTTCGAAGCGAAATCAACCGCACTAAAGAGGCGAATAATGCGGATGCGATCATTGATGGGCGTGGTTTAGGACGTCCTCCAACCTCTGCAAAAACGACATTCAAAATCCGCCCGCCGTGGAATCTGGTCACGGTTACATCCATGCTGGCTCCCAGTCCAGACTGGTTTGTCGGCGTTTCCAGTCTGAATCTGCTGGATGAGAATAAGAACTGGATTGACACACTGGTGGTAGATTTATATGTGTACGATGCAGGAACAGACAGTGGCCCCAATTATACCTCCCCGAATCAGACCACCAATCCAAGACAGAAGATCAAGCGCATAGGGGAGTCGCCATTCCTTGTTGACGGCGAAGTCAAACCCGTCGGAACGTTTCGCTTTGAGTTGAAGACAGTTCAACTTCCCGCTGAAGGCTACTTCAGTGTGAATGGAACGGAGATTCTGGGGTGGAATGGTCAGCCAGTCGTCCTAAAAGGGATGGGACTTGGAGGATGGTTACTGCCAGAAGGTTATATGCTCCACATCTCAACCCCGGGGACAGACGGACCTACCGGGATACGAAATCAGATGGCTGAACTCATCGGTGAGGCAGATACGGAGGCCTTCTTCGACCTGTTCACAGAGAAATATGTACAGGAGAAAGACATCGCTGCCATCAAAGAGTGGGGATTTGATCATGTTCGCCTCCCTTTTCATTATCGTCTGTTCTATAATCCTGAAATGGATGTGTGGAACGAGGAGGGGTTTGAACTGCTGGACACCTTTCTTGCGTGGTGTCGAAAGTATGAACTCGCAGTCCTCCTTGATATGCATGCCGCTCCAGGGGCACAGAGTGAGGGAGGGATCGCAGATAGTGACGGGGAAGCCCGGCTTTGGACCGAACCCGACAAATACTGGCCGCAAACCGTTAAGATCTGGCGGGAAATCGCACGCCGCTATAACGATGATCCCGTCATTATGGGATATGATCTGATTAACGAACCGGTGGTGCCCAGCGAAATGGCAGCAGACTTAGCCGAGTTGTATACGCGCATTATCAATGCAGTCCAACCCATCTCCCCCAATCATCTGTTCTTTCTTGAAGGAAATTTCTGGGCGACATCGTTTGACGAACACCTGCGGGAGATTCCGAACCTCAGAGAAAATATCGTCTACACGTTCCATCATTACTGGAAGGGAGTGGATCAGGGAGCAATCCAGTACCTGCTCAACCTCAGGCGCGAAGATCAGGTTCCACTCTATCTAGGGGAGACAGGAGAGAACTCCAATTCATGGTTTTATGCCCTGACAAGGTTGGCAGAGGAGCATGAAGTCGGGATCAACTGGTGGACACACAAAAAAATTGAGACGACAACCAGTCCGCTCAGTTCACCGTTTGCGCCGGGTTACGAGGACGTAATCAAGTATTGGCGCAGAGAAGGCCCCAAACCCGCAGCCGATGCAGCATCCCGAGCCCTTTTGGCAATGGCACAAAATCTGGAACTGGATTCTGCCAGAGTAAATCATGGTCTCCTGGCTGCATTCTTTGATCCTGAGTTTGGAACGAAGCAGAAACCGTTCAAAAAGCATGAACTCCCCGGTATCGTGAACGCAGCTGACTATGACATAGGAAATCAGGGAATCGCATACAATGACACGGACCACTGGGCCACTACGGGCAGCCCCGGAGGTGGCAACAGTGGTACGAAGTATCGAAATGACGGCGTGGATATTCAGATATCTACAGACCCCGAGGGATTTGAATACAATGTTGGATGGACACAGCGTTTTGAATGGATGGAATATACCGTAGACATTCTGGAAGACGGAATCTACGAAATCGATATCCGGGGTGCAAGTAATACTGGAGGGACTCGAACCGGAGCAGATATAATCCTTTCCGTGGATGGTGAGCGAATTGGAGAAGTTGAAATTGGCAATACCCGCGGCTGGCAGAACTGGGTGACCCGTCAGGCCCGTACGCCCGAGTTAAAGACCGGCAGTGGACGTATTCTCAGAGTAACTTTTGCAGATCAGGATGTGAATATCAATCGGATGACCTTCCGTAAGGTGGCCGCGGTGAATGTGGAACCTGAGCGAAGGATCATCGAATCGGAACTGATTGCAACCTACCCGAATCCGTTCACCGATGAGGTGAACATATCGTTCTCTACCCCGGAACTGGTATCCGTTTCCGCAATGCTATACGATGTGCTTGGACGTCAGGTATTTGAATCAGAAAAAGCCTCGTATAATGCCGGGAATCATGAATTTGCACTGGCTCCAGATCTGGCACCGGGTGTGTATATCTTGCGGTTGCAACTCACAGGGGCGCAGGATCCCCAGATGTTCACACAACCCCTGATCGTCGGAGGCAGGTAGCATCGACCATTTTCCAGACTGGAACTCAAGGATATGCATCGGATGCCAAGAATATGCTGCCCCTGCCGCTTTATTGGTACAGACATCTGTCCGAGTCAACAATGGTGATTTTCCGGGAACCAGAAATGCATTCGAAATAGGGGTGACCGATTACATATACTGGGAGTCTGACTCAGAAAGTCAGGGACAGCGTTTCAGGATAATCGGGGATTGATCGTATGCATTTGAATTTTGCAGTACATCATGGCAGTTTCATCCCCTTGCGGTGAATACGGGACATTGTGCGTACAAGAAGAATCCCGTTTGGGTCAAGAGACCATTTCCACAGCAGGGCTTGTTTTTTGTACTCTGTCAGATTGCTCCCTAGGAGTATATCCTGTGGATTGACTTGATCGCAAGCGCGTTCAACCTGGAAGTTACCGAACTTGGGTCTCCGGGATTGAAAATTATGACGAACCTGTGTGAATTACTGCATACACTACCCCAGTACCAATTACTCAGAGCAGTGGAGGATGAAGCCCAAAACCGGCAGTTGGATGTATATGCGATTGGGGGATTCGTTCGGGATGCACTTCTGGGCCGCTCAACGACCGACATAGATTTTGTTACACTGGGAAAAGGATCGGGGATCAAATTAGCCCGCGCAGTCAGCACGCGTCTGGGCGGCTCCGTCGCTCATGTCTATCCGAATTTTGGAACGGCAGCGGTCCGTGTAGGAGATACGACCCTGGAGTTTGTCGCCGCGCGGCGGGAGAGTTACCGGAAAGATTCTCGCAAACCCATTGTGGAGGATGGCACGCTTGAGGATGATCTGCTGCGTCGGGATTTTACGGTGAATGCACTGGCGATCAGCCTCACTGGAAAAGAGTCCTTCGGAGAACTTCTGGATCCATTCGGTGGACTGATGGATCTG
Source organism: Rhodothermales bacterium (assembly GCA_022821875.1). GTDB lineage: Bacteria > Bacteroidota > Rhodothermia > Rhodothermales > Bin80 > Bin80. The sequence continues at coordinate 5,967 of JAJECV010000104.1, forward strand.
AATGCCGGCAGGCTCCGAACACCGAGATCTCCAGATATCACGTTTGCAGATGACCCCCTGCGGATGATCCGGGCTGCCCGGTTTTCAACTCAGTTAGGGTTTCACATTGATGAGGAAACAAGACAGGGAATGAAGCAGGAAGCGAAACGTCTGGGAATTGTGAGCCAGGAGAGGATTACCGATGAATTGCATAAAATCATGGCCGGCGCAACCCCCTCTACGGGCTTGAAAATTCTGGAAGAAACCGATCTCCTGCGTGAATTTTTCCCCGATCTCAGTGCACTCAGAGGTGTCGATACGGTGGCAGGACAGCGCCATAAGGATAATTTTTATCACACCTTGCAGGTAGTTGAGAATGTGGTGGAAACGGCACCGCCGGATAAATACTGGCTTCGCTGGGCAGCCCTGTTGCATGATATTGGAAAGCCGCGAACCAAACGATTCATCCCCGGCAGCGGATGGACTTTTCACGGCCACGAAGACCGTGGATCAAGGATGATTCCCAAACTGTTCAGGAAACTGCGCCTCCCGACAGATGAGCGGATGGCGTATGTCAAAAAGCTGGTGGCCCTGCATCACAGGCCGGTTGCCCTCGTCGATGATGAAGTCACCGATTCTGCGGTCCGGCGACTGCTGTTTGATGCCGGTGAAGATCTGGATGACCTGATGATCCTGGTTCGAGCAGATATCACCTCCCGTAACCCGCAGCGCGTACAACGTTATCTACGGGCGTTTGATTTGGTGGCCCGTAAGTTTGAGGAGGTGGAAGCCAAGGATCAACTGCGGAATTTTCAACCGCCACTCGGAGGGAAAGAAATCATGGAGGTGGTGGGGATCAAAGCCGGCGTGGCGGTCGGTATTATTAAACACGCGGTCCGTGAAGCGATTCTGGACGGGAAAATTCCGAATGAACACGATGCCGCATTTGCGTTGATGATGCAAATCAAGGAGGACGCACTGCGTCGGGCCAAACTCTATGAAGAGGTCGTGCTGTCCATGCATGTAAGCGAGAGATCCGCGGCCCACGCCCTAAAGCAGGCAATCATGACGGGACATATTCCCGAAGATTATCCTGCGGCGCTGGAATACCTGACCTCTATGAAAGCACGGCTACTCGCCTGATACATTTGGACGTACATCCCAGATCAGCATCTGCTCAATGTTGGCATAGTCCTCCTCGCCATCAGGATCCGTAAAGGAGTAATCCCCAAGCATGGTGCGAGCCATTGGACTCAGTCGCTGCCAGAAAATTCCCTCCTGATCGTGGAACTCATCAGGGAACGGACTGGGAACCTCATAATTGGGGTGATAGGTCTTATACGTCTTATGCGCCTGATAAATAGCGGACCGGCGCGCCCCGGGTTCCGAGACGCTAGATCCCGTTACTTCAAAGGGGGTCACGGTGATCGTGGCGATCACCGTACCATCCTCAGCTTCTTCATATTCCGGGCGCATGACCTCAAAATCCAAAGGCTTGGGATATGCGCTCCGTTCGTCAAAATCAACCATTTTTCCTCTGTTGAAAATGCTTTTACCCGTACACACATGCATAGGTTCGCTTTTTATCCACAGACAAGGGCGATTTTCTGGTGAATTCAATGTGTGATCCTGTGCGATCCTGTGGATAGAGTAAACAGGCTTAAAATAATGACATTTGAATCCGAAAAAATCTCAACAAGGCGAAAATATTGGCTTGATGGCCTTCCATTTCCCGAAATTTGGGCAAAGAATTTTTTTTGCCCGAACTGGAACCAAAGGTTTAATGGCATTTATACTTTTTTTCCTTATTTTGTCGGAGAATCGGGGCACTGTCCCAATTACTATAACCTCATGTCAACTTACTCATTGCACTAGATCTTACCATGAACTCGTCGTCTGCCAAATCTAAATCATCGTCTGCCGCTTTCCACAAGGGCCTTAAGATTGAACGTGTTTTCTCCACGGAGGGAATGAACGCGCTGGATTCAACCGAGTGGGAGAAGCGGGATGCCGCAATCAAGAATCCCCAGGGAGAGTCCGTATTTGAGCAGAGAGATGTGGAATTCCCGAAAGACTGGAGTGCTCTGGCGACGAATGTGGTTGCGTCAAAGTACTTCTACGGAGATCTGGCCAAGACCCATATGGAGCCGGATGAGGGAGGACGTGAGCATTCCCTGCGCCAGTTGATCTACCGCGTGACGCGGACCATTGCGGACTGGGGATACAAGCAGGACTATTTTTCCAGCCGGGAGGATGCAGACCGGTTCCATGATGAATTGACCTGGCTGTGTGTGCATCAGTATGGTGCCTTCAATTCACCGGTGTGGTTCAATGTCGGTCTGCATGACCGCTATGGCGTAAGAGACTCTGGAGGCCGGACGATCTGGGGCTGGGATGCAAAAAAGCAGGGGATTGTGGATGTTGATCCTTATGAGTATCCCCAGGGATCAGCCTGTTTCATCATCTCTGTGGAGGACTCCATTGACGACATATGGCAGTTAATGTCCGAGAGTGCACGGCTGTTCAAGTTTGGATCCGGTGTCGGGGCAGACTGGTCGACGCTTCGGTCCACACATGAAAAATTATCGGGGGGGGGCGTACCAAGCGGACCAGTGAGTTTTATGCGCGTGCAGGATGCAACCGGCGGAACCATCAAGAGCGGAGGGAAAACACGCCGGGCTGCAATTATGCAGACACTGAAGATCTGGCATCCTGATGTGGAGGAATTTATCAATTCAAAGAAAGAAGAAGAGAAAAAAGCCTGGGCATTGATTGAACAGGGGTACGATGGATCCTTCAACGGCCCGGCCTATGGCTCGGTGGCATTCCAGAATGTGAACCAGTCGGTGCGGCTGAATGACGAATTTATGAATGCGGTAGAAACGGGGACTCCGTTTGCACTTTGCAAAGTGACCACCGGAGAGGTAGTCCGACAGGTGGATGCCAATATGCTTCTGGATCAGATCTCCCAGGGAACCTACATCTGTGGTGATCCAGGGGTGCAATACGAAGATATCATCCAGAAATGGCACACCTGCAGTGTCACCGGCCCCATCAATTCCAGCAATCCCTGTTCAGAGTACATGTTTCTGGATAATTCCGCGTGTAATCTGGCCAGCCTGAACCTGCGCAAGTTCCAGAAAGAGGATGGATCGTTTGATGTAGAGCGCTTCCGGGCCGCGGTTCGAATCTACATTACCGCAATGGAGATCATTGTGGATAACGCAGGGTATCCGAGTGAAAGCATTGCCAAAAACAGCCATCTGTTCCGCCCACTGGGACTCGGCTTTGCCAACCTGGGTGCACTCCTGATGGCGATGGGCCTTCCCTATGACAGCAATCAGGGCCGTGCAGTTGCGGGTGCCGTTATGGCCATTGAACATGCAGAAGCATACGCCCGGAGTGCAGAGATCGCAGCCAATCCCAAGATTGGTCCCTTTGCCGGCTATGAAGAGAATCGTGAGAGCATGCTCAATGTCATGCGAATGCACCGTGATGCTGCGAGTGAAATTGATGAAAGCTGCCCGGAATATCTGTTACATGCTGCGGAAGAGTCGCTAAACCGAATGGTATCACTCGGCGAGCGCTATGGATACCGCAACTCACAGGTTACCGTGCTTGCTCCGACTGGAACGATTGCCTTTATGATGGACTGTGATACCACCGGGATTGAGCCGGATATTGCGCTCGTAAAGTATAAGTTACTGGCTGGGAAGGGAGACGGTACGCTCAAAATTGTCAACCGTACCGTACCCGAAGCGCTCACCCGTTTAGGATACCGTGAAGAGCAGATTGAGAAAATACTGGCGTACATCAATGAACATGATACAATTGAGGGAGCGCCCGACCTCAAAGAAGAAGACCTCCCCGTCTTTGATTGTGCATTCAAGCCTTTTAACGGGACGCGCAGCGTACACTTCATGGGACATATCCGTATGATGGCTGCCTGTCAGCCCTTTGTATCGGGTGCGATCTCCAAGACCGTAAATATGCCCGAAGATGTTACCTCAGAAGAAATCGGAGAGGCCTATGTGGAAGGCTGGCGCCTGGGATTGAAAGCCCTGGCCATCTACCGTGAAAACTCCAAGCGCAGTCAGCCTCTGTCCACCTCCGAGGGAGGGAACACAAAGAATGCTGTATCGGGAGACGGACTGCCGACGGAAGCCGAAATCGTTCTACCACAGGTCGCCCGCAAATCTGTACGTAAGCGTCTGCCGGATGAGCGAAATTCCTACACACACAAATTTAGCGTCGGAGGACACGAGGGATACCTGCATATAGGACTCTATCCAGATACAGGGCAGCCAGGTGAAATCTTTATCACGATGGCAAAAGAGGGCTCAACGATATCGGGACTGATGGATGCTTTTGCCACGAGTATCTCCATCGCCTTGCAGTACGGAGTGCCACTGGAAGATCTATGCTCTAAGTTCAGTTACATGCGCTTTGAACCGAGCGGATACACGAACAACCAAAGGATTCCAACGGCCTTGTCTATCATGGACTACATCTTCCAGTACCTCTCGCTCAGGTTTTTGAATGCATCGGTCATGGCGGAAGATCTGAAGGATGCCGTTCAGGATATGGAGGCAGAGGCGCAGGTACGTTGGGACATAGCCGAAATAAAGGAAATCCCGTCGCAGTCCGAGCCAGTACCCGTGAACGCTCCTCAGATGGCGGAGGCAGTTGGAGAGATGGAAACCGTGAAGATTGAGAATGGCACGTATCAGAATCAGGACGATGCACCGATTTGTTCGGACTGCGGAGCGATCACAGTACGCAGCGGTGCCTGCTATGCCTGCTTGCAATGCGGAAGTTCCAGTGGGTGTGGGTAAACAGAATAACCCTCTGCACACATGAATTAGAGAGTTTATGTGCTTGTTCAGGCGGGCTTGCCAGGGTGTGTACCGCCATTTAAGTAATGAATGCCTTGGTGCAGCATCCGTGAGTTGGACACGCCGTAGCAAATGCTGTAGTAATGGGCGGTCAGACAAGCGAAAAATGTACAATATGATGGCGGTGTCATGCACCAACTCAAACGTCTCACTCCCAAAACAAACGGCGAAGCACTAGACCAGTACTTCACTAAGTTCAAAGTCGTACAACGCTGCCTTAACGAGTTAAGGGATCTGTCCGATTATGATCTCGTGATAGAGCCGTCTGCGGGGAGCGGTGCGTTTCTGAACGCAATCGAGCATAAAAACAAGGTCGGTCTGGACATAGATCCGCAGCACAAGGCCGTTGTGCTGGCGGACTGGTTTGAATATGATGTACCCGACAGGTACAATCGTGTACTGGTTGTAGGCAATCCGCCATACGGCCGGTACCATAAGTTGTCATCTGCTTTTATTCAGCGGGCGATGTCATTTGAGAATGTTCAGACGATTGGCTTCATACTCCCGAATGTCTACCGGAAGCACACGCGGCAGCGTATCATCCCGACGCACTGGCGTATTGTGTCAATTACAGACCTAGGCCGAGACTGCTTCACACTTGATGGCAAAGACTACCATGTACCCACTAGTTTTTTTGTACTGGATCAGTCAGAGGGGCCGGATTTACGAGTGCAGCATCCGCTGAACGTCACAGGCACCAGAGATTTTGACTTTGCAACATCGAGAGATTTTGACTTATTCGTATTTGGTGCCTCACCGAAGCGGGTAATCACGGATCCGGCACCGAATAACCGAGGACATTATCTGAAAGCCAAAATCCCTTTGCCGACGCTGATAGAGCGAATTAAGAGGGTGGACTGGAATGGGAATTCCTGTGCGAATGGAGGCGTATACTGGCTGACCAAGTACGAATTTGCAGAGCAATACGACAGGTACTATGCGTCACGCTGAATTAGATCGGTCTATACGGTTCGTGCCTGCCGAACCTGAAAGTTTCCGCCTGGCTACCCCAAATATGCACAGGACAGGAACGCGGTTCACAGACTTCGCCCAGAAAGCAATGGAGAGAGCTATTTTTACCGCATTCCCCGCGTGGTCATTCCGCGGTACGGCCGAACTACTTCAGCAAAAACAAACCCGTGAATATCATGAGCCTGCACACTGAACGATGCCCCGGATCAACCAAAGAATTGAAGATGAAAAAGTCCCCGATTTGCGAAGAGGATGCACCATATTCTATATCTTGTCAACCGATACATTCCTCGCCCACTGACATGATATCTCAAACGGAAAGAGTGGAACTGATCTCGAAGGTTGAAATTTCTGGCTTAACCGCTGTGATGCGGACTTTCCTGCATGACCATCAAATAACCTGTATAAATTAGTTGCCTTTCCATGAGACGTACTTTGCTGAACCGATGAACCAGAAATACGAAAAACTGAAGACCCTGCTCAAGGAACTCTTCCAGCTTGACCAGCCCGATCTTGACTTCGGGCTCTACCGGATCATGCACGCAAAAAGTGCTGAGGTATCGCAGTTTCTTGACAATGATCTGCTATCCCAGATAAAGGCAGTGTTCGGGAGGCACAGGGGCGCTGACAAAAAATATCTGGAAAAACACATGTCTGAATTAATCACCGGTGTTAAGTTAGCCGGGATGAATCCAGATGACTCGCCCAGGATTGCGGATATAAAAATACTGCTCGAAGCAGCCGTAGACTTCGACGCACTGGAAAGCGATGTCTACGATCACCTTTACCGGTTCTTTAAGCGCTATTACTCCGATGGCGACTTTCTTGCCAAGAGAGTTTATAAACCGGGGGTCTATGCCATTCCTTACGAGGGCGAGGAGATCGCGCTCCACTGGGCGAATAAGGATCAGTACTACATCAAGACCTGTGAGTATTTGCGTGACTATGTGTTCCGGTTGAAACCGGAAGACGAAATAAATCCGATGCGCGTCCACTTTCGGCTTGTGGATGGCACCGAGGGGGAGCATGCCAATGTTAAAGCCGCCAACGGAAAGAACCGTGTGTTCATTCTGGTGGAACCAGGAGAATCGGGGCATGACTTCATTGCCGAGGAGAATGATGACAAACAGAATTCCGAACTCGTCATCAACTTTAATTACCGTCCGGCCACACTCAGCGACTGGCCTGCGAAGAGACACAGTGCAAAGAGAAAGCCTCCTACTCAAACGGACCTCATTGATCTCGCTGTTAAGCGGATTCTGGATGTGACCAACTTATCGCCGTGGATTGCGGAACTGAGCACACCGCATGTAATGGCAAATGGAGAAAAGGCGGACTACTGTCGGCTGGAAGCACATCTCCGGCGATATACCGCTCGGAACACTTTTGACTTTTTCATTCACAAAGATCTTGGTACCTTCCTCCGCCGTGAACTGGACTTCTACATTAAAAACGAGGTCCTTCACCTTGATGATGTAGAAAATGAGTCCATCCTTCGCGTTGAGAAGTACCTCCATAAATTCAAAATTATCCGCGTGATTGCCGGAAAGATTATTGACTTTCTGGTTCAGATTGAGGAGTTCCAGAAAAAACTGTGGCTAAAGAGGAAGTTTATCATTGAAACGCATTATTGCATCACTGCAGGCTGTATTCCGGAAAAATTTTACCCTGAGATCGTTGCAAATGAGGCGCAGAGGGAGGAGTGGATTACGCTCTATTCAATTGACCGGATTAATGGTGACCTAGTCACTCCCGGGTACAGCGGCAGGCTTTCGTCCGAATTTTTACATGGGCATCCAACACTGGTGGTGGATACACGGCATTTTGATTCGAACTTCATTGAACGAATACTTGAATCGATGGATGATATTGATGAAATTACCGATGGAGTACTTTTCCATGGAGATAATTTTCAATCGTTAACGGCTATGCAGAACCGCTATCGCGGCCTTGTTGACTGCATTTATATTGATCCCCCCTACAACACTGGCGAATCGGAAATCTCATACAAAAATTCGTATCTCCGATCATCTTGGTTAACATTAATGGCGAGCCGACTCGCATTGACACCAAGCTTGTTGAAGACTGATCCCGTTCTATTCATAGCTATTGATGACTTCGAAATGGTCAACCTAGCTAAACTTATTGACACCGAATACCCCTCGCTTCGGCGGGAGACCATCATTATCAACCACCATCCTCAGGGTGGTAAAGCAAAGACATTAGCGCACACTCACGAGTATATGATCGTTTGCGTACCGTCATCATCAGATCGAACACTTGTCGGAAGAATAATCAAAAACGGAGTTGAACATCGTCCATTCAAGCGAAGTGGAACGGCAGAAAGCAATTTTCGCTACGCTCGCCCGAACAGTTTCTTTGCTATTCTGATTGATCTCCAAAGCAAACAGATAATGGGGATTGAGTGCCCACCAGCAAGAGATGCCATCTACCCGACGAGGCCAACCAAAGAAGGATGGATCAGAGTCTATCCGATTGGGGCAAACGGAGAAGAAAGAGTTTGGCGTCGTGCTTATGAGTCTTGCCTCGAATTGATAGCCCGCAAAAAGTTAATCTGTACTAATAAGTCTACGATTTATCAATTGATTGAAGCAGAGGAACGCAAGTCAGCCCTGTTCAGCAACTGGGTAGATCCCCGCTTCAATGCTGGGACTTTTGGTGCAAACCTATTACGAAATATCATCGGTGAGCAAAATCCTTTTTCTTATCCGAAATCAGTACATACGGTCGAAGACTCTATCTTCGCGGCTGATCTTGGCAAACACCCCTGTATCCTTGACTATTTTGCAGGATCCGGTACTACCGGCCATGCTGTCATCAACCTCAATCGAGAAGACGGTGGCCGGCGTAAATTCATCCTTGTGGAAATGGGGGATTACTTCGACACGGTTTTGCTTCCACGCCTCAAGAAGATTACGTTTACGCCAGATTGGAAAGATGGTAAGCCTGCACGTCTTGCCAATCCAGAAGAAGCAGAGCGCAGCCCGCGTATCATCAAGGTGGTACGCCTTGAATCCTATGAGGACACACTAAACAATCTGGTCACCCAACGGTCCGAAACCCAGCAGTCAGTCCTTGATGCTCCCAAAGCACAAGGAATGGATGGCTTCAAAGAGCAATATATCCTGCGCTATATGCTGGATATGGAGACACGTAATAGCCAGTCACTCCTGAATATTCAGGCCCTTACCGATCCAACTTCTTATCAACTCAAAGTCAAGCGACCTGGATCGGATGAAAGTCGCAGAGTTAATGTCGATCTGATCGAGACCTTTAACTGGCTGATTGGTCTCAAAGTTGGACAAATCTCTGCCCCCCGGTCGTTTACGGTCTCGTTCAGGCGAGACACTGAAAAACGCCTTTGTCTGGAAGGCGAACTCAAGCAGGATGCGGGCGGGCCCTACTGGTTCCGCACCTTGACCGGCACCACGCTAGACGGACGTAAAGCACTTGTTATCTGGCGGAAACTGACCGGTGACCACGAAAAAGATAATCTGGTTCTTGACGAGTGGTTCACCGCAGGCTATTTAAACACAGACTGTGAATTCGACACGATCTGGGTCAACGGTGGAAATAATTTAGAAAACATCAAGTCGCCCGGTGATCTGTGGAAGGTGCGGCTCATCGAAGATGATTTTCACCGTCTGATGTTTAACACGGAGGGGCAGTAATGGCAAGAAGGCACCGATACATCCGCAAAAAACCTCAGATGCCGTTTGGCAGCAAACTGGTGCTCAATCAATGGCTCCTATCGCTGTTTAAGGCAAAACAGTTTGATGACCTGACGGCTCCCTTCAGGAGCGGGGCACACGATGGGCTGGACGAAAACAACATCCATCATATCCACCATGCTCTGAAAGGAATATTTATCAACCCAAACCAACTCCCTGAAGAACTTCTGCTGGAGTACGACCAGAATATTGTAAAGCATACGCAGCGTCTGAACGAGCGGCGGATTACCCGCGGGGAGGCACCAATCATCTGGAAATACTTTCAGTATCTCAGCCTGCTTTTTTGTGAGATCTATCTTGACCGATACTTTCGAGATCCAAAATCTCTCCTTATGGAATTGAATCGGCAAGTGCAAATTTACAATAGGGGAGCCCCGGATTCAGATCAGATTTCGGACTTTGATGCATCCGTGGAAGCATGGCCCCAACTCAATAAACTTGCCTTTTGGATGGCGACCGGCAGTGGTAAGACACTTCTGATGCATATCAATATTCTGCAATACTGGGATGCCATGTCCCGACACGGCAGGCTGCATAAACTGAACCGGATTCTACTCCTGACACCCAATGAAGGGCTCTCAAAACAGCACCTCCGTGAATTTGACCGGGCAGGCATTGATGCGGAGTTATTCGATAAGAAAGGGCGAGGGGTATTCAGCGGCTTATCCGTTGAGATCCTGGAAGTGACCCGGCTGCGTGACGAAATGGGAGATAAGACCGTTGCCGTCGAAGCATTTGAAGGAAATAATCTGGTGCTTGTGGATGAAGGGCACCGCGGGACCAGTTCCGGCAAAGGAGGGACATGGATGGGCTACCGTAATGCCCTGTGCGAGAGAGGCTTCTCGTTCGAGTATTCGGCAACCTTCGGTCAAGCAATCAAGGGAAACCCAGACCTTACGGATTTGTACGCGAAGAGCGTATTGTTTGACTACTCATACCGCTATTTCTATGCCGATGGATACGGCAAGGATTATCAGATTCTCAACCTTGACCGGCACACACACCATGATCACCTGGAGTTATATCTTGTGGCATGCCTGCTCACCTTTTTTCAGCAGCAGCGCCTGTTCAAGGAACAGGAAGAGCCTTTGCGTCCATTCAAGATTGAAAACCCTCTTTGGATCTTTGTCGGGGGGCGCGTAACCGCAACCTTAGCCAAACGGGATGCATCAGATATTATTGAGATCCTGCGGTTCCTGGACAGTTACGTAATGAATCGTGCAAAAAGCGTTCAGCATATAGACAGGGTGCTGAGTGAGGGGTTAATTGCCTGGGATGGTACGAATCTTTTCTCCGGCCGCTTTCCATATCTCAATACCCGGGGACTCTCGTCCGATCAGATCTATGATGAGACACTCAGTACAATTTTTAACGCACCCGGCGGGGGACAAATGTATATTGAGAATCTCAAGGGAGTGAGCGGCGAAGTCGCTCTGAGACTAGGTATAGAAAACGAAGCCTTCGGGCTAATCAATGTAGGCGACGATGCCAAGCTTGTTCGGCTTTGTGCAGAGGAAGGACTTCATACAGGAGAAAAAGAGTTTGCAGAATCATTCTTTCATAAACTGAATCAGCCGCATTCAAAGATCAATATTCTGATCGGCTCCAAGAAATTCACCGAAGGCTGGAACAGCTGGCGGGTTTCAACCATGGGGCTGATGAATGTGGGCAAAGGAGAAGGTGCACAGATTATTCAGTTATTCGGCCGGGGAGTACGACTCAAAGGTTGTAATATGAGTCTCATGCGCAGCAGTAAGGCACAACTTCCAGAGGGACTCAAGCCTCCTGAACACATCAGCCTGCTGGAGACCCTCGGCGTTTTTGGTATTCAGGCAGACTATATGATACAGTTCCGGAATTTTCTCGTTGAGGAGGGACTTCCCATTAATAATGACCCTATCGAGTTCCTGTTACCTGTAATCAAAAATCTTGGAAAACAGCCACTGAAGACGATTCGCATCAAAACGGAAATTAATGGTGTGAGTACGGAGCTGGAGGATGCATTCCGCATTTTGGCCCCCGTTCCAACTGTATCAGCACCAGACCCCGTCAGCGATCCTGATACCATTTATCTCCAGAAGCATAAGGTAAATCTCAACTGGTATCCGAAGATTCGTGCGATGAAGTCCGATGAACTCAAGGGGGGAGATCGCAATGTTGTACCGAATGAAACTCATTTTCAGCCGGGTCATGTAGCCTTCATGGACTGCAACCGTCTTTACTTTGAACTTGAGCGCTTCAAGGCAGAGCGAGGCTGGTACAAATTGAATATCCCGCGACCTGTCATTGAGAAACTGCTTGCTGATCAGAGCTGGTACTGCCTTCAGATACCTGAAGAGGAAATGATCGGGGATTCCTACGAAAAGGTGCAAATATGGGAGGAGATTGCACTGGCTTTGCTAAAGAAGTATACCGAACGCTACTATACCTTCCGCAAGCGCATGTGGGAACTCCCCCACCTTGAGTATAGCACCGTGAGCGGTGACGATCCAAATCTCCTCGGTTTGAAAGAATCAGCAGACGAAGGGTATTATCGGATACTGATTGATCAGTCAGAGATAGAAATTGTCGAAAAATTAGAAGAACTCAAAGCGGCGATTGAAAAGGGAGAGATGAAACCCTGGGCTTTTCAAGGCATCAAAGTACTTTGGTTTGGATGTCACCTCTATCAGCCCCTGCTTAGCCTGGATTCCACGGTCGTTCAGATTAGTCCTGCCCCGCTTAACAAAAGCGAGCGGGATTTTGTGGAAGATCTCAAGGCATTCCATGATGAGAATGAGACCTTCTTTAAGACCCGTGAATTGTACCTGCTGCGAAATCTCAGCCGCGGCCGCGGGGTCGGCTTCTTTGAAGCGGGCAATTTTCACCCTGACTTCATCCTGTGGCTCTTGGAGGACGGTCAGCAAAAGGTTATCTTTGTAGATCCCAAGGGAATCCGCAATCTCGGACCGAACGATCCCAAAATCCAGTTCTTTGAGACCATTAAGGAAATTGAAGACCGTCTGAGTGATCCGTCTGTCTCCCTCCACTCCTTTATCGTGTCAAATACTCCTTCGGCCAAGATGCGCGAAATATGGAATATGAAGAAAAGTGAAATGGAAAAACGGAACGTACTCTTCCAGCGAGAAGACAAAGATGTCTACATTGGAAAAATCCTGAATCCAACGGGATGAAATGAGATTGGTTATGTTCCTGCTAATTTCCCATGCTCGGGTATCTGCCTCTAACACTGGACATTTTTTTTCTGATTATCTCGGCAGGTTCATCTGAATACGCACATGTCAGATCAACAAGCACCTTGTTGCCCGTACGTCCCTCTGATTGGAAACTTTTAAGTGGCCGCCTGAAATAAAGTTACTGTCATTGACAACCCCTACCGAATCTCTGTTTGAGAGACTTGAGAATTTTGAGTCTTTTCCGGGCTGCGTTCAATCCAGATCGTGACCGGCCCGTCATTGACCAGAGAAACCTGCATTGAGGCACCGAAACTGCCACTGGCAACCGGATGTCCAAGTTCTTTGGAGAGGCGATACTTCACATACTCATACAGAGGTTCGGCAACCGCAGGGCGAGCCGCTTCTGTAAAGGAGGGCCGGTGTCCTTTTCTGGCATTGCCATAGAGGGTGAATTGCGATACAAGAAGAATGTCTGCACCAAGGTCACGAACCGATACATTCATCTGCCCCGCATCATCCGGGAAAATGCGCAGGCGTACACACTTGCGTACCAGCCAGTCTGCTTCCCGTTGACCATCCTGTGAATGAATTCCCAGAAAGATGAGCAGGCCCCGGCCAATACTGCCAACCGCAACATCATCTACGGTGACCGAGGCTTTCTGAACACGTTGCACAAGAGCAATCATCCTTTCTTCAATTTACCGAGAAAACTCACCAGCGCCATGGCACTCTGCGCCCGATGGCTGATTTTATTCTTCTCTTTTCTGGACAGCTGTGCAAGACTGACACCGGCCCCGTCAGGGATAAAGATGGACTCATAACCGAAACCCTGAGTAGACAAAGAAGTCTCTGCAATACGTCCATTGAGCCGTCCCTCAAAATAATGGATCCCTTCAGGATATGCCAAAGCTAATATGGTCATAAACCTCGCCGTGCGATCTGACTTATCCGCAAGTAACTCAAGCACCAAGGCGCGGTTCGCCTTCGCGTCCGCCCGCTCACCCGCAAAACGCGCCGAGTGTATGCCGGGCCGCCCACCCAGTGCGTCAATATAGAGACCCGTGTCATCCCCTAGTGTCCAGAGTCCGGTATGTTTTTGAGCACTTAAGGCCTTCAACGCTGCATTACCTCTGAGATCAGGAGCGGTCTCATCCACCGGGGGCGCATCTGGAAACATAGATAAGTCAATGACCTCAACCGGCGCAGAAGCCAATAAAAGCTTCAATTCACCTGCTTTATAAGTATTGCGCGTGGCTAAGACCAGTTGCGGGAGAGATTGAGCGGGGACCATATTAATGTTTGACCTTGAACAACACCCAGAAAATACGCCAACCCGGAGAGATCCACTTAGATTTTGCTTCAGAAAGCCTAATTGCCTCATGTAGATTTTTGTCCGCGGAGCAATTAGTATGTTTCAACCTGACAGCCAGTTACCAGATATCCTTATCAAACATTGCAAGATGTAATGTCTGGCGCAAGAACAAAATCATATCATCTTTGTAGACCCTCCGCGAACATGTCCCGAAAGATGGCCCTGCTGTCAGGGTATCGTACGGGACGGCCCGATTCGCCGGCCCCCAAAGTGCTTGCTTTGGTCGTAGTACGCGGGTATGTCCTATATCTTTCTTATTACGGCACGATCTTTGATCAGTTTCCATTGTAACACCCCGCTTGGTGCACGATTGCACAGGGATTGTCTAGTCAGTAATCACTCACATCTTCATTACTTTGATTCTTTCTCCAATATAGTTTTCGATGGTGCGGCCCTGCTAAATCGGTAGTATGGCAGCAAATCCGGGATCTTTTGCCTCTGTAGGCTATCCCCAATTCATGAGACATATTTGGAAGTTTTCATTGCTGCTGCTGTTGATTCATCCAGAATTTGCAGCAGCACAGAGTTTCTCGGTCAGCGGCTATGTCGAGGACGCAGCGAGTGGGGAACGGATTCCGCGTGTGAATCTGTATCTGATTGATCAACGAGCAGGAACGAGCACAAACGATTTTGGGTACTTTAACCTGAATGTACCCGGCACAGTGTCTAGACACACAGACATCAAAGTGTCCGTCACGCATGTGGCCTATGTGTCCCAACTGTTGGAATGGTCTGTGCAATCGGATACGACACTGGTCCTTCTCCTGCAGCCCCGTATCGCTGTGCTTGATTCAGTCATTGTAACGCCCGAACTTGCGGGGATGCAGGCGGGAACTCAAATGAGCCGGCACACCCTTTCCGCCGCGCAGATTGAAGCCATGCCCGCAATCCTGGGCGAAGCAGATGTGATCAAGGCGCTTCAATTCCTGCCGGGCGTTCAGCCGGGAAAAGAAGGGTTCAGCGGAATCCATGTCCGGGGAGGACGGGCAGACCAGAACCTGATCCTGCTGGATGGGCTGCCACTCTACAATCCGACCCATGTTCTGGGCCTGTTCAGCGTGTTCAATCCCTCCGCCCTGAAACAGGTGGAGATGCTCAAGGGAGGCTTTCCCGCCCGGTATGGAGGCCGCCTCTCCTCAATCATCCGGCTGACCATGAAAGAAGGGAATCTGAAGCACTTTGGCGGAGAAGGAAAACTGGGCTTCCTGACCTCCCGGCTGATGCTCGAAGGACCCATTGTGCGCGACCGGGCCTCCTGGATCATTTCTGCACGCCGAACCTTTCTGGATCAGGCCACCCGGTGGTTTCAACCCAAAGAAAACCGATACGGGGTGTATTTCTATGACCTGAATTTCAAGGCCAATTATATTATTTCCAGAAAAGACCGGATTTACCTGAGCGGCTATATGGGGCAGGACACCTACTCACATCGTACCCGCCCCAAACGGAAAAATCTCCTCGGAGACGAGACGCATATGAGGGTAAACTGGCGGAACCGGCTAGTTTCACTGCGGTGGAACCGTCTTGTGAGAGATCGCATGTTTATTAATCTCACGGCAGGCATTGTCGGGTATGACGTTACGAGTCGGTATACGTCTAGAGAGACGGTCTTTGAGGAAACAGAGACGTACCTCTCTTCCTGGGAATCCTCCATCCTGGACTACACGGTCCGTCTGGATGCCGAATACAAGCCTGGACTGCGTCACTATTTTCGCTTCGGAGCCGAAGCTACATCCCGCCTGCTCCTTCCATCATCTACGAACGATGCAGTTACGGGGCCGGAGAATTCTGGATCCAGATCACGCCCATCCTCACGCTTTGAGATGGAAGAATATGCTCTGTATGCTGAAGATGAGATCTATCTTCCCTGGGAAATAGCCATGAACCTCGGACTGCGTTTTTCAAGTGGGCAAAATGAAGGGCACAGAACACGGGCCGTCGAACCGCGGATCAGCCTGAATATGCCGCTGAGCAGCCGCATGGATGCGAAGGTATCCTATGCTTTTATGCAGCAATACATTCATCGATTGACAGGAAGCGGAGGTTCGCTTTCCCGGGATATCTGGATCCCTTTCATGCCGGGACTGGATCCGCAGAAGGGTTCGCAAATTGCAGCCGGACTGGCATATCGCTTCCCGGGACAGCAGATCCGTATTACTCTGGAGGGATACTATAAACATTTGGGAGATCAGATTGAATACCGACCGGATGTACTTCCCTATCACGCCGCGGTGCGGGGCTGGCCTTCCGTTGTTGAACGGGGGCAGGGAAAGGCCTATGGGGTGGAAATTCTGCTGCGGCGACAGCAGCGCCGCCTGCGCGGCTGGATCGGATATACCTGGAGCCGGTCCAGACGATTATACGATGGGCTGAACGGAGGCGAGGCTTATCCTGACGGGTATGAACGTAAGCACGACTTCTCTATAGTCAGCCAATACCAACTGACCGAATATACCCTGCTTTCGGCTTCCTGGATTTACAGCAGCGGGTATCCGATCTGGCTGCCTGCCGGACGATACTTTGACTACAACTATGGAGAAGATTGGTTTGAGTACGGTTCCATCAACCGTGCCCGCGTTCCCGCAGCCCACAGGCTTGACCTGACCGCACAGTTCACCAAGGAAATTAAATGGGGCAAACGCACCTTCAGTCTGGGGCTCTTCAATGTGTATAACCGGCGCAATCCCTCATTTGTCTATCCGAAAAGAGACTACTATGGAGTTATTCGCTGGCAGCGGCTCTCCCTTGTACAACTGATCCCGGATTTTTCTTACGCAATCCGATTCTGATGAAACCCTGGACGATCATCGTTGCGGCCGTTTTTTCCTGGCATTGCTCGGTTCCGGTTGAACTGGAATTTGAATCCGACTATACCCCTAAAGTGGTGGTAAACGCAGAGTTCGCTCCAGATGAAGAGTGGATGGTGCAACTGAGCCGGAGCGTTGCCTATGCCGACAGTATAGATTGGAGTCAATATGTACTCACCAATGCCTCGGTCAGAATCCATGATTCCCAGGGAAATATGGAATCCCTGATTCATATGGGCAAAGGAATCTATCAATCCCCCGCGAGCAATACTCCAAGGGCAGATACCCGGTACACGATTACCGTGAATGCTCCCGGGTTGGCAGAAGCCCGGGCATCTTCTATTGCCCCCTCCGCTGAAATGGCATTGGTTGATATCCGTGAGGTTCCATCCGCTGATTCCACCAATCGTTCATTTCGTGTGCGCCTCCGTATTGAGGATCAGCCGGGGCAGGACTACTACAGCCTGGCTGTACAATACTTGCGGCCCCTTTGCCAGAAAGAGGAATCAGGAGGATGGGAGATCAATGCAGTCGAAGGAGGAGGGACCTCTGCGTACTCTACGAGATTTGATTCGGATTTCCCTGCAATGCGTACTTCAATACCGGATGTCAACGACCCAAGCGGCGCCTGGTCATCCGAAGCGTTCGGGTTCATCGACGGTCAGGCATACTTCTCGGACCGCTCGTTTGAGGGGGAATCCAAGTTGATTGAACTGGCGCTGAATGTGCCGCACTATGAGGCTCTGACTCCCCATCTCCAGATTTCTGTGGCAAATTGGAGCGAGGAATTATGGTTCTATACCGAGTACCTGTTCCTGAACTACATTTTTGAGCCGAATATTTTTGAGGATACCCCCAAAGTGATTTATTCCAATGTTCACGGGGGATTAGGAGTATTCGGAGGAATTGACTATGAATACCTGCGGTTTGATCATAAAGGTGCATCATGGAATGAGGAAGACCTGCAAGTGGACATGATCCAGCCCTGCACACAATAAAGACATCGGATCCGCTATGCCTAGACGGTTGACCTCACCTCCCCCTGATCCAGCCCCGAACTCCCGAACCTTAACATGATTTTTCTCTTCGTCATCTTATCTGGACTAGGCCAGTCAGCCCCATCCTGCCCGCCTGATTGTATTGTAGAGGCGGCATCTGCCACCAGCCTCATTCTGATTGATGGCGTGCTGGACGAAGAGGATTGGCAGCAGACTTCGCCTGCCGGAGAATTTCTTCAGGCAACCCCCGATGAAGGCGAACCGGCCGCGTTCAAAACTCAAGTGCGTATTCTGCACGACCAGCGGGTTCTTTATGTGGGAGCAACCCTGCATGATCCCGACCCACGCCGGATACGGCGCACTCTTGGCCCCCGTGACCAATTCAACCGTGCCGACTGGTTCTCTATCGCACTGGATGCCAATAATGATCAGCAGTCAGCCTTTCATTTTGCGGTCAATGCAGCGGGCGTGCGTGTAGAAGGATTTGAGGTGGATGGGATCGCCCCCAGTGAATGGACCACAGAGGATGTGTTTGGAGAAGAACTCCTTCAGTTTGATCCCGCCTGGGATGCCAAATGGTCTGCAAAAGTAAGGGTGGACAGCGTAGGCTGGACCGTAGAAATGGCCATTCCGATTTCCGTGCTCAGAATCACAAGCCTTCGGGAGCGCAACTGGGGCATCAATTTTCGTCGCTGGGTCGCCCGTGCCGCCGAATTCAGCGAATGGGCTCTGGTGCCGCTTCAGAAGCGCAATGTCGGCACGGTATCCCAATTTGGAACCCTTCATCTGGCGCAGACCGTCCATCCGACCATCTACCGCTACGGCTACATGCATGCAATGGTGGCAAATTACCGGAGCGTAGGAGAGGAAATGACCACGACCGTTCCTGTTCCAGGCATTGATGGCGGCCTTGCACTGGGGCGTGACATTCTTCTTCAGGCAAGTCTGGCCCCGGAGATTTATCCGGCAGACCTCAACACATATGTTGACGATTTCTCTGTAATTGATGCAGAAATTTCTAATTACGATCAACTCTTCCCTGCGAGCCGTCAGTTGATCGCCTCTACGGCATCCGGCTCCAATCAATTATTTGACCGACTGCATGGCATGTCCTGCCTTATTCCATTGGTGGGCGGCGCATCGCTGCATGGACGGCTTCCCGGCAGGATCACACTGGCCGGGATTGGGAAAGTATCTCTCCCGTTTGACAACGGTTTCTATATACCCACCGGATTCACAGGGCGCATCCAGAAAGATATCGGAACAGCATCCCGGATTGGAATTTCGGGGGCTACGGAACCGTTTAGCCCGGAGAGCAACGAAACCACAACTCCCTTTGAGGGGATTTTGTCTGGATTCTCAATGGACTGGGACCTCCGCAGCCAGCGTCGCCCGGCACGCCTGGCCGGTCAGATCGGGGTCTCCCAGTCCTCAGGCAGAAACTACTGTAACCGCTACAATGAGCAAGAAGATCCCCCGGAGTTTCGTGACGGGGCTGCGGCCCGCGTTGAATATGGGCAACTGGGCAAAACCTACAACTGGTTTACCCGCATAAAAGTAACGCATCCAGACTATATGACCCCCCCGCTTTATCGACGGCTCCTTCCAGACCGGACCGAGGTGAGCGTCGGGGTCCGGCACGCGCGTGCAAATCAATCCGGGATCATCCGGCAGGGCCAGTTCAATATGGCAATCTCTCAATGGCTTGCCTATTCGGATCTCAAACCGGAAGAAACCATTCTGACGGGCGAGGCCGCTGTATTAACCTCTGGATATAATCAGATATCGCTTGGACTCCATGTCGGCATACAGTCATCCGGGCATTTACGCCTGGGAGCAGATGCCTCCGCATCCACCGATATTCGCCGACGATTGATTCTTACCCCTGGCGCGGGGCTGAACTGGATGCAGAATGGTCTTCGGATTTCGTATGGCCTGATCAATGTTAGAGGGGGACTCGGCACCAGGCTTACGCTGGAGATGCAGATCATGTCCACGCACACCTCTGGAAATATGAACTCACCAACCTGGCTGTCCGAATTTCTGGCAAGTGAGCCGATCTTTACGACCCGGCGCGATGATATGCATCCGTTATTTCAGTGTCACTCAAACTTCGGGGTAGCGGATATCCGGGAAAAATCGTCTAACTGTGTCCGGGCCTATATCTTCGCCACGATTGGGCTATTCTCAAGGCTGAACTTTGAAATCGGGCTCCATGCACTGGGAACTGGTACCACGGATCACCTGAACCGGCAACATATGGAAGGCGGGCGAGCAGATCTGATTGGCAGAGTTATATGGGAGTTCAAACCTAGTGCATTTATAACCCTCGGAGCCCATCTGGGAAGATCTGCCGCCTCTCAGGCAGAATGGGAACATCTGCCTGACTTATTGACGATTCCCATGCAGGGGGATAATTACCATCTTTTCAGTTTCTCAATTACCCGCCGATTACAGCGCTGATTGTGTTGGTATGTCTATCTCAAATAGACAGATGGACATATATCACCTACCCGTTCCTTTCGGGAGACCGTACAGGCGGGAGACTTCACGCCAAAAGATGCCTGTGGACAATTTAATGTCTGGGGAAACGAGGTTTCTGCAAAACGAATAATCCAGACTAAAAAGCGATCCTGAGTACACTCAGATGAACAAAAACCTTCAAAATTGAGAGTTCTGCAAGATGCCCCCTTATCCGTGATTACTCCGCATGGAACGTGTGCTGACAAACCGTACGACCATCTGCGATCCGCATGTTCAAATCTCTGATATTGTGTTCTCCGGAAAATTCGTGTACAGACCTGTCCAGGTGCTTTCATTTTCATACATCATTCGTTATCCCTATCTCAATGCAAAGTTGTCCGCATGATTGCAAAAATCGGCGGCATATTGTCATTTACGAAACAAAAAATCTTATCTTTGGACTCCAAACTTATCCACAATGGCAAACCAAGACATTACCCCTGAACAGGCGAACAAACAGCGCCTCATTGAACTGCTTGAATCCGTTGATCGTCCGGGAAATTACTGCGTAGGGGGGAGCCTGCCGGTATTCATGCCGCAAATCACCCTTGAAAATGTGGGCACCCTCTCATTTCCCGTACCCCAGGTACAGATTGACGCACTGGTTGAGATGGCGGAGCAAGCCCCCTACGGCAAAGGAACCAAGACGCTCACCGATACGTCCGTACGTGACTGCTGGCAGATTGATGCCAGTCAGATTCGCGTAACCGGCAAAGCCTGGGCGGATTCGTTCAAGGAAATCACGAACCTCGTGAGCGAGGGTTTGGGGCTTAACCAGGGACAGCTCGGTGCCAAACTATACAAGCTTCTTGTCTATAAGGAGGGCGGATTTTTTGCCGCCCACCGGGATACGGAGAAAGTTCCAGGGATGGTTGCAACCCTGTCCCTATCGTTGCCGACTCCTGGAGAAGGCGGGGAACTCTCTATTCGCCACGGAGATCAGGAAACCGTCTTCAACATGAATGCAGAGGAACCATCCGAGCTTTCGTATGCTGCATTTTATGCGGATTGCCTCCATGAGGCCCGACCGGTGACGAAAGGCCATCGCATCTCTCTCATCTACAACCTGTTTGTTCAATCCGGCGAACAGTGGAGTAGTGCACCCGATTATAGTGAATTGGTGGGGAAGGTCAAGGAATGTCTGGCAGACTGGGTGGACAGTGGTACAACCGAGAAAATCGTTTGGGTACTTGATCACTCCTACAGCGAAGAAGGACTCTCGTTTAACACCTTGAAGGGTACTGACGCAGCGGTGGCACAAGTTCTGGCAGAGGCCGCCGGTCAGGCAGACTGTGACATGCACGCTGCTATACTGCACATTCAAGAGACGGGCGATCCAGAAATAGATTATGACGGCAGTTACTGGGGAGGCACCATCGTTGGCTCGACCATTGAAGAACTGCATGACCGTACAGAGCATCTGGAAAACTGGGTCGCACATGATGACAGCCACCCACCTTTCGGCAATATTTCCGTCCGTGAGGGAGAACTTATTCCGATTGACTCAACGGATGACCTGGACCCTGACGAGGAACGGATAGAAGAATACATGGGCAACGCCGGCCCGACACTGGAGCTCATCTACCGTCTGGGATCGCTTGTCGTGTGGCCTAAGTCAAACACCCTGAACATTGTGGCGCGGGGGGGCCTCCGGCACGCCGTGTCCTGGGTGGCAACCCAATGTGATAAGGTGAGCGGCACCGAAATGCAGCGCATGCTGTCTAAACTGACAGACATGTGGCCGGAAAGCCGCAGTTTCTATAACGACCATAACCGGCCCGTAATGCTGCAGATTCTAGGCACAAACGGCAATGCGGACCTGGCGGCAGATTTTCTCAATCAAACCGTGCTGATCCACTACGATGGCAGTGAAAATGAGCAACTCGCCAAACTCATGCCCGTGGTCGGCCCTGAGTCCGCCGAAGAGTTTTTGCCAAAATTGATAGAACAGTATCTGATCAAGTATCCGAAAGAGGTTCTATCTCTGCTTGCACGGATCACAGAGATTTTGGGACAGGCGGAACCGGTCTGGCACAAGATGATGCAGGGGCCGGCAAAACTTGCCCTCTCATCAGTTCGCCCGTTACTGGAAAATGTTACAGAAATCGTCACTAGAGTGCACTACGATAATGCTCGGGGGAATAATGAGTGTGGCATTTCGAAAGCCTATAATGATAACCCCCTTGATTCCACTATAATCCGCAGCATTTTCTTGCTCACTTGGCACCTGAATCTGACACAGGAATCTGTTGAAACGGCAGCGACAATTGCAAACTTCCCGAAGGCAGTCACACCAGATCGCATGGTACCCGAGGCGCTGGCAGATCTTTCCAGGATTGAACGAGTTCGCAGTACCGAGGCCTACAGGTTACTCTGGAGGCAATCTGTTGATTTCCTGCTCCAGCGCAGCAGTGCTCTCCCTGAAGCCCCGGTCAACTGGATCATTGATGCTGACATTCCCTGCACCTGCGAACTCTGTACTGATCTGCAGGAATTTTGTCTGAACCCTGATCGCCGCACCAAAAGCTTCAAGGTCGCCAAGGCATCCCGTCGGATTATCCACAAGACGATTCAAGTGCTTGACCTGAACATGGATCATGTCACCGAGCGTAAGGGAAGCCCCTACACCCTGCACTGTACCAAGAACCGAGACGGTCACAAACGCAGGCTTATTGAGTACTCCGAAGATGTAAAGCATATTGAACGTCTGTTGACACTGACTCCCGAGAATGCAACAGGAAACGCAGAGGTACGACGGATAAAGCGTCTTGAAGCCGCCAAGAGGACGTTTCAGAACAGCCGGTCAGACATGGATCCCCCCGTCTCCAAATCGTATCCTGACAATTGAGCCGTGTCCAGAAACAATCTCACGCCAAAAAGCAACTGGAGAATCATAACTTTCACGATGAGAAAGTCCACCTGTCCTGAGGCGGATACAGCAGGCGGAGAACCTGAGATGCAGGATTGTATTTACCGTTTTATTCGGTTCCAGACATAACCATCATGGCAAGCCAAGAGACTCATTCTGAACAGATAAACAAACACCGCCTCATTGAACTGCTCAGGTCTATTGACCGTCCGGGAGATTACTGTGCAGGAGGGACGCTGCAGGTGCCGATGCCGCAGATCAGTCTCAAAAATATGGAACCCCTCTCATTTCCTGTGCCAAAGGCGCAAATCGACGCACTGATTGAGATTGCGGAACGCGCCCCCTATGGTAAAGGGACCAAAACACTCACCGATACATCCGTACGTGACTGCTGGCAGATTGATGCACGAAAAATCCGAATAACCGGCAAAGCATGGGCGAATTCTTTCAAGAAGATCATGAACCTCGTGAGTGATGGCTTAGGGCTTCAACAGGCACAACTTGATGCAAAACTATACAAACTCCTCGTCTACACGGAGGGGGGATTCTTCGCAGCCCACCGGGATACAGAGAAAGTGCGGGGGATGGTGGCAACCCTCTCTCTGTCGCTGCCAACTTCCGGAGAAGGCGGGGAACTCTCCATTCGCCACGCAGGGAAAGAAACCGTCTTCAACATGAATGCTCAGGAGCCATCCGAGTTATCGTATGCTGCATTTTATGCGGACTGCCTTCACGAAGTCCAGCCGGTGACAAAAGGCCACCGCATCTCACTTGTATATAATCTGTTCATACGATCTGGCAAGAAATGGACCGGGGCACCTGATTATACAGACTTAACCGATAAGGTAAGGGAATGTCTAGTAGACTGGATCGACAGCGGTGAGACCGAAAAAATCGTCTGGATGCTTGATCACTCATACAGCGAAGGAGGCCTCTCGTTTAATACGTTAAAAGGCACCGACGCAGCGGTGGCACAGGTTCTGGGAGAGGCTGCCGACCATACAGGCTGTGATATGCACGCCGCCGTGCTATACATTCAGGAAACGGGCGAACCTGATCTAGATTATGATCCCGACGATTGGGGAAAAGTCATAATTACTTCAACCTTTGCGCACTTCATTGAACGTGATGAATATCTGGAAAACTGGATCGCCCGTGATGGAAGCCGCCCGCCTTTCGGAGAACTTTCAATTCAGGAGGAAGAACTGCTTCCTACTGCTTCAATTGACGGATTAGAACCTGACGAGGAACTGCTGGAAGAATACATGGGCAACTACGGTCCAACCCTAGACCTCATCTACCGCGTCGCCGCCCTTGTTGTATGGCCCAGAACGAATACTATCAAAATTGTGTCAAGTGCTGAATTCGGAAATGCAGTGTCCTGGGTAGCGACACAGTCTAACCAGATCAGTGATGCTGCAATGCGACACCTGCTAGTTCAGTTGGCAGAACTGTGGCCAGAAGATCAAGACAGAGATAACGATGATCATCGTTCGACCGTGCTTGGATTCTTGAGTACCGCCGGTAATGCGGGCATGGCCACGGACTTTCTTGATCGGGTGATACAAGTCCACTACAACGGCAGCGAGAACAAGCAACTTGCCGACCTCATGCCCCTGATCGGTCCTGATACTGCTAAGGAATTCTTGCTGCACTTGATCGAACAGCATATGCTGACACATCCCACAGGGATTCTGTCCTTACTGGCAATGATTACAGAAAAACTGGCGCAGCATGAACGGGTATGGTACGATATGATACGAGAAACCGTGCAA
The DNA here is from genome assembly GCA_022821875.1 of Rhodothermales bacterium. Lineage (GTDB taxonomy): Bacteria > Bacteroidota > Rhodothermia > Rhodothermales > Bin80 > Bin80. The sequence goes on from JAJECV010000104.1 coordinate 31,085, forward strand.
TCCATTATTTCGCAGCTTCCCACAGTGCTGAAGAAGATTACCGAAACCGTCAGCAGAATGCCCCAAAACGATGGCCATGGGAAGAATGAGTGTATTACCTGGGGGCCTGATTGCGAAAATCCCCTTGATTCTACGGCAATCCATAATCTTTTTGCACTCACCTGGCATCTGGATCTCCCACAGGAGTTCCTGGAAGCGGCAACGACGATTGCCAACTTCCCAAAGGTCGCTACACCAGACCGTATGCTCCCCGAAGCTCTGGCAGACCTGTACAAGATTGAACAAGTCCGCAGTACCGAGACCTACAAGCTACTCTGGAGGCAGTCCGTTGACTTCCTGCTCCAGCGTAGCAGTAGTGCTCCCGCCGAAAAATCCAGTGACTGGATCATTGCTGTTGATGTTCCCTGCACTTGCGAACCCTGCACGGAACTGCAGGCATTTTGCCTGAACCCTAGTAGACGTACAAAAACCTTCAGGATTGAGGATGCCGCGCGTCAGCGTATTCAGGAAGCGATTGACGGACTTGGTCTGGACATCAGCTACGTAACTGTGCGTAAGGGCCACCCTTATGCGCTGAGATGCACGAAGACACTGAAGGGACACAAGCGCAGACTAGCCCAATACTCCGAGGATATCAATTATATTGAGCGCCTGCTGATGCTAATGCCAAAGGATGAGGCAAAAAATGCGGAGGCAGATCGGATAAAGCACCTTGAGGCAGCCAAGGCGGCGTTCCCAGACAACCGTTAGCGCGGACGGATTCACCAGACTCCACTCCAAAGCGAATCCCGACGATTGAGCGATTCATTACAGATTCAATATGGGCGATTGTATCTTCGAATAAACTTGGCGATGAGCCGCCCCCTTCTGTCTGGTGTCAAGTTTATCGTCATTAGACCTCTAAAACTGGTCATTCATATGCAATTTCGTTGGAAAATTCAGTGTATGAGTGCGGATCACATTCCGTCTGATGATTTCTGCAGATGCAACCGCCTGTTTCTCTCCAATCAATCAATTTTCAACCGACACACATCTGTTGAGGAGTCATACTGTAAATCCTCCCATTCCAGCATGAACACACCCAAATCAATCCGAGAAATTCCTGTACCGCATAGGCTGAGATAGGTCATATCGACATTGATGACGATCATGGAATGCTGCATCAACGAGGTATCGCAATGTATCAGGGAAAGTAACTATTCTCCCCCAAGGCACAACAGATATTCTGGCTTGAGGATTTAATAGATTATCAATGATCCGTGCAGGCGTGTAGGGGAAAACATATTCATATTCACTCCGACTTAGAATCACATTCCAGTTAACTATATCTGGATAGACATTTTCTTTCTCATTCTGCCTCGGCGCAACAACGAAATCCGAAGTCCCTGGAAGATTGATCACTAAGATACCCGATTTCTTGTTGACCGCTCCATCGTACATGCTTGAGTAAATCTCCCAATCAACATGTTTTCTGCCCTTGGTTCCCTGTCCGACAAGCACAATTGTTACAGTGGAATCCTGCAGGTAACCGTCTCTAATGATCTTTCGTATCTGGTCACTCGGAAGAGAATCATTAATGTCACCAGTATCTACGGATTTGTCGATAAATATCTTATGGTGATCCGCCATCTGTACAAGGTGGTCCTTGTAGCACTGATCCTGATGGTGATAACTGACGAACACCTTATGCATGGGGAAATCCTTCATTTAATTGACTTGAGGGGACCTCCTTTGGCGTAATCTGTACATTCCCCGAAGAATCAGAAAGATAATCTGAGTCATAAAAGGGGTACTGGCCAGCACTTTGTTCTCCTTAGCCGTCAAACCATTATTCAAATTCTCTCCAGTCCACTGCTTGAACTCGCCACGACCAGACCAGCTGCCATTGCGTGATAGGCCGTCCCTTGGTTTGTCTATACCAAGCGTCTCTGCTATATCACGGGTACATCCGCCAAACCCGCCAATCAAGAATAATGGCTGCCCTGCGCAAAGGGACACCATTGCTTCTTCGGCCACTCCCGGCATACGCCCCTTAAAGTTTTCTACCTGACCGCCAAGCAGTACTCGTGCATCGGTCAACGAACTCTGGAGTTCACGCATTGCGGTCAGCCCAGAAATCCATTCATCCTGGGTTGGAGCACGTGTTGATAGATTGCGCCGAGTCTCTAAGGTCAGAGGAGTCCCGTCACAATCAAGGAGCACCACCTCACCTGTGCCTTGAAGGTCATCAATGAGTGCATCGATCTGATCTACGGGAGTGCCGATATGAACAGGCCACGCTAAATGATTAGTGACCCTTGCCGGATCCTTTTTTAAGTCAGCAGAGGATGTATACCTCAAGACTAGTCTAAAGAGAAGTTTTGAGAATCCCCAGGTTCGTAGATCCCCGCCATAGGCAAGGTTGATATCAATCGCAAGAAGTTGAAGCGCAATTCTAGCCGTGATCTCCCTGAGGTGCCCCTCACCCAATCCTAAGAACCGCATATCAGGGCTATCTGACGTTGAAACTGCAACTGTCATTGGAGACTTAACTGAATTCATATCGTGTTCTCGGCTAACCATTGGGAGATTGTTTGGACTCGGAGACCATCCCACGTTTTCGTAAACAGATCCATTTCCTCCTTACTGAGGGGAGGATCTGGATAAACTGCAGCCCCCCTGCATTTTATGTTCCCCCGCAGTAGCGACTACTGAAAGAAGTTCCGGTGGTCGAGACATGAAAAATGTATCTGCTGGACGCTCCGGCAATACCGCAACCCGGCAGCGCCAGAGAAAATCTAGAAGCACCTCGTCTATCAGCCGGCTGGCAATTTGAGGAAAAAGACTTTTCGCAGCAGGATCCATACGAATGACCGGAACATTACCGAGATATGGGAAAGATCGTTCATCGCCTGAACGAAGACAATCCACAACAATCATGGGAACCCCCATCCGTTTTGCCTCAATAACCTCCGTGCGGCACCATTGACTGGAGGAATAATTATCCGTGTGAATTGCAAGAAAGATGGATTTCCCGATATGATGGTGAATGACATCAAGGAATTGCGTACCTGCAGGAATGTCATAGATGTCAAGAAAACTGGATAAGGCACTGTTATTTTGGAGCCAACTTCGTATTGCCTTCGCGATTTCCTCTCCATCTTGGTCACGCTTCGTATGGCTGAGAAAAATATGTATTTTTTCAAGATGTTGCTCAAGCCCAGTTTCTTCCTGTCCTGAATGATTGAGCATGTACAGGTACAGTCGTAACATCCGGGCAAATTCATATCCTAGCTCACTAATAAATCGCTGCTCACGTACCTCTCCCGCCGAATCCCACTTGTCCCAGCGGAGAAACTGTTGCTCCAATTTTAAATCGTCCAGAATGCCCGGCTCCATGGCAACCGGGAGCAGACTGGTGCCGAGACCTTGTACGGATACTTTTGTACTTAAGTCATGGATGTATTCAACCCATTCAGTATCCTGCACGAGACCACCATCAATCATTGCTACAATAATAATGGGACATTCGGCTTGCCAATTCACATGCAGAGGAACGGGAGAGCCAAGATTGTCCGCTCTCTGGAAAGTTACCTCAATACCGGCTTGACCCGTAGGTTCAAGAAAGCCACCCCTATCGAAACGATCTTGAATCTGCTGTGCTATACGAGTTCCCTCATCAAAGTCGGGATGCCACACAACATAGACCAGTAACGAGGGAGATAGTATATATTCCATCAGTAATTTGGACATGCGCTCAACTCAATTACTCTTTGCTATTCTAACCGATCACCTTGCAAGTCTGCAGTTCTTTAAATGTATTGTTGTCGGTCCATTCGTAAACTCGAATGGAAGGGTTTTGATCCACCGGGATGTCCAAATTTTCGATTTGATTTGCGTGGATTTTCTTTTGATCTCAAGGTGTTGTACGATCTATGCAGGCAGCTCAATGATCACATCCGACGGTGTCGAATTTGGCGTTACTTCGTGCCACAATCTGACAGAGATTTGATGCCCGACAGAAATAACTGAACTTTTAACGATTCAAAAACTTGCTACCCTGCCCTGCTGCGCATGCTTTGCTCCCGAAATGAATCTCTCAGGGCCCCTCAGTGAAATACATAAAAACTGCGGTGGACCACCAAGGAAGCCTCCCTTGCGGATATACCTGGAGCAGAGCACACCCCTGCGATTTCGGCCGGGATCGAACTAGTTTGCTGTCAGACTTTGTCCATCCCAGGTGACCATTTTCTCCATTTCAATGGAAGCATTGATCATATGAGCGCAGGCAGCAGCGTGATGCCCCACCTCTGCATCCTCCTTCGTCGCACTACCGTCACGAATGGCATCAAGCCATTCCCGAATATGTACATGCATGGAATCCTCTCCCTCTGCATGATAAACCTCTTCACCGGCAATTGTCGACTGGGGGCGGCTGGAAGGCATCTCTTCATGCCGAATTGCAGGGTCTGCAATATAGGCATCCGCCAACGCTTTCGGCCAACTGGCAGTGATCCAGCCATTGCTCTCATTGACCCGTTCGGGAATGAATCGGAGTCCACCTCCAAACACCAGGGATCCCTCCGTTCCCAGAATCCGCATCCCCCCTGAATTGCCTCCCTGATTGTTAAATGTACCACTGAGGTTCACCATAAAGCCATCTGAATACTTCAGGGATGCATTGATCGTATCCGGCACATCCCGGGAGTGGATCCACCGGTACAGATCTCCCATGGCCATCACGCGTTCAGGGATTTGCGCATTCATTACATAGTTGATTGTCGTACAGGTATGGACATACAGATCTGTAGACAGGCCACCCGAGTAGTCTTTGTAGCACCGCCAGCGAAAGAACCGCTCAGGATTGTACGGTCGCTTAGGTGCCGAACCGAGGAATAGATCCCAGTCCACGGTCTCCGGGGACGCGTCGGGAGGGATCGGGTAAATCCATGCACCGGAAGCAGTATTCCGGTTCGTGCTTGCACGGATCATCGTCACCTGTCCAAGTTTTCCTTCCTGGATCATCTGTCGTGCCTTTTGTACCAGAATCCCGTTGGGGCCGGGACTCCCCACCTGCACCGCAAGGTTATTTCGTCTCTGCGCCTCAATGATACCTGCCCCCTCCTCAATGGAATAGGTCATCGGCTTTTCGATGTACGCGTGCTTACCTGCATTCAACGAATCAACCGAGTGCTGGTAATGCCAGTGATCCGGGCTGGAGATCACCACCGCATCAATGTCATCCCGGGATATGATTTCGCGGTAGTCTGCCATTGTGTCGGCCCTGCCATCTGTACGATCCCTGATACGCTCTAGACGGCCGGTATAGGCATCGCAGGCAGCTACGACCTCAACCTCAGGAAATGCTTTCAGAGACTCCACCAGCCCGTGCGCTCTGGCCCCGGAACCAATCATTCCAATAGTGATGCGGTCACTCGGAGCAACGAAGGAGGGACGAGCCCCCATCGCAAGCCCCGCGGTGCCAATTGCGCTGGAACGCATAAAATCCCGCCTGGATACTAAAAAACGCTGTGCCATGATTATGAAAAAATACGATTACAAGATTGGTGTTAAGACAAGGTTTCGGTAGAGAACACGACCATGATCTCCTTGAAGATAAATGGGACCCGGTGCAGTTTCATCTGCTGTCATCGCCCCACCCGTGACTCCAAGGACCGGCTGGTTATCAATGATCTTTGTGCCATTCAAAACAACCGTAAGATGGCGCTGATAGAGTGTAATATCCATGGACTGCCATTCACCCGCGGGCTTTTCCACAGTGGCCGTCGGCTGGATTCTGCTGTAGAGCGCCCCCATGTGATGACTGTCTGCATCCATCCCGTAGGTGTCAGCAACCTGGATTTCATAGATCCCCCGAAGATAGACCCCGCTGTTGCTGCCTTTTGGGATGTTCACATCCAGCGTGAGGCGAAAATCCTCAAAGGTTGCATCCGTGCGAAGATTCCCGTAACGGATATACTCACCGTCTTCGGGCTGTACCGGGTCATTGACCAGCATGCCGTCTTCGGCTTTAAAACCATTGACCTGTGCATCGTTGATCAGCCCCCATCCCGTGAGATCTGTACCATTGAAGAGTTCAATCGGATCACCATAAGTTACCTGGGACAGATCCGGCGCAGACGGTAGTTCCGGGATTCGCTCTGCCGTAAATTCTACGATCTGGCTACCGATCCCGGAGTGGTCAGGAAATTGAGCCGTGCCGGCCAGACGGTCCCCGTCAGGCCGGAGTGTAAGCATGTTTGTGAAGGTAAGGGTCCGCTGTTCCCCATCTGCCAGATCCCGGTCGACCGTCTGGGTCCGTGTGACTGTCAATTGATCCCCGGTAATATTTGCACTGGCCACCGGAAGCACACTGCCACCATACCAAAGTAACGACGCATCTACCATACCCTGATCATGGGTAACCTCAAGCCAGCCTGCTCCTCCAGGCAAATGGAGCGCCCATCGCCCCTCAAAGGAAGCAATATGGTCCTGAGCATCGACGGAAAACGTACATAGCGCGAAGAAAATCGCAAATAGGAATCTTGAAGGCATAAGAGTTTTTCTGATTAGTGCGGCTAGAATATAACAAGATTTAATAATATCATTATTCGGCTCGCCGCTCAATGGGAGTTTGGGGGCCGGTCAGAATCATGCGTCCCCAGGTTGCATCATCATCTCCCGTCCCGTAAATCATAAAGTGTCCGCCGTAGGGTCCTCCATCCGGGTCACAGTGAACAATCTCCAGTCCGTAGACATCTCCGACATTGGGAGGTGTCCAGCGGGAGTCACTGACTCCCAATGTCGGTGCCATTTGCACCTTTGCCTCCAGTATAAAATCCGCCTCTCCCGTTCCCCAGGGATCAAATTCAAACGCATACGACACCGCCTCTGCCGGAATCGGTTCTTCCAGTTGTCGCTCCGTGGCCGTTCCATGCCGCCACCATGCCGCGTAGTCCGGGCGGGTTGCATCTGCAACAAAGCAGAACGCATTGTCCCCGTGCCCGAAATATTCTGGAGCCTCATCTCGGGGAGCTTCTACAAAAAAACAGATACTGTCCCGCAAATACCACGCTTGCGGCTCGTTCCCCGGGGCATCCACATCATTCACATTGTCCTTCACCTCGGCCCCGAAATACAGATATTCCGAATCCCACGCGACATAGTAGCGGGCCTGGAGATCATTTTCTGGATGTGGCTCATTGCCATGATCAGTAAGCCGGTTCCGCCGGCCACCATCGTACCAGAATGTATGACGAAGACGATAGATATCCCAGATACCGTCTGTAAACGCAAAATCTTTCCACTCGGATAATTGCCCGTCTATTTCGGGGGTTAGTTCCAGTTGGGGTACCAGAATTTTGACCGTTTCTGTTGGACGCGGGGCATCCTGACCGATTGCAAAGTACGCCGGAACGATCAGCAAAAAAAAGCAAGCCGTACGCTTATTCATGATTGATAAGAAATTTGTTGGAGCCTAAAGTTAGCAGTTCTCAGAATATCCTGCACCATCATACGTAGTACCCTTCGTAAAACAAACGCGTAATCCTGCGGCATTGAGCGTTTGACTGGAAATCCAGATATTTCAGGCAGACCACTTCCAGGTAATGATTCCCGATGGATTACGGTCCCGTTGCCATACCTCGCTTCCTTGCTTTATAATTGTCATGGTTGGACAGGTACTTGGTGTGTCTCCTTATGACTTCGGCCGATAAATCATTAAAGTGGCACTCCACCAGAATCTCTGCTGTGTGCGGATAGACCTTTGACAGATCGCTGATCACCCAGCCGATTCCCGTCTGAATGAATCTCTCCCGCTCTTTGACCAAAACAATGATGGTTGACTTGATCAGGGGATGGTATGTCTCATCCTGAACCACCGCCCTGAAGGGCACAATTGACGCACGTCGATTCCATAAGTTAGATTCCCTGCACCAACCGGCAATACGTTCGGCAGCTTCCGGACCATGGCGAACGATTGCCGGTCCGAGCACGCGCACACAAAACCAGTCTGTGGTAGACCAATCAACAAATGCGCCGCAAGAGAACAGATCTTCAACTTCCGTCAACAAGTTATCGGCTTCCACCCGTTTCTGTAGATATTTCTGAATGTACAGCGTACCCGCAAACTTATCTTCGGCATGTTCCTGTCTGATCAATGATACTGCAAGATCTAACTCTTCTTCTCCCGACAGTTGCTGCAGTCCGTGAAACTTCCTCCATTCAGCCACAATTCTGGCAACATCGGGGGTCTTGATACCGCGATAACGAATGGCATGCTTCAGATAGTTCTCAAACCACCTCTTGGTATGCATATCCGCCGCATCATCCAGCCGTCTCTGCAGATCGTAGATTAACTCAGATATACCGGAATTACTCATATTCCCGCAAATACGATGCTTTGTTCTCGTTCCTTGGGGCCTCTACACCATTACATTATCCCTCACCCAGGCTCCAAAATACAAATATTCCGAATCCCACACAGCATCATAGCGGGTCTGGAACTCATTGCCATGATCAGCAAGCCGGTTCTGCCGGCCATCATCGTACCACAACGTGTGACAAAAACGGTGGATATCCCGGACACCGTCTGCGAATGCAAGATCCTTCCGCCCGGATAATTGCCCATCTATTTCGGGGACTATTTGCAGTTGATGTCCCAGAAGTTTGCCAGTTTCTATTGAGCGCTGGCCCCTTGGCCGATTACAAAATACACCGAAACGATCAGCCAAAAACAAGCCTTACACTTGACACTGATGAAGCGAAACCTGTTGACCCCAAAGTTAGCAGTCCTGACAATACTATGCACAGAATCTCTTTTGAAGATCCAGAAACCAGAGATATTATATACCTGGCGGGAATAAACACTCATTTCCGGCCCAACATCAAGTAGGCCGTAACCGGCCCTGGACCTCTGAATTCGTCCCCACCAATATGTTTCTTCCTTCGCCGACAAATATTGAGTAAGTCTTATAATCGGGATTGAAATGAAGCGGCCCTTGATTAACACTGAACATGTGCGAAACCCAACGCGCTACTGGAGGGTATATATCCAGCCTATTCGTTTGTTTGGACTTTTCCGGAAGTATTCGCGATTTGCATCCGAAGCAGATGATCGCAGTTGGCAAAGCAAGAATTTCATGTTGGTGTGGATTTTACAGTTCCGGTTTGAGGCGATAGTTAGTGATCTGAGTTCCGCACCGAAAATAACCTGTTGGATTAAACTAAATGTTGGTTGATAATCAATGGAGCGAACGTATCAGATCAGGGGAGAGTGCGTCTTTGATCCGATGCGTTGACTTATTTTGCGGAGCAGGTGGACTGACACATGGACTCACCTCGGTGGGAATTAATGTCGGGCTTGGCATTGATATTGATCCGAGCTGCGAATATCCGTACACAGCAAACAATAATGTCTCGTTTCTCTTAAAATCAGTCAAAGACACCACTTCTGCGGACATTTCAAAATTCTTTGATGACGCCCCCTTAAGGATGTTGGCAGGATGTGCACCCTGTCAGCCGTTTTCGTATTACAGCCGGGCACGGTTAAACTCGTCTGACCGGCGATGGCATCTCCTAGAGCAGTTTTCGCGTCTCGTTCGGGAGACTACCCCCCATCTCGTTACTATGGAAAATGTTCCGCTACTGCAGCGTGAAGATGTATTTTCCAGTTTTCATACAGAACTTCGGCAGCAAGGATTTGATGTGATTTATCGTGTGGTCAACTGTGCTGACTACGGAGTACCTCAACAGCGGAAAAGACTCATCCTGCTTGCTTCTCGTCTGGGTCCTATCAGCCTGATTGCGCCAGAGACCCCGGAGGGATATCGTATTACCGTAAAAGATGCAATTGGCAATCTTGTTCCCCTGAAGGCGGGCGAACGCTGCAGTTCCGATTCAATGCATCAGGCCTGTGACCTCTCCCCTATTAATCTGCAGCGTATTCAGGCCTCAAAGCCGGGTGGGAGCTGGCGGGACTGGGATGAGCATTTGATCGCCAAATGTCATCGCAAAAAATCTGGACGTACATATAGTAGTGTTTACGGCAGAATGGTGTGGGATAAGCCGTCACCTACGATGACAACACAGTTTTATGGCTTTGGTAACGGCCGTTTTGGACACCCCGAACAGGACCGGGCAATTTCGCTGAGAGAAGGTGCAATTCTGCAGAGTTTTCCCGTGAATTACAAATTCACCCCTGAAGACACATCTGTTTGTAAGAGAACCGTCGGCCGATTGATCGGTAACGCTGTTCCAGTCAAACTTGGGGCGGCGATTGGTAAAAGCATCGTCTCCCATGTCGAAAAACGGCTCGAATCAAAAGAGCGGATACTATGACGTTTCCCATGTCTTGTTGTTTTCTTATGATGCTGTTGCCACTAACATTGCAATCCAAGGCTCTTCTGGGCTCCAGGAACATCGGTATTGGACTTCAAAAGTATCATCAAAACAGTGCCAATTTAGGATCAACGATAAAAACATAACCTTAAAGCTATATGAGTCTCCCAAAATACAGTGACCCATCCCCGAGTACGGAGCAAGCCTTTGAAATGAGGGTGGGGTTGAATGTACTTGATCACCTGGGAATTAACCTGTACAGCAACATCGCTGCCGTTCTGACCGAGGTGATCGCCAATGCATGGGATGCGGATGCAAAAAATGTCACCATCCAGATTGATCATGGAGAAGACAGCCGTATTACGATGACTGACGATGGAGTCGGCATGACGATTGACGACATCAACAACAAATATCTTCTGGTTGGGTATCGCCGACGTGATCAGGATATGAATAATGGGAGGCGCACGAAAAAGGGACGAACGGTTATGGGGCGAAAAGGATTAGGGAAGCTTTCGCTATTCTCAATCGCAGATGTTATTGAAGTTCAGTCTGCAAAAGATGGGCAGTCTCATGGGTTTCGGATAAGCGCTGTTAAAATTCGCGAAGCCGCAAGAAACCAGTCCCGGATCTATTATCCTGAATCCTTGAACAGAAACAAACTTGATATCAAGCAAGGCACCAAAATTGTCCTCAAAGAAATCAAACGTCAGCGATTAGAGCCTGGTACAAGAGCATTACGCAAGAGACTCGCAAGACGATTTTCCATTATTGGAGAGACGCACGATTTCAGGATTACGATCAATGAGGAACCGGTTACATATCATGACCGGGATGATCTCTCGAAAGTTCAATTTCTTTGGATGCTGGGAGAGTCGGATATTGAATCTGGAGCCGCCCCCGGATTAATCAAGAAAGCAAACCTTCCAGGTCAACTTGATCACTGGGATAAGAACTGGAAAGTTCGTGGATGGATCGGAACAGTCCAGAAACCGAAGCAACTTGACAACCCGGATGTTGGCAACCTCAATAGCATTGTGGTCTTTGCCCGTGGGCGTCTGTTTCACGAAAACATCCTGGATAAAGTCAATAATGGGAGGCTCTACACAAAATACCTGACAGGGCAAATTGAGGCGGATTTTCTTGACGATGACCATAATGCTGACATTGCCACCAGTGATCGGCAGCGCATTCAGGAGGATGATCCGCGCTACATCCAATTACTCGAGTTTCTCAAGTCAAGTCTAAAGAAAATTGACGGACAGTGGAACGAATTGCGTCACAGAAGCGAACTGAAGCAAGTTAAGGCAACATTCCCTGCTCTGGATGCATGGTTCAAATCTCTGCCCGAAGGTTACAGGAATCAGGCAGAAAAACTAGTTGCGAAATTGAGTTCTCTTCCATTAGAGGAGGAAGATGATCGGAAACTTCTGTATAAACATGGGATCCTGGCATTTCAAAGAATGAAGGTTCGCGGGTCAACGAGGGAATTGGTCGATCACATCGGAGAACCAGGAAAACTTCTGCAAATTCTCTCGGATCGGGACGCATTTGAAGCCTCACTTTACAGAGATATCATCAGGTCACGTCTTGAAGTTATTGAGCAATTTCAATCTCTCATAGAGGATAACCAGAGGGAAAAACTACTCCAGGAGTTTCTCTTTGATCATCTATGGCTTCTTGATCCCGCATGGGAAAGGGCGACCTCCAGTGCTGTGATGGAATCACGTCTAACAGAGGAAGGCGTGATCATTCAGGATATGACAGCAAAGGAGAAACTTGGCCGTGTTGACATAGCCTATCGCACAGATGCGGGAAAGCATATTATTGTTGAATTGAAGAGAGCCGAACGAAAGATAAAGCTCCTAGACCTAGTGGAACAGGGGCAAACCTATGTAGATAAGGTGAAGAAAATACAGCAAAATAAAGGGGCTAATTCACCTAATATTGAAGTTGTATTTGTTGTCGGGAAGCCCTTGGACGAGGAAAGCAACAATCCTGCACGTGTTAAGGCATCCATGGAATCGGTGTCACCGGGCAGTCGTATTGTGCACTATGATTTTCTTATACAGAATGCTCTGGAAGCCTATTCGGAGTACTTGGAGAAAAGTGCAGAGATCGACAAGATCGACGAGATTATTGATCAATTATAAAAATGCGAAATATCCCCTAATTGAGGCCAATCTAATTGGACAATACCGTTCAAATTTATTCATTATCCAAAACTGTAACCTCATGTTGATGGGGATGGGATGTGCGTGTGCCATATTTCTTTTGAATCTATGATTGTCAAATGAATACGCTCTGAGCCGTGGAAAAGTTGTGTGACGAAGCCGGGAACCGTACTGACTGCACCGTGTTTGAAATAATATGGACTCAAAATTTGCTTTCACTAATTATATACTCTCTTTCCAAACTAATACCGAGAAGCAGTCCATATGCTGAATTAAAACCTTTGAGATCGCTTGATTGATAACGGAGGACTTCTTATAGAGCCGGATCAGATGGAGGTTTTGCCGCAAATATATGTGAGGACACTTGCGGCTAAAGCAGGCTATCTGACTTCGGTGCCCGAACCTGATCGGGGTAGCCTTGACCTAAGACTCCAGGCCGGAGGTGATTATCGTCCTGCACTTGACCTGCAACTGAAAGCCACGACAACATTCCCGGAAAGCATTCTTTCTTTTCAGTTGTCCATAAAAAATTACCGTGAACTCTCAGATCAAGACACAGACACCCCGACTTCTCGTGATTCTGGCGCTGCCAAAGGAGCGGAAGCAGTGGATCTCGGTCACTGAGCAAGAACTTGTGCTCCGCCGCCGAGCCTATTGGCTTAGCCTGTAGCAGAACTACAGCGAAATCACCGACCAAGAAACCGTTACGGTTCACATTCCGTTACAGAACATGCTGAATATTAAGACTCTGCAAGATCTAATGGAAAAATCCAGAAAAGGAGAACTCTAATGAGTATTAATCTTTACGGCCGAAATACATTGCTAGATGTGTCACCAACCGCCCTTTCCGCCTACGCACGCACCGCTGGCTGGGAAAAGCATGGTACATACCGGACACACTCGGACATCTATGTTGGCGAGGGTCTGCCGGAAATCATCATCCCTCGGACAGAACACTTGGGAGACTACGCAAGTGTAGTGGAAAGATTAATCAAAAGTTTTGCCCGTGCCGGGCATCAAGAAGAAACCAGCGTCTATCGCTCGCTCGTGACGACAGACCGTGATGCCATCCGCCTCCGTGTCGGAGAGAGTGAAGAGGGTAGTGTAAAGTTGAACAAAGGAGTGAACTTAATTCAGGGGGCCCGTGATATGCTTCTGGCAATTGCATGCTCTCTGGATAAATCTAACGAAGTCTACCGGGTGGGACCTAAAGCGACAGAGATAGTGTCCAGATTCCGTTTAGGACAGACCGAACGGGGGAGTTTTGTGGTAACACTCTTAACGACAATAATCCCGCCCCCGATTCCATCACTGTTTCCTGATCAACCAGACCCGGACGCACCTGTTGAACGTCGGCTAACTACCCGCTTGATGGAAGCTTTGACAGTTGTGCGTACAGCTGTCGAACAGACTGTCTCAGGAGATGAAGATGCTTTCCGTGACGCGACGAAGAGTGGCGTAAGTGCAAACCTGTGTGATGCTCTGGATAAAATTCTCAGTTCTTTCTCAACTCTGGATGTAAGTGTATCTTGGGCTCAGATTCGACCGAATACACGGCCAAATCGCACCATACGATTTGGCGTTAAGGATGCACCTTTATTACAGCATGTGGCCCAAATATTCCGAGAGCATGCTCCACAGCCTGACATTGAGTTGTCAGGGCATGTACAGTTACTGAGACACCGGGAAAACGAAGAGGATGGAACGATCCGCCTGAACACTTTCGTTAACGAAAAACAGCATTCGGTTACAGCATTATTGGAGCGTCAGGATTATGAACAGGCCGTCCAGGCTCACAGGGAAAAAGCAATGGTTGTACTTTCTGGTGACCTTGGACGCATGGGACAACGGTGGAGGCTGTGGAATCCAAGCCTAAAACGTGTACTCTCGCAAGAGGAAGCTGACATCGACAATTAGTACTTCTAACGGAACGGCTTCGTAGGGCCAAGAAATGGCCCGGTGCTTTTAGCATCAGGAGTACTTATTGCTCCCCTCCTTCTGTTTCCCGTTCATTGCGCCTTGAGTCCATTTCCACTTCCTGCCCTCCAAATCAGGTGTGCGGGTTTCCGCCCCCGGCTCTCCAGACGGATCATGCGGCTCGCTATCGGAACACTATACTTCGTTCGTTGATGGCTTCCATCGGGGGATGCACACTCCCCGAAAACATCACGACCTCCACATTGCATACTGCCTGACCTCGTTACGCCCAGACAGTTCAGCCTCGTTGCCCGTGCTCCCCACTGATTGGAAACTTTTATGTGGCCGCCTAGAATAAAGTTAATGTCGCTACACATACATGCAACGTCAGAATATCCCTGCATTCATACATTCACATGGACACTTTTAAAATGAACGCAAAAATTCCGGAGAAAGAAGCGGTTCTCAGTCGAAACCCAAACGTAGACAGAAAGTTGGTTGAAGCTCACGAAGAGTTGGAAAAGGAACTTCACGAACTGGGAGTAGATACACGAACACGCTACACTATGGGGATCCCTATCACAGAAAAACACAGGAACCCTGTCCTTTTAATTACAGGCCGGCGAAGGGGACGCAAAGAGGATACAGATTGAAGCCGGAAATAGTTTTGCGGTCCTCTTGACTATGCATGTGGGTTTAGTGATCAGCGCTTAGCATATCGCTGGTTCGTCGTCTCAGAACTAATCGTCCCAGCGCATGAAAAGCCAGTTGGATGGTATAACCTGGATCAGAAACGAATATAGCCGCCTAACTGGAACAGGGTTAGCACATCGTCGGATACGTTTCCGAAATGAACCGATAGACGCGCCCCATAACGACCCCCAATCGTCAAACTGGCTCCAAAAGTCGGAGACACATCCCCTCCGTCATACTCGATGCCGCTGCGCAGTGCCGGCCGGATCGCCTGATCGGTACTGCCGAGCCGGATGGAAGCCCCGATCCGGTTTGCCGACCCTGCAAAATTATGGCAGCGGTAGGTTTCCACCGTGCCATAGAGTGATACCGGACCAGTCACCTCCGTACTGACTCTTGCATATTTACCGGGACAGGCATCCGCACTCCCGCCCACAAGCCCCGCCTCAAGCATGAATCGTCCCGTCGAATCCTGCGCCAATAACTGCGCAGGGACGAGTAAAACCCAGACCAGCAACAACTTCCAAACTCCAGTTTTCATTTGAGCCTATGTTTAGGGCGGATGATCGCCTCCTTTACCCTCCCAAAGTTAACGGCTGCGGGGGAATATTGCACAACCATTCATAATCCCATTTGAGGATCCAAGGATTTCCAGTCCTCTGCTGATGGGTTCGAATCCTCGCCTGATACTCCCCCAGTACTGCCTGCGCACCGAGATTGCCGGCAAGATTGCGAACCTCATTTGGACCGCTCTCAAGGTCATACAGCTCAAACTCCGGGCGGTGCAGGTAATCATGGACCCGGCGCTTTCCGTAGTGTGACAACCCGTTTGCAAGTGTACTCTGCCAGATTTCTGATGCATGAAGATCCGTGGCAAACGGATACGGCAGTCCATGGGTAATATTCCAGATCAACTTATAACGGCGCCCCCGAACAACCCGCATGGGATAATACATCGTGACCTCATGGAAAGTATGGGAGGTAAACACCTCATCCCAGCCCGCAGAAAGACACTGCGTCATTATTTCCTTGAAACTGCGCCCGTACACAGGAGGAGGAAGTTCCGGTCCCGCACCTGCCAAATCCAGAAGAGTCGGCGTTAAATCCGCCCAGGTGATCACCGCACCGCTGCACCGACATGTAATAACGGGCAAGTTCGGCCCGGGTTTCGGGGAGATCTGGCAAATAATCCGGGACCAGAACATCGTCCGGAGAGACCGGATCGCTCCCGTCCCGTACGAAAGGGCGGTGCGGCTCATTCGTGCAGAAATATAAAAAGAACGGGCGTGAATCGCTCCGGGTAAATACGGGTGCACATGCTTCAGCACGCTCCAGGGGAGAAGCCCCTGGTAACGCAATTTCATCCTCAAACGCATAGACAGATGGCGGGGCCACATGATACTTGCCAGTCCTTACCGTCCGGTATCCCGCATGCCGGAGGAGCACCGGCAGAGACTGTACATGATCAAAGGTCTTGAAATGATGAAAATCATGTATATGACTACACTAACCGCTGGTGTGATTATAGAGGCCGGTCAGGATGACGGACCGGCTGGCACTGCAGGATGCCGTCGTGCAAAAGGCATGTGTAAACCGTGTACCGTGCTCCGCCAACAGGTCAAGACCCGGGGTTTTAATCACAGGATTCCCGTAGCAGCCGGCATCCCGGGTTCCCAGATCATCCACAGCAACCATCACAATGTTTGGCGGTTTCCGAAACTGGAACCGGCCTGCCAGCACGGAAGCGGCAGAAACTGTCTGAAGAAATGACCTCCGAGTGAACCGTTCACTATACATCGTAGTAATGGCTTAAGTTTTGATTCATTTTGGGAATAGTGCAATCTGTAATTCCCTGACTTCGAAAACACAATCACCTCTTATCACCTAATGACTCCAAAAAAATTCTCTTACGCACCATCGGCAATCATCCTTGTACTTGCTGCACTCTGCATGCAATGCGGATCCAGTTCACCGGGACCTCTACAACCTCTTTCCCCAGGGGATCATGTTGTGCTCATCGGGAATAATTTATGCTCCCGCATGATGAATTTTGGATACTTTGAGACAGAGTTGCATCAGCGGTTCCCTGAATATAAGTTAACGATTCGGAACATGTGTGACGGGGGCAATACGCCGGGTTTTCGTCCACACCCGGGGCGCGTTTCTCCGTGGGCCTTTCCAGGGGCGGACAGTTTTTACACAGAACTGGCCCAACGCTCAGATAGCCAGGGCCACTTCGAAACCCCGGACGAGTGGTTGACGCGGTTGCAGGCAGATGTGATTGTGGCATTTTTCGGCTTCAACGAATCATTCAAAGGCCTGGAAGAGGTAGATTCCTTTGAAAAGGAAATGGATGCGTTTGTGCAACATACGCTCTCGCAGACCTACAACGGGGAGAGGGCACCCGGCTTGGTGCTGATTTCTCCGATTGCCTTTGAAGACTTGTCTCACGAGATGGATCTCCCCGACGGTACGCAGGAAAATATCCGCCTATCCGCGTATTCGGAAGCGATTGAGCGCGTTGCAGCGCGGTATTCACTGCCCTTTGCCGATGTCTTTTCGACCTCTAAACGCTGGTATCGGCGAACGCTGGCCCCCCTCACGATTGATGGCTCACAACTCAATGAAGAAGGATATATACTTCTGGCACCCGACGTCGCAGATCAGGTATTTGGAGGCGAAGAGGTACTGGACCGCCAGGCACATACCCGCCTGCTGGCGGCCGTCCGGGATAAGAATTGGCACTGGCATAATGATTTTAAGATCCCCAACGGAGTGCATGTATACGGGCGGCGATATAATCCGTTTGGCCCGGATAACTATCCTGCAGAACTGGAAAAGATTCGCCAGATGACGGCAATCCGGGACACCGCAATCTGGCTGGCCGCCGAAGGAACGTTCATGGATATTGCAGCTGCCGATGCACAAACGCATGAACTTCCCGAGGTGGAAACCAACTATGTGCCAAGTGACAAAAACGGGAACCTTGAGTATCTGTACGGAGACGATGCCCTCGCAACTTTTACAACCGCCCCCGGATACGAAGTCGAACTGTTCGCTTCTGAAGTGGAGTTCCCTGATCTGGCTAATCCGGTTCAGATGTCCTTTGACAATCAGGGGCGTCTGTGGGTTGCGGCGATGCCTACCTACCCGCACTGGAAACCGGGAGATCCGCACCCCAATGATAAACTGTTAATTCTTGAAGACCTGGATCGGGATGGCAAGGCAGACCGGCAGATCATCTGGGCGGACAGTTTACATATTCCCGTCGGATTTGAATTTGCCCCCGAGGGAGTCTATGTGAGTCAAGGCACAAACCTCATGCTCCTGTCCGATACGGACGGAGATGATCAGGCGGACACCCAGCAAATCGTACTGAGCGGCTTTGATGACCATGATACCCATCATGTAATCAGTGCATTTACCACAGACCCATCCGGTGCAATCTACATGGGGGAAGGTCTCTTTTTGCATACCAATGTTGAGACCTCTTATGGGCCGTCTCGAGGAACGAATGGGGGGTTTTTCCGCTTCAACCCGCAGCGGCGCCACCTTGAACGAACCGCACAGCTGTCCATCCCGAATCCGTGGGGGATTGCATTTGACAAGTGGGGGCAGCCGTTTTTTGCAGAAACCTCGGGCCCGGATGTGCGCTGGATGCTGCCTGGCACCGTAAAGCCGCGTTACGGCGTAGCGACACATAAATCCTATAACCTGATTGAAGATGCGCATCGTGTGCGCCCGACCTCCGGTATGGAGTTCGTGTCCAGCCGGCACTTCCCGAACGAAGTTCAGGGAGATCTCCTGATCAACAACACCATCGGGTTTCTGGGCATGAAGCAGCATACCATGATGGATGACGGGACCGGGTATGTGAGTACGCACCGCCAGGATCTGATTCAAAGCAGTGACGGAAACTTCCGCCCCGTAGACATGGAATTTGCGCCGGACGGATCTCTGTATTTTCTTGACTGGCATAATGTACTGATCGGTCATATGCAGCATAATGCGCGTGATCCCCTGCGTGACCATGTGCATGGACGTGTTTATCGAATCACCTACCCCGCCCGTCCGCTCGTCGAACCCGCAAAAATACATGGCGCAAGTATTGAGGAACTACTCCACAATCTAACCTTGCCGGAGTACCGTACCCGCTACCGTACCCGGCGAGAACTGCGAGGCCGGGATCCCGCCGAGGTACTGTCTGCGCTGGATCTCTGGATCTCCGGACTGGATTCCAGTCACGAAGGCCACGAACTTCATCTACTGGAGGCACTCTGGGTAAGCTGGGGATTAAACCAGGTGAAACAAGACCTGTTAGAGGAACTCTTGAACGCAGAAAATTTTCGGGTTCGCGCTGCCGCGGTTCGGATCCTTCGATATAATCCGCAACTTCCGAAGCAAATTGAGTTAATTACGGAAGCAGCAGACGATCCGCATGGCCGTGTGCGCACAGAAGTCATGGCGGCGGCATCCTATCTGAGTCCAGAGCTCGGATTACCGATTGTCGAGAAAGCAAGCCAGAATGAACTTGACAAATGGAATATGAATGTGTCCGTAACAGCGCTGGCACATTTACAGGGACAGCGCGTTCCGGCAGATCAACCGGACGAAGAAACGCCCGACCTGAATGCCCCGGATTTGGCACTTTATACACTCGGCAGAGAAATTTATGCACGGGACGGCTACTGCAGTACCTGCCACCGACCCGACGGGAAGGGACTGCCTGCATCCGGTTTCCCTCCACTGGCGGGAACCGAATGGGTCTTGGGTGACTCTGAGCGGCTGATTAAACTTACCCTGGACGGCCTCATAGGACCAATTACCGTCCTGGGACAGGATTATCCTGGGCAAGTTCCGATGACCCCCTTCCGGAACCTGCTCACCGATCAAGAAACTGCCGCGGTATTAACGTATGTGCGCAATGCATTCGGCAACCGTGCATCCGCAATCCGCCCAGACCAGGTGGAAACCGTGCGAAACAATACCGCAAACAGACGAGGATACTACACGGCCGAGGAACTCCTCAACGATCAATAAAAGGCTGCATCTGCATAATGAGAGTTGGCGGCTTGATTTTTTTGAATCTTGCAATCATTCTGTCCGGGTGTAGTTCGCCTGATCCCTTGTCACGCCCAAATGTGATTCTCGTGATCACAGATGATCAGGGATATGGGGATATCGGTGCACATGGGAATTCCGCCATCAAAACCCCCGTACTTGATCGCCTGCACGACGAAAGTGTACGTCTGACAGATTTTCATGTAGATCCAACCTGCTCGCCGACGCGGGCGGCACTCCTGACAGGACGCTATTCCACCCGAACCGGGGTTTGGCACACCATCATGGGACGCTCTTTGATGGCACCTGAAGAGGTTACACTGGCCGAACTGTTCGCTGAGGCGGGGTACCAGACAGGAATGGTCGGCAAATGGCATTCAGGAGATAATTACCCGCTTCGTCCACAGGATCAGGGCTTTCAGGAAGCCTTCTATCATCCGGCGGACGGGGTTGGACGGGGTCATAGAGCAGACCACGGGATCTTTGACCGATGTGTGGTTTGATGATGCACTTCGTTTCATTGAGGAGCATCAACATGAACCGTTCTTTCTGTATCTGGCAACGAATGCACCGCATAGTCCGTATTTTGTGGAGGAAAAATATGCGGCGCCATGCCGGGAGGCAGGCTTTTCGGATGTTATGGCACGCTTCAGCGGCATGATTACCAATATTGACGACAACATGGGGCGGCTATTGGCAAAACTGGATTCGCTTGAGTTGAATGAGAATACGATCTTGATCTTCATGACCGATAACGGTTCCGCAGAGGGATGGATCAATCGGCGTGAGGGAGAGGGAACCTGGGGAGGATTCAATGCGGGGATGCGCCACGGAAAAGGATCCGAATATGACGGGAGGCATCGCGTTCCCTTTTTCTTACGATGGCCGGCTGCCGGCTGCACGGACTCCCGGGAAATAGATGCCCTGACGGCACATATTGACGTATTGCCCACGCTGGCCGAACTCTGTGACCTGTCCTTACCGGCAGATCTGGACGGGATAAGCCTAGTGCCAATGCTGAATGGGAATGATCCCGTTGAACGTATACTTTTTGTACACTCACAGCGCGTTCCCTACCCGATCAAATGGCGTAAGTCCGCCGTGATGACCGGGCGCTGGCGACTGGTAAACCAGAATGAGCTGTATGATATCCTGAAGGATCCCGGGCAGGAATCCAATCTTGTGGAACAGTTCCCGGATGTAGCCCATGAATTACGCGCCGCATATGAACGGTGGTGGAGCCATCTTACGCCGGCCTTCGACAAATATGTGCGGATCGGTCTCGGAGCGGATGCAGAGAATCCCCTGACGCTGAATCCGCATGACTGGCATGTAAACCGTCAGTCTGAATCCATATGGAATCATCGGTAAGTCCAAAATGGTCTGACCGGCAACGGCTATTGGGCGGTTGATCTGCTCCAGTCCGGCAGCTGCACTTTTGAACTGCGCAGATGGCCGAGGCATATGGATAAGTCTATGGAGAGGATTACGGCACGCATAAAAGTCGGAGAACAGGAAACTCAAATCGCCCTTACTCCAGATCAGACTTCTGCAGCCTTTACGTTCCCGCTCACGCGGGCCCCACTGCGATACAGATCTGGCTGGTTCAACCGGATGGCAGGGAGCATGGCGCCTATTTTGTCTATGTGGAGCAAATAACATGAGAACCGGTTCAATTGGACGTAATCTGGGCCTGCATGTATCTATACAAAACATCCCTATACCCGCCATCAACCTATGATCGGCATAATATCAAACTCAGCTTCGCATAGGTGTCATAATTGTACACACTCTGCTTTACAGGACAGCCTTCCGTACAATCCAGATTTTGGTTTAGACACAGTTTATCCATACTCTTAGAAGTCCTCCGCAGGTGAGCCAGTGCAACAAGAACCAATTTACGCACCATATCTATACCTATACAGAATCTTTTCGTGATGCCGAGAAGCCTGCAATCCGACCGGGTTTGTGATCAATCCCGTTGTACCCACCATCTCCACAATTTGGGAACTGATCTTTTGAATGACGCTCTTTGTACGGCATGCTGACCCCTGATATCATTATCGTTCTGGTGATTGTCCTGAGCGCAGTCATCCTGTTCGTAACCGAATGGATACGCTATGACGGTGTTGCGCTCATCGTTTTACTTGCACTGGCAATCAGCGGTGTAATCCCGATGTCACGCGCAATTGAAGGGTTTGCGAATCCTGCTGTCGTGACGATTGCGGCGGTGCTTGTACTCAGCGGAGGGTTGTACCGTACTGGTGTGGCCAACCTTCTTGGTGCCCAGGTGCTGCGTTTTGCCGGAAATTCACCAGTGCGCCTAACCATGGTCATGATGCTCACTGCCGGGCTGATGTCGGGGGTGATGAATAACATTGCCGCCACGGCGCTCCTGCTCCCGGTCGTCCTTGACATTTCCCGCCGTCTTGGGATGCGCCCTTCCAGGCTGCTCATCCCGCTTGCCTTTGCTTCACTGCTTGGAGGAATGACCACACTCATTGGAACCGGACCCAACATCCTTTTATCGACCATTATTGAGCGATCCGGCCAGGGTTCCTTCGGCCTCTTTTCGTTCACACCGGTGGGCATTGCGGCGCTCGTTCTGGGTATTCTTTACATGATCCTCCTAGGGCGTCACTTTCTTCCCGACCGGCGCTCCAAAAATGATCGTTCCATGACCGAGGTGGATCTGCGTGACCGCTATGCCCTGAATGATGCAATTTTTTGCTTACGGGTACCGGAACTCTCCGCCCTTGACGGGCGGAGTTTGGTGCAGACCCAACTTGGACGTGCGTTAGGGGTTGATTTGCTGGCCGTCCAGCGCAATGGTCATATTCTCCGGGCCCCCAAACCGGATTTTTTGCTTCAGGGTGAAGATCTTCTCATCTTTGAAGGCACTCCCGATGGTCTGGATGATTTACGCTCATGGGGACAACTGGACAATCACAATCATTCAGAGGACCTTCTGCACCTGCTGACGGAAAACGCCGCCGCTTTTGCTCAGGTGGTCGTTGATTCAGGTTCAACCATTGCCGGAAGCGCGGTGCGGAATCTGGATTTTCGGAATCGCTTTCATGCCCATATCCTTGCAATCAAACGCGGAGATCAGATCCATACGGTATCTCTATTGGAGACCCGGCTCCGGGCGGGAGACATATTACTCCTGCTCGGGCAGCAGGAACAACTGGAGCAGCTGGACTACACAGACGAATTCAGTTCTATTGAGTGGGTGGATCTTGATGCAGCCACCAGAGAATACGGCCTCTACCGGCTCCTGACCCATCTCGAAATTCCCCAGGGATCTGCGCTGGATGGACGCAGTCTGGCATCCACCCGTCTTGGTTATGCCTTTGGATTGACCGTTCTTGAGATCCAGCGAAATGACGCATCCGGCACAGAGAAAATCTTCCTTCCTGGTGCATCCGACCCGCTCCAGTCGGGGGATCGTCTGATTGTGCAGGGAGGTCCGGAGTCCTACGCGGTGTTCCGGGCACTTCAGCTCCTGGAGAACCACGAAACCGATGGCCCGTCTATGGTGAGAGAATTGGAGTCGGAAGACATTGGGTTCGCAGAGGTCACGCTTGCCCCCACTTCAAAGAATATTGTGGGCCGGTCCCTGAGTGAGATTTTCTTCCGGGATTCCTATGGTCTCTCTATTCTGGCGATCTGGCGTGGAGGGGAGACGATCCACTCGAATATCCATCTCAGTGAGACTCCACTGCAATTCGGAGATGCTCTTCTGGTCTATGGTCAACGGAAAAAGATCCAGCTGCTGGGGAAAGACCCGCGCTTTCTGGTGCTTACCGGTGAACTCAGTGAGGTATTTCGGACCCGTCGCGCCCCGATTGCAGGATCAATCATGCTGGGGGTCATCCTGTGCGCATCGCTCAACCTCCTTCCGGTGTATATTGCAGCATTAGCGGGAGCGCTGCTGATGGTATTTACCGGCTGCTTAAGGGGGAACGAAGTCTACAAACTCATTGAGTGGCGGGTGGTTGTCTTATTGGGCGGGATGCTGGCCCTTGGACTGGCTATGGAGGAATCCGGCGCGGCCGAACTTCTGGCGCGTGAGGTCATCGGACGGGCGGCGGAGGCGGGCCCCCGGTTCCTGATCGGGAGCCTGTTTCTCCTTTGTGCTTTGGCCGCGCAGTTCATCCCCACATCTGCCGTTGCGGTTCTGGTTGCACCGATTGCACTGAGTACGGCACTAGATTTGGGGATCTCCGCCGAAGCGTTGCTCATGGTCGTTGCCGTGGGCTCATCCTGTGCGTTTTTGACTCCTTTCGGCCATCCCGTAAATCTTCTGGTCATGAGTGTCGGTGGATACAAAGTGACCGATTACACGCGCACGGGGGCTCCTCTCTTTGTCCTGCTGCTTCTTTTGGTTGTTTTCTTTTTACCCGTAGTCTGGCCACTGTGACTTCAGGCGGTATACCGGTTTGGGCAGGGACCTGGAGGATCACGGCCCTTGCAGAGCAGATCTGTCCAGAACAACACTCCCTCCAGATACTTTGACCGCAGGGGGCAATAGAAAACATAGAGCGGCCGCCGCCGGGCACTTTTGCCGGAGAAAAAAGCCTCGCCTCAATGCATGAACAGCCTGCCCCCGGAACTAAAACGACAGGATCAAATGAAAAATCAGTATACTAGTACAAACTCACCATTCTCCAACCCCGCTTAATCCGGGGCATTCCCCTTGAACAAAGAGATGATTTTTTTCAATCACAACAAATGGCTGCGGTTCACAGTGTGGATTGGAGCACTGATTTTCCTGACCTGCTGCCTGAGAGGCGGTGCAAATGCGGCCTTTGCCCTTGAAATGGATCCGGATCGCTGGCCGATCAAATTGTCGGCATCCGATGTGCCGTCTGCCGAACCCTCCTCCAATACTGCGGCAGTCGTGATCCGCCGCTGTGACGACATCAATACAGCAAGTGCCGGCGATCTTCAGCGCGTCAAAGGCATCGGCGCGGCCAAGGCACAGGCGATTATCAACTATCGCAATCAGTTTGGTCCATTTGAGTCTCTGAACGAGTTAACGCGCGTCAAAGGCATTGGGCCGGCCACGATTGAGAATTTCCGCAGCGCAAACTTTTGCGTGCCGGAATCCACCAGATCTGGCAATTCCGCCGAACCCGAAGCAGAGCCCCCATCCAATGATCCAGCGCCCACTGACTGCAGCAACATCAATACAGCGAGTGCCACGGATCTTCAGCGTGTCAAGGGGATCGGTACATCTAAGGCGCAGGCGATCCTGGACCACCGCAATCAGATCGGGACTTTTGAGTCTCTGGACGAGTTGACGCGTGTAAAGGGCATTGGGCCGGCCACGATTGAGAATTTTAGAGAGGCAGGTTTCTGTGCGCGGGAATCTACCAGTACCGACGACGAGTCCCAAGCACAGGAACCCTCCGAGGATTCAACCGACAGCAATTGCACCAACATCAATGCGGCAAATGCCTCGGACCTTGAGCGCGTTAAAGGAATTGGCCCGGCCAAAGCGCAGGCGATTCTGGACTATCGGAAGCGGTCTGGCACCTTTCAGTCCCTGGATGAACTGGCACGCGTAAGGGGGATTGGGCCTGCTACCGTAGCGAACTTCCGCAGTGCAGGCTTTTGCATCCACGAATCTTCCGGTACAGGGAATCATTCCGAGGATCAGTCGCAATCCTCCCTAGATGATTCAACGACCACTGCCAGCAGTTGTGACAACATCAATGCAGCGAGCGCTGCGGACCTTGAGCGGGTTATGGGAATTGGCCCCATCAAAGCACAATCTATTCTGGACTTACGCCATGCGAACGGAGCATTCCGTTCCCTGAACGCCCTGCTTGAAGTTCAGGGGATCAGTCCTCCCACGCTCAGAAATTTCCTTGATGCCGGGTTTTGTGTTGAGGTGCCGGACACCGCCGCACCTCTGGAAAAGCCCGCTCCCGTACCCTATGCTAGAAGCCTGTACGGATCCTGGTGGGACGAAGATGGTGACTGTCAAGACACGAGAGAGGAGGTATTAATCGCTAACAGCCGCATTGCGGTAAATCTGGATGAGGCCGGTTGCGAAGTCATTGCGGGCGAATGGCTTGATGTGTATACCGATTCGGTCATTGTAGATCCCAAATGGATTGACATTGACCATTTTATTCCACTGGCCGAGGTGCATCGCAGCGGGGGGATGGAGTGGACGTACGTAGATCGTGTGATGTATGCGAATGATTTGAGTAAGGATGGAGCACTGATCCCCGTCTCGGCCGGCACGAACCGATCAAAAGGAGACCGTGACCCTGCACAATGGCTCCCGCCAAACGAGAGTTATCACTGTCAATATATTGAGCGCTGGATCGCCCTCAAGGAAACATGGAAACTAACCATGGATCCTGATGAGCACCAGGCCGTAGAGGAGATACAGTCCAAATGCATGCAGGATCCCGAAATCTCCGCATCCAGTGGCCTGGATCAGTGACAGAGGAGCCGTCGTGGATTACATCCTCCGCTCTGTAAAGCTGGGCATGTGAAGCAATCCAGAGATTTTCCGGTATGCTGCCCCAAGTCCGGAAATCATCACTTCAGTTTATTGCGAAGAAACCCGCACTGAACGCGGGAGGGACAAACTCCTCCCGATCCCGCATCATTTCATGCAAGTGTCCATTCCAACCATCCGTGATAGAATCGATTACTTGAGCAGGGTCATCATTCTGACGGCTCTCTCTTTTTCGGTTTGCAGAACATACATGTAAGTGTCACTGGCCAGTCCTGTTCCGCTGAACCGCACGCTGTGGCGACCGGCCGGCTGCACACGATCCAGCAAGATCTGCACCTTCTGCCCCAGCAGATCATACACGGTGAGCGTCACCGGTCCGGTTCGGGTCAGCGAAAATTCAATGGCGGTCGTCGGATTGAATGGATTCGGGTAATTCTGCTCCAGCGAAAAGTCCGTGGGGATCTCCTCCCCAAGAGATTCTATGGATGTCGTGGGATCCGGCAAGACATGAATGGCCCCGGAGGGTACGCCGAGCCCCACCGCATTCCTTGCCGTGACCCGATAAAAGCGGGTGGCGACGGAGGGAGGGAATGTATGGCGGTAGGCCGTGGCCGTCACGTCGGCGAGTTTCTCCCAGGTGAATCCGGCATCCTCGGACATCTCAACCTGATAGCTGATGACGGGAGTTCCCCCGTCGTCCACCGG
>JAJECV010000110.1 GCA_022821875.1 Rhodothermales bacterium
TTATCAATCACCGAAATCTCTACGCTTGTAATCCTGGAAGACCTGAAAACCAAGGGTATGACCGCAAGCGCGAAAGGAACGGTGGAGAATCCGGGCAGGAATGTGAAGCAGAAAGCAGGACTGAACCGCTCGATACTGGGAACAGGATGGGCGATACTGGAGCAGTTCCTGCGGGAGCGAGGCGTGGTGATCAAGGTGCCCCCGCATTATACATCACAGACATGCAGCAAGTGTTCCTGTGTGAACGCAAAGAATCGGCAAAAGCAGTCCGAGTTTCTATGTCTGGCGTGCGGGTACCAAGCGAATGCGGACACGAATGCGTCCGTAAATATCCGGGTGTCGGGGATGGCGTCCTGGCACGAATTGTGCCGAACGGGTTGTGGAGCCTATGGTTGACCTGTCATTGCAGAGCGCAAGCCTGCAATGACAGGCAACGGGCAATGAAACACCAAAAAGACCATGAGAGTTGTGATTCATGGATATAATTCCCAATTGAAAATAGGTCCGGACAGATGTTTGATAATAGCCAGTGTTCAAGGGAAAGAACGTTTTCGATTTCGTGCATTCTTTTGGGAATGTCATTATTTATCTGGGATTTAGTATCCTGATCCCCTAACCGCGTCAGATTCTCAACTGACATCACTTATTGAACCTGTGGCCGTGATTGTTTAACGGAACCCCTATATACAGCAAACCCTGCGCTGAGAGCGCAGGGCAAGCCGTGGTGACCGGAAAAGTACCCCGGCCATGAAAAATATTAGGACAATGCAATATAAGCATAATTCTGATAAAGGTTCCAATCTGGAGCCAAAAACTTCTACAATTCTTGGCAATCGCCAGGAAAAGCATAAGAATCTCCTGCGGGGTTACTCCAAAACCTTTCATTCCGAGCGGCGGAGCCGTGTACCGGATAAGGTGGATGGCAGGTGTCTGCAAAAACTCCGTAACCGCGGTCTTCTGGAGACAGAGGTTGTCGGTGTCGGCAAAGCCAAAGGGGTTCGCGGGTTGCGGGTGACGCTCCTGTATGATGATGATACGGAGAGACTGGGAGTGATCCGACACTTCACGGAATCGGAGTTGTTTGGGATATTCCGGCGGGTTCCAGAGATAAGGAAGGCGGCGAACGCCATACGGGAGACCATTCGCAGTTGGGAGTTGGCACGTCTGAGTCCTCTGTCAATGGAATCTATCGCGGGCAGGATAAATGTCACGGTACGCGGATGGATTGACTACTATGGCGCATTTTTCAAATCGGAGTTGAAACGAGTGTTTCGAAGTATAGATGAACATCTGATCCGATGGATGATGCGCAAGTACATATGCTTCCGTGGGCACTGGTGCCGGTCATGGCGGTGGTTAGGGAGGATTGCTCGGCAAAATTCCGGTCTATTTGTGCACTGGGAATTCCTTTATGGTTTACCTTTATTCAAGATCCAACGGCTGCATGGTAAGAGCCGTGTGAGTTGAGAGGCTCACGCACGGTTCTGTGAGAGCCGGAGGGTGAAATTCCCTCCGACTACTTGACATTCCCATTCTTTTTGGTTCCAGCCCGGCCAGTATTCGGTGCTGCGTAGATGATCTCAACTGAACAACGGCACTACATCAGACTCATCCCGGGCGAATGTATGATCCCGGATGAATCCCGCTTTGCATAAATGTCCTGTAATCTCCGTAAACCGCTGAAGCGGGATGCTTCGGCATCTGTGAGGCATCCTGTGGATACGATTAGCAGATGATCGAATAGGCTGGTTCCCGGTCGCTTCATACAGGTGGAAACAAAATAGAGCAATGTCTCACATGCCAGGACTCTGTCTCTCAAGTGACATTCACGGTTACAGTTCCCGCTCATACTGCAGATTTTGTATGCGGTGCGATTAAGGCAACGGAGAGCTGTTACGGTCCGGCATTTTGAAAATGATGAGTCTGCTTACTTGTAGACGGGAACGTCTGTTGTCCTCCGCAGTCCGGTTTTATCATCCTTGATCTCGTCTGGATGATGATCGGCAATCGCATCTAGATTCACGCGGCAGCCCTTACGATATTTCACTGTGAAGTGCTTCGGGTATCCATTATGTTTCCATGAGTTCTTCTGCAATCACGGCAGGCACAAAGGGGCGGATGTCTCCCCCCCACCGCAGGATGTCACGGACTAGAGAGGAACTTGTCAGAGCGTGGGCTGCGGATGTGTGAAAAAATACTGTATCAAGTTCTGGAGCCATCCTGCGATTTGTATGCGCCATCTGTGACTCGTAGTCAAAGTCCCGGGGACTGCGCAGTCCCCGGACCAGCGCACAGGCTCCCAGATTTTTTGCGTGCTCAGCAATGAGCCCTTCGAAACTCATCACCTGCACCTGATTCAAATGCGCGGCGGCCCGCTGAATTAGATCAATACGCATGTCTGAAGGCAGAAGAGAGGATTTTTCCGCATGAACTGCGACGGTGATTACGAGTTGGTCAAATATTTGGAGTGCACGCTCGGCAATATCCAGATGCCCTAGTGTGAACGGGTCAAATGTGCCGGGATAGACTGCTAGTTTCATGAGATTGAATTTGGAATACGCTTACATGTGTGCGGCCGTAGGCGCGGGTGGTATTGAGGAAGGAATGTCCGGTAAATTGGGTTCGTGTATCATGTTCTACCACAAATAATCCTCCAGGTCGCAAATAGGGCAGTGCTAGATCTGGAAGATCTTTGACTCGTTCAAGTTCGTATGGTGGATCCGCCAGAATGAGATCTAGTGGAGGTCCATGATACTGTTTCAGATAGGTTACGGCATCTGCACATAAAAAATGACATTTCGCGGACAAGTTCAGGTGTGCAGCATTTTTTCTTGAGGCATTGACAGTTCTGCGGTCCGATTCGACGAGGATCGCACTCTGTGCACCACGACTGATCCCCTCAAAGGCGAGTGCCCCCGTGCCTGCAAACAGGTCAAGTAACCGGGCATCCCTCAACGAGATTCTAGCCTCGACCAGCGCATACAGGGCCTCACGTACCCGGTCTGTTGTCGGACGTGTTCGCAGATATTTTGGGCGGATCAATTTACGGCCGCGCAGACTGCCGGCAATTATACGCATGATTGAATGATGCTGGAGGGAGACAGACGCATCCTACTGTGATGGCAGGCGTACCATATGCAATCCCTGAATTCTATGCGCATACTTTTAACAGGCGGGACAGGTTTTGTTGGCCGCCATGTACTTCGTGAATTGTTGGCAAAGGGGCACCAGGTGCGTGCTCTTGTACGACGCGGAGGTGCTCCCGAAGGGTTTGAAGGGGAGCAGGTAGAGGTCGTACGCGGAGATGTTAATGGTTCTCTGGGGCCGTTTATGGATGATATAGATGGAATCATTCACTTGGTTGGAATTATCGAAGAGGTGCCGGCACAAAACGTAACCTTTGATGCACTTCATACGCGTGCAACTCAAAATGTCGCCAATGCCGCCCGAATCGCCTGTATTCCCCGGCTTGTATTCGTAAGCGCCAATGGGGCCGAACCGTATGGTAAAACAAAGTACCAGACCACGAAATGGGCCGCCGAAGAAGCGGTGCGGAATTCAGATCTGGATCATTGGTGTATTCTTCGTCCTGGATTAATCTTCGGGGATCCAGGGAGGGAACGGGAAGAGTTTTGTACAATGCTGTCCAGAACGCTGATCAAGCCGTTCCCCGTTCTGCCGGTATTCGGGAGTGGTCAGTACAAGTTGCAGCCTGTTTCGGTTGAAGAGGTGGCGGCGGCAACTGTTCAGGCGTTGACACTCTCTGATGCACATGGAAAAACCGTTCCAGTTCTTGGAACCAAACGATTCACGTATATTGCCTTGTTGGATGTAATCACCCGGGCGCTTGGAATGAAGCCGAAGCCAAAAATAAAACTCCCCCTGTCGTTTGTGCATGCAGGGATGCGCTTTGCAGGCGGCCTGTTACCGATTACGCCGGACCAACTCACGATGCTGATTGCAGGTAACATTGGAGATGAGTCTGATTTTTATGGACTATTCCAGGTGACGAAGTACCCGTTCAACGAAGAAAATCTGGGATATTTGCGTCTTCGGGTATAGGATGCTTGCGCTTCGCGCGGTCCTGTTTTTCCTGGTGAGTTTGAGTGCACCGGTCGTACACGCCCAGATTCGGGCCGACACGGTACGTTCATTGATGTCATTTCGTGCGGTGGAGGACACGGTGAGCCGGGCAGTATTGACGGCGCACCATGACATTACCCATGCGCTCTCACAGTTACCGGGCAGTTTTGTATATGATTTTAACACCTTTGCGTGGCCGGCTGCCTGGAGCATCCATGGACTTAGCCCACATTCGGTTCAGCTTTATTTCGGACCAGTTCCGTTTGATGATCTGCTTACGGGGCGCAGTCGTTATGATTTGCTCCCAACCGCGCTCCTGCGAGTTCCTGAAGTGGATGCCGGTCTGCCGGGTGGAGGAGTCGGAATCCAGACAGAACTTCGAACGGTAAATGCAGCACTGCCAATCACGCAGCTCCATTATCAGGCAGGGGATCATAAACTTCAGCGCGTGACGGCATTACATGCGCAGCAGAGGAATCGACTATTTGACCGGACAGGCCGGCTGCAAGGGGTTTTTGCTTATGGCGGTGCCTCAGATGCGGGGGACTATCCTGGAAGCCGTTTGCGGCGGCAGCGGCAGCTTTTGCTCAGGACACGCTATCAGCGGATTACATGGTCACTGGAACTCATGTATCTGCATAATCAGCGCCGCCTGGGTGCTCACAGCGGCGTGCTGGGAACAGAGGATGTACGCTACAATCGCCTGATTGCCGGGGTCATCGGGCAAAATCGGACAAGGAGGACCGTACGGAATGATTTTCTGAGTACTTTCCGAACAGGATTTGTGACGGCAACGGTGTATCTGTCAACGCAAACCAACCGTTACGAAGATGCGGGGGCATCCGCGCGGCGATTCGGGGGATCCGTCACAAGGGATTTTGATTTTGATCGGAACCGGTTGCGGTTAAGCGTTAAGGTCTACACGCAGCGCGTTCCTGTGGGGAGTGCACTTCCAGAGGGGCGGCAAGTATCAATGATGGAATTCCAGGTGATGGATTCTTTGCAACTGCGGGCAGGTGTTCTCTTTGCTCAGGCAGGTCTGCGGCATCAGGCTGGAAACTGGTCCCCGCTGGGGCACCTTCGATGGGGGGCATCCATAGCGGCATTCGCTCCTTATATAGATGTCACCTACAGCACGATGCCGATTCCGGCCTCCGGGTGGGGAAAGTATCTAGTCAATGAAGTAACCGGAACGGGACGCGTAATACGGGCGCATACAGGAATTGGTCTACGCATGGGGCGGTTTACAATTACGCCTTATGGATTTATGTCTGATGTCCGGGATGTGCCGGACTACAGGGAGATCACCATTGACTCGGTGGATGTGGTTCAGGATATGTACACTGCGTTTGGGGGAGGGATCGGTCTGTCTCTTGCAGCGGATCCGGACCGCGGCGTTTATGCCGCCGTGAACTCCGGCTTTATCGAAACGGGTCGTACCGGATATGATGCAGAACGCATTCTGCCGAAGTGGACATTGTCAGGGCAACTGGGATTTCGTGCGGTTCTGTTTACCGGGGATTTGCGGCTGGACATGTCCGTACGCGGCAGGTCATGGAGTGCCATGACGGGTCGCACCCTGCACGCGCCCACTGGATTGCTGGTGATTCCGTCCAGTGAACGCATCCCCGTTAAAGCATCGTACACGCTGGATCTGGTAGTGGAGGGAGGCATTCGCACAGCAACCGTCTATGTTCTTTACGAGAATATGACCAGCGGTACCGGGTTGATGGCCGGGAATGAACTGGTCGCAGATTATCCACTTCCCGCAGGTCAGTTGCGTTTCGGTGTATACTGGCCAATCATGAACTAATCCTCTTGGGAC
Organism: Rhodothermales bacterium; assembly: GCA_022821875.1. GTDB lineage: Bacteria > Bacteroidota > Rhodothermia > Rhodothermales > Bin80 > Bin80. The sequence goes on from JAJECV010000110.1 coordinate 5,909, forward strand.
TCCGCTGTCATTTTTAGGTTGCATAAGGGATGGAAGCGGCATTTTAATGGCCGATGAGGGGGAGAGAATTGGGGAACGAAAAAGATGGGCAAGATGAGCATCTTGCAAAACTCCCAATCTTGAAGGTTTTTTTGTCCACCTGAGTGCATCCAGGAGCGATTTTTAGTCTGGATTATTAGTTTTGCAAGAGCCTCAAGATTCATACTGATATGGAGGCCTGCCCGTTGAGCTTCAAGCCAGTGTGCATATATGCATAACTGGATTTTGCCTAGTGTATGGAGTTGGCCCCGGAACCGGAATATAGTTGCTCATTTTATACAGATCGTAGCACGACCTGGGGAGAAGCAAGCGGGTTGGGATACTCCGAAACATCGGGAGCAAGATGCTCTACCGTGAAGCAAATTAGCCGAATTGGCCACAATTCGTAATCATTCCGTATAAACTCTGGTTATCAAGTCAAACTGCAAATGAAACCCAGTTTCTACGAAGAGCAGGTATTGCGGAAAATCCATATGTGGCGGAATGAAGAGCCGTCATGGCTGCGCCAGAAAGTACAATGGGTCAATCGGCCGCTGAGAATACTGTCAAAGCAGGCAATGCGGGTTCCAGGAGTCGAATGGACAATGGAGAATGTCATTGCAGGCCTCGTAAAATGTGCCAATGAGATTGTTCAGGATACGACATCACGCTCGGCTATCATGACGACGTTTCGCGCAAAAGGTTATAATGTCCGTAAATTTTCAGATATTAGGGATCTTGATTTGAAAGCAGTGGATCATGTACTTGACGGTCTTGACCTTCGTTATCAGACCCTGACAGCTGCACACGGCGCAGTTGCAGGACTTGCCGGGATGGCCGGACTGGCTGCGGACATTGCAGCTTTGGTTGCACTGAATCTCCGTGCGACCGGGCAGATTGCACTGTGCTGTGGATACGATATCCACCTGCCACAAGAACGCACATACGCATTAAACATATTGGCGATGGCCGCGCAGCCAGAAGAGAAAGAAGACAGACATGCACAGGTGCTCGCAGAGCGGCACATTCGTGCGGCCATTGAGCAGACGGCGGTCGGGATTACGCTGCGCAGCACTGCACGCGTTCTCGGGATGCGTCTTATTAAATTGAAACTGGCTCAGGTGATTCCCCTGGCCGCAGTGGTTGCCGGAGGTGGATTCAATGCGTACTACACCGCACGCGTGTACGAGATGGCGAAATATCTGTATCAGGAGCGCCGTTTACAAGACAAGTACTCGACTGATGTACTGAACTCTCTACTGGAAGAATGAGACTCCTTGGTGCACTGACTTTACTGCTGGTCTTTGCTGGCTGTCGGGTCACGGAACCGGCGAATTTTGTATTTATTCTGGCGGACGACTTAGGGTATATGGATGTCGGTGCATACAACCCGAACACGTTTTATGAGACTCCGAATATTGATCGCTTAGCCGAGGAAGGAGTTCGATTTACACAGGGGTACGCTGCCGCACCCGTATGCAGTCCTACCCGTGCAAGTTTGATGACGGGGCTGTATCCCGCACGAATGGCGACCACGGATTATTTTGGTGCTCCGCAACCGGATCATGTGTCCACACACTGGACACGTAATAAGCCGCTGCTTCCTGCCAGATATGAGTCGCAGTTGCCGCATAATGAGGTGACACTTGCCGAAGCCTTCTCGGCGGCGGGGTATCGGACATTCTGGGCAGGGAAATGGCATCTGGGCGGGGAAGGATCATATCCTGAAGATCATGGATTTGATGTAAATCGGGGTGGCTGGGAGGCGGGCGGACCCTATGGGCGGGGGAATTATTTTGTCCCCTATGATAATCCGCGGCTAGAGGATGGCCCAGACGGAGAGCATCTGCCAGCGAGGCTGGCTGCCGAGACGGTCCGGTTTATCGGAGAAAATCAGGGACAGCCGTTTATGGCATTTCTGTCGTTCTATTCGGTTCATACGCCGCTCATGGCGCGGACAGACCTGCAGGCCAAGTACGAGGCGAGGCCTGCATCACCGGAGGAGTGGGGGATCGAAGGAGAGCGTCAGGTGCGGCTGACACAAAACCATGCGGTTTATGCCGCCATGATCGAGGCGATGGATCAGGCGGTGGGCACGGTCCTTGCTGCACTGGATGAATTGGATCTGGTACGCAATACCGTGGTTGTTTTTACGTCAGATAACGGAGGTCTCTCCACTTCAGAAGGACATCCAACTAGTAACCTGCCACTCAGGGCCGGCAAAGGATGGATGTATGAAGGGGGAATCCGGGAGCCGCTGCTTATGCGCTGGCCTGCACTGTTAAGCGGAGGACGGGTGGAGGATACGCCGGTTACCAGCCCCGATATTATGCCGACCCTGCTGCACATGGCAAGACTGCCGGAACCGGATTTTACCGACGGAGTCAGCCTGCTTCCACTTCTGATTGAACGACGCGCCCCTGAGCGGGATATCTACTGGCATTATCCGCACTACGGTAATCAGGGAGGCAGCCCCTCTAGTGCAGTGCGGCGCGGAGACTGGAAACTCATTCGATTCTATGAAGATGGCCGGGAAGAATTATATAATCTGGCGGCAGATGTGTCTGAATCGGAAGATCAAGCGTCTAATCAACGGGAGATTCGTGATGAACTCTCAAGATCCCTGGATGTATGGCTGGATCAGGTGAATGCACGCCTGCCAACCCCGAATCCTGATCACATAGATCAATTACCCCATGAGTAAAAAAAGAGATAACGAGCGACTCACCTGCTCATTTTGTCACCGTACAACCGATGAGGTAGACTCCCTTGTCGCAGGGCAGAATGCGTTTATTTGTGATCAGTGTATTGCAGATGCTTACATCATGCTGAATGATTCAGAAAAGGTGAGTTCAAGATCAAAGCGTCGTGCCCCGCGCAAGAAAAAAAATCGCCGCCGGCCGCTGCTTCCTAAAAAGATCAAAGCAGAACTGGATAAGTATGTAATTGGACAGGAGTATGCCAAAAAATCTTTGGCAGTGGCCGTGTACAATCACTACAAACGGGTTGACGCTGAACAGTTTGTAACGGATTACAAGGATGTTGAGATCGAAAAATCGAATATACTGCTTTTAGGATCAAGCGGTACGGGCAAGACCCTGCTTGCACGTACCCTTGCCCGGATTCTGGATGTGCCATTTTCCATCAGTGATGCGACAAGCCTGACGGAAGCCGGCTATGTCGGTGAAGATGTGGAAACAATTTTGTCGAACCTGCTGTCTGCGGCGGAATTTGAGGTCGGGGATGCAGAGCGTGGAATTATATTTATTGATGAGATTGATAAAATTTCGCGCAAAAGTCATAATGCCTCCATTACACGGGATGTGTCCGGGGAAGGAGTGCAGCAGGCATTGCTGAAAGTCATGGAGGGAACCATCGCCGGCGTACCTCCCAAAGGCGGACGCAAACATCCCGAACAAAGCCTGATAAATATTGATACGAGCGGGATCCTCTTTATTTGCGGAGGTGCATTTGAAGGACTCTCTGAAATCATCGCCCGCCGGCTGAACGTAAACCAGATCGGGTTTGCATCTACCCCCGAGCGGCGCTATGATGAATCGGATACGTCTATATTACAGTTCGTGGAGCCGGAAGACCTGATGCAGTATGGGCTGATCCCTGAACTTATTGGACGGTTACCACTTGCGGCGGCTCTGGAACCGCTCCGGGATGAAGAGATGATGCGAATCCTCACAGAGCCAAAAAATGCCGTAATCCGACAGTATCAGAAGATGTTTGCAATGGATGGGGTGGATCTGGTGTTTGATGAATCGGCACTGCGCAGTATCGTTAAGCGTGCGCACAAACTGGGCACCGGTGCACGAGGACTCCGCAGCGTACTGGAGCAGGCCATGCTGGATATCATGTTTGAGATTCACAGCGTGAAGGATGTAGGCCTCTGCCTGATTACCGAAGAGACCATCACATTAGGAAAACCGCCGGTTTACGAAAAGCGCAAGGCTTCCGCCTGAATTGCATGAGGGGCCTGCTAGGAATTGCCCTGTTCGGACTCGTACCCGTGTCAGTAACTCTGGCGCAGTCAGACCTCTTGAATGTGAATGAGAACACATCTGTGCGGCGCATAGAGTTTCGCTATATGGATGCAGAGCGCTACCCGCCCAGGTTCAGCATCTCGGAACTTCGTCAATTGACCGCACTGCGTGCGGTTCCCCGCCGGTACCGGCTTGTCAGATTATTGCAGCGCACGGTACGGGATGATTATATCCTGAACCCGATTGAATTGCAACGGGATGTGGTCCGGCTTCGTCAGGCTTTTCAGGAAGCCGGTTACCTGCATACGTATGTAGACTATTCCGCTTCCACACTGAATCAGGCATCCAACACTGTGACCATCCGGTTTCAGATTGCCCAGGGACCTCCGGTGATTATTCAGGATGTCGGGTTTTATACAGAATCGGGGTACCTGGCGGCGAGCCTGGATACAGAATTGCGTGAAGCATGGATTGACTTTCGGGACCGGACTAGTTTTGAGGTGGGGGATGTGTTCACGCATTTTGAACTGGTACAGATTGAGGATAAGGTGTTGAGCTGGTTCAAGGATAAAGGATATGCGTTCGCCGAATTGGTTACATCCTTCAATGTTGATTCGGTCATCAATGCCGCAGATATCAGTTTTCAGGTGGATACAGGGCCACTCGGTTCGGTTCATCAAATTGAGATTCAGGGAGCACCTGCCGTGAACCGGCGGGTTATTTTGCGAGCCCTGCCTTTCCGGGAAGGGGATCTGTTTTCGCAGCGGGATCTGATTGACGGACAGCGGGCACTGTTTGCTTTGGGGCTCTTCAGTGTCGTTCAGGTGCAGACCCCTCCGCAGGCACGGGACAGTACGGTCAATGTGCGGATTCATCTGGAGCGTGCACGGCCCCGTCATGTATCCGCCGAAACCGGGTATCACCAGCGTGAGGGAATCACGGGGGAGGGGCGCTGGACGCACCGCAATTTTCTGGATGGGGCACGGACATTAACCCTGACCGCCCAGATTCAGACCGGCTTATTGGCGACAGCCGGGATTGGTGCAGTAACAGGGCGATCTGCACGCGGTGCCGTTGCGCTGACGCAGCCCTACCTTGGGATCAGCCAGTTGCGGGCAATTCTGGAACCGTTCATTCAGTACGAGCGGGATCCCCTTGCCGGAGCATCCTCAAAGATTTTCGACTTTAACCGGCGTGAGGTTGGTGTATCCACGACGTTTATTTATGGTTTACAGCAGACGCGGATCACTAGTCTGCGCTACAGTTTCAGTCGCACAAAAAACTTCACGGCGATCACATCAGGAGATGCCTATGATAAAAGTGTTTTGATCCTTGGCGGAACACTGGGGTGGACGGATAACCTGTTGCGCCCGACCTACGGGGTAATTCTGCAGCCACTGATTGAGCAGGGGGGGCGGATTGAATCCTGGCTTGGTGCCCGCCCGTTCGGGGTCAATTATCTGAAGATGCAATTGCAGGTGGCAGGATACTGGCCTCTATCCAGAAATGTCAATTTTAGCGGACGATTCAAGGCAGGACGGATCTGGCCGGGAGGAATCCGGCACAGGACACTTTACAGTTCGGAAGGGACTGAGACCGTGGACACGCAGTTTTTGCAGCCTACCGAGGACCGGTTTGATCCATTGAGGTTTTATATCGGCGGAGCAGATGATGTACGGGGCTGGAGTACAGGGCTGGCAGGTCCCAAGGCAATCCGCACCCCGTCACGTACATCCGGTGAGGGGGGCGCTTCGGAGGACGGTGTGTATGAACCGATTGGAGGGCTGGCTCGTTTAGCGGGCAGCGTCGAACTCCGGTTTCGTCTGCGTGGGCCATGGTACGGGGCGGCGTTTGCAGATGCGGGAGCGGTCTCCTCTCTGCGTGCAGGAAATTGTGCGAAGACTTTTTTTGAGGATCCAGATCGGACCGTTCGCATTCCAGTTCAGTGCGGATTCAGAGATACCGGACGGATTACCCTGCGCCAGTTCAAGGTTGGAGCTGGATTGGGGCTGCGCTATGATACCCCGATTGGATTTATTCGCCTTGATGTGGCGGCGAAATTAAATCCCGATCCACTGGATTTGCAGTCCTCTGGCGATGCACTGGCAAATGCCGGATCCCGGGAAGACCGCAGGAATATATGGTACCGTTTTAATGTCCATTTCAGTATTGGGCAGGCATTTTAAGAACCGCTGGCTGGTGATCACTGGAGTTGTACTGGTGCTAGGGTTTGCACAGACTCCATGGTGCCTGAGTTGGCTGGCACGCCGGGCATTGGATGCCGGTGAGACAGAATTCACCTTTGACTCCCTGCATGGATTCTGGATGCATGCACTGGAAGTGCGGGGATTAGAGGGGAGGGTTGGCCGTCACCGGATTCAAGTGGATACGGCAGAGGTCCGTCTTTCGCCCGCACACCTGCTAGCCGGTCGCCTCCAGATACGTCATGCAGTGCTTAAGCAGCCGGCATTTCATTTCCATCACTCTCCATCCGAAAAAACTGAACATATGGACGAAGAGGAGGCAGGGTTCGGGTCTCTTGCTTTTCTTCGGGTTGGATCAATGCATCTGGAGGGAGGCAGTTTTTATCTGGAGGAACAGGAACTTAAAATTTCCCGGATTGGGATACAGGGCCAGATTACTTCATCTGCATTGCAGGTGGATACGCTCTACGGTGACCTTGTCTGGCAGCAGGCGGATTTACAGGTCTCCGCGGAGTTCCGCATGGAGTTGGATCAGGGGCTGCTCAGCGTAGATACGCTTTCGCTGAAGGGGCCGGCGACTGCGATTGGCGCCCGTGGGGTTCTGGGACCGCACACGAATCTGGATATTACTGCGACACCGCTTTCGAGAGAGGTACTGGAAGTGTTTTTGCCGAATGTGGAGGAAGAGCTGGTTGTGGAGATGGCAATCCGGGGAGAGAGGGATTCACTGCATTTGGCACTTGATGGAAAATTCCGGCATGGAGCGGTGCTGAAATTGCGTGGAAATACGCAGATGGGTCCGCCCTCCGTACAGCTGGACACATTGGAGTTTGCGAACTTTAATCTGGGGCATGTGTCTTCAGATCTGGCCGGTAATCTGACGGGATCCATATACGGTTATGTGGATGGGATGTCCTGGGATTCGCTCAATGGGAGGGTTGAGGTCAATCTGGAAGCGGGTACTCTCGCAGATATTCCCATTGAACGGGTAAGCATACATGGGGATCTGCAAGGGGGGGACCTGCAGATCCACGCTGATTCCAGACTTGCGATGGGTTCGCTGGAGCTGGCCGGAATGGCTCGCCTTTCACCTGCACGGGGACAGTTTACCGGTCAATTCAGAGATTTTAATACCCAGGTGCTTGCCGCGCAGCACGCAAGTGCCATCAGTGGTGATTTTCGCGTTGCATGGGGAGATTCCCTGGAGGGGGTTGTGGAATTATTGCCGGGGAGGTTGGGGGAATTGGACATCACCGGCGGGGAATTGCGCCTGTACTCCAGAGATGATCTCCTCCGGTTTGCAGGTATCTTGCGGGGGGATTCTACACGAATTGCTCTGGAAGCGGGCCGCCATGCGTCTGGACTCACGGCAAGGCTTGAGGTAGATGCACTGGATGTAGATGCACTGATGAACCAGCAAAATATGCGCAGTCAGGTGAGTCTGACGGCTGTATCAACGACCAACTGGCCTCCAGACAGTATCATGACCCGGATTCATGTGCAGCCGTCTTTCTGGAACGAGATTCCCGTTACCCAGGGGGAGATAACATTGTTACTGCGGGGGCTGAATCTTGATGTAGACGGAAGGATAGCGTTTCCATCGGGAAGCGTTGAACTGGAGGGCGGAGTACATTTTGGCAGTGCTTCTCCTGAATGGAACATAGATCACGGGCAGATCAGCGGCTTGAACCTGCAGGATATGGGGATTGATATAGAGACCGTGCTGAATGCACAGGCGCAATTTTCCGGCAGAGGGCTGCAAAATGCTAACGGGATGTTCACGGTCGCATCTTCAATGATCAATCGTGAGACGGTTACCGGAGGCATAATTGCGCTGGAGATGTCACAGGGAGAGGCCGTCATCGACAGTCGGTTAAGGGTTGGATCGGGAGAGCTGGAGATGCGGGCGCATTCGTTTCCATTGGATGCTCCGCTGACCGTCAATCTTTCAGGAGGTGCATTTTCGGATATGGATGTGGGCGCACTTGCGGGGCTGGATTCATTTTCAACCCTGCTTACCGGACAGATTGACAGTTTGCAGTGGGGTGCCAGAAGATATGCCGCCTTGTCCCTGGACTCCTCAACGGTAAATGAATTGGTGATTACTGCCGCACAGATGCACATAGAATCAGCGGGAGATTCGGTATCCGCCTCTGGAGTGGTTGAACTAGAGGACGGATATGTAGACGTTGAGCATGTGCACATCGGCGCAGAACAGGAAGTACTCGCCAAAGGATCCTTCCGCAATCTATCCATGAATGATCTGGGCTTGGCAGATATGCAACTCAGCGGATCTCTCGATATAGACATGAAGGGGATGGACCCGCGAACCATGATCGTCCGTCATGTACAGATTGAAGGCGACAGCACGAAGATTGGTGATGTGGAACTGGACCGCTTCAGGTTTACAGGGACGCTGGATAGCGGAATTGTCCGGCTTAATACATTTGACCTCTCCAGTAATGCCGGTTGGCTGGGTGCACAGGGAGGGGTTGCGATCTTTGGCGGATCATCGGACTCTCTACAATTTCGTGGAGCACTCACAAATCCAGGGGTGCTTGCAGACTGGACGGGAGGTGTTCCGGTTGCCGGCGGCGCAACAGATACTCTGTGGGGACAGTTGACCTATCATGCCGATTCACTGCGATGGGCTGCGGGAATCACGACGCGGCCGTTAACCTGGCGCACCATGCGTGCGTTTCGGGTTTCCGGGTATGCGGAGGGGACACTGGAGCTATTGAAGCCCCGCCTCAGCAGCGCCGAAGTGGTTCTTGAGCGGCTGTCGGTTCCGACGCTGGCGACCCGGCACACCTGGCTCAAACTTGAAGGGCAGCAGGAAAGGATCCACTATGAGGCGCGGCTCGGTGTAGATGACCGCCGCTCCCTCTACATGGACGGGGAGGCCGATCTGACGGCACGTCGGGGAAGGTTACGCAATTTAGACCTCTATCTGGATGATGCCGAGTGGCATCTAGGGGTGCCGGCTGAAATTCTGGTTGATGACGGAATCCGGGTTCGCTATTTTGTTCTGGAGAGTGAAGATCAGGAAATCACCCTGGACGGGATCGTGAACCCGGACGGGGAGCAGCGGCTGGGGCTCAACCTCTACAATGTCCAACTTGCTCCCTTTACCGATATTCTGGGGATACCAAGCCTCGGAGGAATTGCCAATGCCGATCTGTTTTTTTATGGACCGGCAACCGCACCGCAGTTGACGGGTTCGGTGAATCTGATGGTGAATTCAGACAATGAGCGGGTTGGGAGCGTAGATGCCCGGATGGACTATAAGGAGAATGGTCTGGATATGGAAGCGGAGTTTGTCCATGTAGACGGGAGCACACTCACCATGGCAGGTCTTTTGCCTCTGGATCTGCGATTAAAAAAGGATAAGGAGGCTTTCTTCCCCGATGCATCCCTGTCAATGCAGGCGGATGCATTCAATATCTCGTGGGTCAGCCCTTTTCTGGCCCAGGATGAAATCAGCAGCCTCAGGGGGAAACTGACTGCAGATATTGGAATGACAGGATCTCTGACTGCTCCCAGGCTGAGCGGAGAACTCTCTCTCTCTGAGGGATACGCCCGGCTGCCGCAACTCAGGATTCGGCCAGCAGAGGTACAACTCAATGCGGTGATGCGTCAGGATACGGTTTATGTTCAAAATCTGTATGCCGAAAGTGGTCAGGGGGCCGTCAGCGGGTCAGGGCATATGACCCTGGGTGAGCCGGATCGGGGAGAAATTGATCTGGCGATGAATCTGCGGGATTTCCGGGTGGCGAATACGGCCCCCTATGTTGCGGATGTCAGCGGATCGGTGGCATTGGGGGGAACGGTGCGGAGCCCGGAACTGACGGGGCAGATTGAGATGACCAGTGCGGTGATTCGGCCGCAGGATGTACCGGTGACGCTGGCAGACGGTACCATTAATTTTACGGAAACGGATCTGCAGATGCTGGAGCAGTATTTTAATATCCGTGCCAGTGTATGGGACACCACCACCTATTCACTTGTAGACGCGCTCTCGATGGATTTATCGGTGGGTCTTCCGGGAACGGTGCGGCTGCACAGTTTGCAGAACCCCGAGATGACCGTATTACTGAGTGGTTCGGTTTCCTTGAACAAGGAGCCGTACGCGGATCAGGAGCTTCATGGAACCGTAAGTATTGTGCCGGAACTCAGTTATCTGCGGCAATTTGGGCGGCGCTTTGACATCCGGCGCGGGAGAGTGACCTTTGCGGGTGCGGCGACCAACCCGTTCTTTGACCTGCAGGCCGCGCTGGATATTCCGAACCAGAGCGGGCAGGAAACGCCCGTGACCATCCTGATGGATGCATCCGGGCGCCTGCAGGATCCGGAATCACTGACACTGGAATTACGGAGTGAGCCCGTACAACTTGACCGGGCAGATATGATTTCGTATATGGCGACCGGGCGGCCTGCGGCGGATGCATTTCAGCTGGCTGGAGGGGGCGCACTCCAGAGCGGCAGTGATCTGGCACTTCAGCAGCTGTCCAGTCTGGTGGCAGGGGCAGCGGGGGCGGGGCTGGGACTGGATGTGGTGCAGATCAATCCGGAAACCGGACGCGGTGTGACGCTCACTGCCGGAAAGTATGTTTCCCGCAAACTGTTTGCTTCGGTTAAATGGCCGATCAGCGAAGCATCCACGACCTCCAGCCGTTCGGTGGAAACGAATCGGGAATTGGTGATAGAATATGCCCTGTATCCATGGCTGATTGCCCGTATGCGCGGAGAGACCGGCGCGTTAGGATTGAGCATATTATCCCAGTATACCTGGTAATGGATCCGTAATGCGTGTATGGACAAAAATACTTGATGAAGTGGGCGCAATTGCAGCGTTCTCGGGCATGTTCTTTCAGCAGTTGTTTCAGCGTCCGTTTGAGGGGCGGGAACTGATCCGCCAAATGGATGAGACGGGGTCTAAAAGCCTCTTCCTCGTTCTGGTAACCGGCTGTTCCATCGGGATTGTGCTGTCTATGCAGAGCCGGGGTACTCTTGCACGGTTCGGGGCCGAGGCCGTTCTGCCGAGTATGCTGGCATTATCGGTGGTCAAGGAGATTGGGCCGGTCATTACCTCGCTGGTACTTGCGGGTCGCCTGGGAGCGGGCATTGCGGCAGAACTGGGATCTATGCGGGTCACGGAGCAGATCGATGCATTGGAGGTCTCTGCCTTACAGCCCTTCAAGTATCTTGTCGTGACACGCGTTCTGGCCTGTGTGGTGATGTTTCCACTTCTGACGATTGCCTGTGATATGGTTGCACTATTCGGGGGTTATGCAGAGTCGCTCCTGTCCAGTCATCTGGATTATCGACTGTTTATTGATCAGGCGTTTTCGAGTCTCCGTCTGTCCGATGTGCTTTTCTCCACCGGGAAAACCGGTGTATTCGGATTTCTGGTTGCAATTATTGGCTGCTACTCAGGATATCATGTTCGGGGGGGCACCCGCGAAGTGGGGCAGGCTGCCATGCGTGCAGTGGTGATCGGGTCATTACTGGTACTTTTGGCGGATGTCATGATGGTTCGTCTGTCTCTGATTCTTTTTGGAAGTTGAATGACCGAAATACAGCCGGAGATTGAGATCAGGAATCTTCACAAGGCATTTGGGGAGCGCAAAATTCTGCAAGGTGTGTCGGTTTGTGTTTCGCGGGGCAGCACGCTTGCGGTTATGGGAGGGTCCGGTACCGGGAAGAGTGTTCTGTTAAAGCATATGGTGGGCCTGATGGCACCTGATTCGGGAGAGGTGTGGGTTCAGGGAAAGCGGGTGGATCAGTTGGACCGGTCCAGCCTCAATGCATTGCGTCTGCGGATCGGGTATTTATTTCAGGGAGGTGCACTGTTTGATTCAATGACGGTGGAAGAGAACCTGGATTTTGTTTTGCGCCGGCACAGTACACGATCTCATTCGGAGCGCACGGAGCAGATCCAGGAGGCGATTGCATGGGTCAATCTCCCACATGCAGCTGCGCAGTATCCGGCCGAACTGTCTGGAGGTCAGAAGAAGCGGATTGCACTTGCACGTGCGATCATCCTGCGCCCGGACATTCTGCTCTGTGACGAACCTACGACGGGGCTGGATCCTGTGAGTGTCCGGACCGTATCCAATCTGATCATGCGGCTCAAAGCCGAACGCGGCATTACGACCGTTGCCATCACCCATGATCTTTTATGTGCGGAAATCATTGCGGATCAGGCAACGTTTCTGTACCGTGGAAAGGCACTGGCCGAGGGTACGCTGGATGAACTGCGCACAGGCGCACACCCGCAACTACGTGAATTTTTCGGATAATGAGCATGGAATTTTGGAGTTTTTGCAGAGATGATTGTGCGCGGCACTGCATGTTTACGGGAGCGATTGATGCACTTCGGTGCAACATTGCAGGGCGATTTGCTTTTCATTGCCGATCAGGTCTATCTGTTGAATGATGTCCCCCCGGGTCCGTGTTGGTCTTGTTGTCATGATTTGTTTAGGGCTTCTGACGGCCGTCCTGTTCGTTGTCGGCAGCCAGACCTTACTCTTCAGTGACCGGTTTTTGGTCCGGTCGCAATTCAATTCGGTCGCCGGCCTGAGGCCTGGTGCGGATGTGCAGTTTCAGGGGGTGAGTATTGGTGCGGTTCAGAGTGTTGCGCTCCCTAATGAGCCGGGGGAGATGATTGAAGTCACGATGGGGATCCGGACCAGAGCCCGCTCCATTCTGCATCAGGGCACCCAGGCAGAGATCAAGACCGAGGGACTTCTGGGCAGCATGATTGTCGTACTGGTGAACCCTCCGATGGCGGGCGGGGAACCCGCTCCGCTGGAGAATCTTGATCTCATTACAGGAGTTGATCCCTTTGATCTCTTCGAAATCACCGACAAGGCGCTTGCATCGGTGCATCGGTTTGAGCAGTCCGCGACATCATTTGAGGGGATTGTTGATGATATCCGGGCGGGCGAAGGCACCCTGGGCAAACTCATTTACGATCCTGAATTATACAACAGCATGGTGGCTACCGCACAGGAAACCGAACGCCTGATGGCCAATCTTGGGGACGATGCAGAGGCGCTGGTCATGCTTGCCACTCAGGCTACCGAGGGAGTGGAATCTATCCTTGGAAAGTTGGATGCGGGGAGTGGGACGTTTGCCCAGCTCCTCAATGATTCGGAGTTGTATGAGTCGGTGCAGGCCAGTGCGGATACGCTTCAGCAGATCATTGTCGGGGTCGGGATTTTGACGCGGCGCGTGGAGGCGATGGCAGAATGGGCATCTCTGGGGGCATTCCGGTTTGCAGAACTCATGGAGGCCGGGAAACATAACTGGCTCTTCAAGCGATACTTTGAGGAGCGGGGATTCATGGAGCAGGCTCCGTTTGAGGTGCGGGAACAGGCGATTGCAGAAAGTTTTGAGGCGCTCGAGGCAAAGACGCAGCAGCTCCTGGCACTGGAGGCGCGTCTGGAGGCGAGGGCGGCGATGCTTGACTCATTACAGCGGCAACTGGGCCAGTAGACGTGGATTCTCCGCTTGTTTATTCCAGCCGGGCACGGTGGTGCGCAAGTCGTTCGCTTTTAGGACATCTCTTTCGGCGTAGCATGAAGGATGCGAGACAGGCGGAAGCATGGTATCTGATCACCATAGCGAGTGTCGTCGCTGCGGCAATTATACTGCAGTTTATGATCTGGAGCCTCTGGCATGAAGAGATTACGAATCATTCTCAGACTGCCACCTGGTACTGGCGGGTTCAACTGGGAATTGCAGTTCTGATTGTGGCGGGGGGCTTTATCGGTTATTGTCCAGGGGTTCGGGTGGTTTTCACGGGATCATCAATCCGTGTCACACAGGGAAGAAGAAGTGTAGAGTTGAACATGGATTCGGTGATTGATTACAGTGTTATTTCTGCACTGCGGTATTACCGGAAATGGAATGGTCGCGTAGAAAGTTATATGACGCACATCCCGGAAGATGTACTTCTTGTTCACGGGGAGCAGGAAGTGATTGCGATTGGGGTTGACGCGCATGCTCATGCGCTGCTGGTTGCGGCACTGAACCGGTTTGATGGTACGGAAGTCACTGAATCCAATGCAGTTTGAAGTGTCTCATACATCCGGGGGGGCGCGTGCGGGTGTACTCACGACCGGGCGCGGCAGGATCCGTACGCCGGTATTCATGCCTGTGGGGACATTGGGAACCGTCAAAGGACTTTCTCCACGGGAATTGAAAGGGGATTTGAACACACAAATCATCCTCGGAAACACCTACCACCTTTATTTGCGCCCGGGATCACAGCGGATCACAGAAGCCGGTGGGTTGCATAAATTCATGGCATGGGAGGGGCCGATTCTTACGGATTCGGGCGGGTTCCAGGTATACTCACTGGCGAGTCGCTGCAAGATTACCGATGAGGGGGCCGTATTTCAGAGTCACATTGATGGATCCCGCCATCTCTTTACGCCGGAGAATGTGGTGGATTTTCAGCGGACACTGGGATCCGATATTATGATGGTGCTGGATGAGTGTCCTCCGGCAGGGGTCAGTCGCTCCTATGCGCAGCAGGCAAATCGACGAACGGCTGCATGGGCAAAGCGGAGTAAGGCGCAGTTTGCGGATTCGGGTTCCCGGTATGGGGTTCCGCAATATCTTTTCGCAATTGTACAGGGGAGTACGTTTGCGGATTTGCGCCGTGAATCTGCACAGGAACTGATGGATATGGATTTTCCCGGCTATGCAATCGGCGGATTATCGGTGGGGGAAGAAGCGGAGGCGCTCTATGCAATGGTGCATGTCTGCTGTGAAATGCTTCCCCCCGGCAAACCCCGTTATCTGATGGGAGTCGGCACGCCTGCCAATCTTCTTGAGGCCATTGGACGGGGTGTGGACATGTTTGACTGTGTGATGCCGACACGCAACGGGCGCAACGGCATGCTCTTCACCACGCGGGGAGTTGTCAATATCCGGAACCGTAAATGGGCTAGTGATTCCAGTCCGCTGGACAGCGGACTGAACACGTACGTCAGCCAGACCTTTACCAAGGCATACGTTCGGCATTTATTTCAGTGTAATGAAATCCTGGGGTTGCAGATTTCTGCGATGCAGAATCTGGGTTTGTATGCATGGTTGATGCGAGGTGCCCGGCAGGCGATCAAGGAAAACCGTTACGCCAATTTCAGCAGGGAGATGAGCGCACAACTCAGTCGGCGGCTGTAGTTGAATTCTGGAGGCAGGCTTTCCTGAACAGGTGTCCCTCTAAGCCCAAAGGATTCTCATTGCAGACAACTTCCAGTGTCTCTCTCGCCGAAGTTTTCACGTTACAGCCGATCAGAAATTGACAAGAGTATAGGGAACCAGTATTTGGACATTTAAGTTCAGACCGTCAGGTGTCGCCTCCTCTGCCGTTTGTCTCAGTTTCAAATATTTCTCAGGTTTCTTGCGTCTCCTCGAAGGCCGCTAGCAGCCTGGGTATAAAATCCAGAAAAAATCTGAGCAACGCTTTTCGGGTTGGTTTTTGTGGATTAGACCGCTCAAAATAGCCATAGAAGAGAGGTCTTTCGTGCTTTAGAATCTCAAAAGGGCCAAAAATAGATGGGTTGGCAATCTGCGACGCGCAGTTATGCTGTCTGACTCTGTGATCATGCTTTATCCACGGGATGCCAGTCCAGTGTGTTCCAGTAGTTTATCCCGCAGTTCAATTGCGAGGACGCGGCGAATTTCTTCTGCCATGATCCCCCGTTGATAGGCAACTTTGTGAATAATTCTTCGCTCCTGATCACTATACTGGTCGGTATTTTCCACATAGTCAAAACAGAAGGATTGAATCTCATAAGCATCTTTGCCTGCAACGCTCACTTTCAACTGATCGGCAATTCGTTCAACCCATGCTCCTGCATCAATTTCTTCCGACAGGGTTTTCCCGAGTTCCGAAAGTCGGAGGGGACTCTCAGAAGTTACCGAAGGAATGTTCAAACGGGTAAACACGATTTGACGGAGTTGATTAATTGCAGTACTGTTGGTTTCGATCTTTCTATCCACGCAATCCAACCTTTCATCTACTTTATCCAGCCTCTCCTCCACGCGATCCAGCCTCCCCTCCACGCGATCCAGCTTACCATCCAGTCCATTCAGTCTCCCATCTAGTCCATTCAGTCTTTCATCCATTCTATTCAGTCTCAGGCGCACTTCCCTTAATTCGTCCATGATTCGTTCCAGGACAGTATCAATCCGTCCCTTCCATTCTGCCTGTTCCTCATTACGGGTACGATTAGTGCTGCGCCACATAAGATAGGTGACAATGGCAGCAAGTCCGGCAAAGAGCGCTGATAGCCATGCAAGAGCAATTTCCATGATATCTCCGTTTCTGTTGGAATTAGAACTACTGGTTAACCGTGTTGTTGATGGGGGTTTCTCATGTATCGTCTAAGATACGTTAATTCGGAACGTATGGAACCATATTCTCACATTGAGACACAACAAAACCATCCAACAACGGCAATCCCGTATGAGCATACCCAACCCTGGTCGATAAGTTCCGCTACCATAGCAAAACTGGTTTGCGTAGCTATTATTGTCTGGATAATCATTTTTTCGAGATCGTTTTCCCAGTCAGGGCTATCCTCTCCCGATGACGGGGAAATCCCTTCTAGATGCTGAATTCTGATTATCTTCGGGGTGCCTCTGGATGTCGGTTGGTTCTATGGGAAAGGTGAGTAAGTCCTCCCATATTCTATCTTGACCGTGATAGAACATCCGTAATGAAGAGCGGTTTACTATTGGGTCTGATTCTATCTACAGGACGGGAGTTCCCCCCTGAATATTTCCAAAACAGGCTGTTCGCTGAAAAACATAAAACCCCCTGGGTTCAATTATGCCACGAAACTTTGATATTCCCAAGTTTTATCGAAGTCCGATCATTTCGGTGATCAAGACGGCACGGATGGCCGCAGATCCGCGAAAGAAGGATCTGGTCCCGTCACTTCTGGACTTTGGGCCGGTCAAAGTGTGGATTGCACGAAACTTCGGATTCTGCTTTGGGGTGGAAAATGCTGTAGAAATTGCCTATCGCGCCATCTCCGAGCATCCCGACCGGCGGCTGTTTATGCTGTCGGAAATGATCCACAACCCACAGGTCAATAATGATCTTCGTCGGCGGGGAATGCAGTTTCTGCGCTCAAGTACGGGGGATCAACTGATCAGTTTTGACACGCTGACCCCGGAGGATATTGTGGTCATCCCCGCCTTTGGAACGACACTGGAAATCAAAGAAGATCTCAAAGACCGCGGGGTGGATGTTCGCACCTATGATACCACCTGTCCGTTTGTGAAAAAGGTCTGGCGGCGGAGCGAGCAGATCGGGGATAAAAACTATACCGTAATTATTCACGGGAAGCGGTTGCACGAGGAGTCAAGGGCATCCTTTTCGCATGCCAGTAAGCATGCGCCGGTGATTGTAATCCGGGATACCGATGATGCGGAGGATCTTGGAAAGGTGATTCGGGGAGAGAAAGATCGCGCATATTTCTATGAACGATTTGCAGAATGTTACAGCGACGGGTTTGATCCGGACAGGGATTTGGAGCGTATCGGTGTTGTAAATCAGACCACGATGCTGGTCACCGAGACATTGGCCGTGACGGATATCCTGCGGAACGCCGTTTATGAACGTTATCAGGAAGACGGACATTTTGTAGACACCAGTGATACGCTCTGTTATGCAACGCATGAAAATCAGGAGGCTGCGCGTGTAATGCTGGAGCAGCCGCTGGATCTGGCACTGGTGGTCGGGGGATACAATTCCTCCAATACCAGTCAGATTGTGTCACTCTGCGGTACGGTTGTCCCTACCTATTTTATACGGGGGGCAGATGAAATCGGGTTGAACCGGATCCATCATTACGATTATCCGGTCATGGAGGTGCGTACGGCCGTTGACTGGATCCCGACACATCGGCCGGTATCTATTGCAATCACATCGGGGGCATCCTGTCCGGATATGATCGTAGATGATGTAATCCGTAAAGTGGTGGCATTTTTTGAAGATACCGCCTCTTTTGCGGATGCACTGGCCCCTTATGAAGCGGTTTCTGTGCCAGTTGGATAAAAAAATGAGGCACAGCATATGGATAGGGGTGGTGTTTCTGGCCTCCTGTGATGTGTTTGGTGCTCGTACACCGGAGCCGCCCGTAGGTGAGGCAGGTACATGGCTGCAACCCGTTGCCCCTGATCTTGTCGTTGACAACTTACGCGCTGCTGTGACGGAGTTGAATGCCGCCAATTATCGCCGCTCACTGGATCAGGAGTTTATGTTCACGCCCACGGCGGCAGCGCATGCGCGTGATCCAGACCAGTGGACGAACTGGGATCATGCGCAAGAAAATGGATATTTTACCACGGTTGCAGAGGCCGCCAAGGGGAGTTCGGGGAATCTTCTGCGTTTGGAAGATGCCAAAACGGAACTCAGTGAAACCGAATACATTCTGGATGCCCATTATCTGCTGCTGATCCAACACGGGAGCCAGCAGATTGCGGATACCCTTCAGGGGAGGCTGGTCTGGGTGATCACCAAGAAAGTGGATGGCCTGTGGGTGCTCAAAAGGTGGAGTGATCAGAGTATTGGCACCGAGGATTCCTGGAGCGATCTAAAAGCAGAGTTCGCCAGTTAATCAGATTGTGTCGGATCAATTGTATATATCGCCCCTAGCAGTCATCGTTTTCTCGTTTCTGTGTGGTGGATGTAATCCGTTTGCCCCGGCAATCGGCGATGGGGATCCGTTTGAAGATCTTTTTGGAGATCCAAAAACGATTGAAGGGTATTTTACAAATTTTCGTCATGCGTATGAACTGCGGGACCTGTCGCTCTATGAACCCCTGATTGACTCCTCGTTCGTATTCATTTATACGGATTTTGATACGGGCATTGAGCGTGAATGGGGGTTTGGTCAGGAGTTGGAGTCAACTCGCCGTTTATTTGAGAGTACAGTGGATGTGCAACTGCAGTGGAAGCAGATTATTACCAGACAGGAGTATAATGAAGGGAGGCGGGCGGTTGCAGTGCGAAGTTTTAATTTAGCGGTTGCCCTGAATACCGGGGATGTCTTCCGGGGGGATGGGAATGTGAATTTTCTGCTCGCACGTGCAGACACGACCCGGGCATGGCGACTGCTTCGCTGGCGAGATGAGAGTGAATTATAGGTTCCAATTATCATAAATGAACATGAGGGCAATTCCTCAGGCGTTGGCGTACTCACAGGCCAACCAAAACCGTTTCACAGCGGAGTTGATAGATCTGCTTCGTATCCCTTCGATCAGTACGGACCCTGCCTATTCGGATCAGGTTGTACAGACCGCAGAGTGGCTTGCGGGGCATCTCCAAGGTCTAGGTGTACAGGATGCCGAGGCGGTCCAGACCGAGGGGCATCCAATTGTAGTTGGGGGGATCACGGTTGATCCGGCATGGCCGACCGTTCTGGTTTATGGTCATTACGATGTGCAGCCAGCGGATCCACTGGATCTCTGGACATCCCCCCCTTTTGAACCGGTCATTCGCGAAGGCGTGCTCTATGCACGCGGTGCCTGTGACGATAAGGGACAGATGTTTATGCATCTCAAGGCTCTGGAATGCTGGATGCAAACGACAGGTGCACCTCCGGTGAACCTCAAGTTTATTCTTGAAGGGGAAGAAGAATCAGGATCTGCGAGTCTTCCAGGGTTCATTCGTACACACAAAGAGGAATTGTCGGCGGATGTCGTGGTGATTTCGGATTCAAGTCTGTTTGCCCCGGGGATTCCCTCTGTCACCTATGGGCTTCGCGGGATGACGTATGTGGAGATTACGTTGACCGGCCCGGACCGTGACCTGCATTCGGGCACATATGGAGGGGCAATTCACAATCCCATTCACGCATTGTCCGCGTTAATCACAGAGATGCATGATGCAGATCACCGGATTACGATCACCGGTTTTTATGATCGTGTTCGCCCTCTTTCCGAAGAGGAGCGCAGTGCTATGTCGGGTTTGCCCTTTGATGCAGCGGCGTGGGCACAGGATGTTGGTGTTCACACTCCACGCACCGAGTCGGGGTATTCCGTTCTGGAAGCATCTACCTCACGCCCGACCCTTGACTGCAATGGAATCTGGGGAGGGTATACCGGAGACGGTGCCAAGACGGTTCTTCCTTCAACGGCTAGTGCAAAGATTTCCATGCGGTTGGTACCGGATCAGGACCCGGACGAGATTGCTGAGTTGATGGAGGCATGGTTACATGCGCGGGTTCCTGCATCCATGCAGTTGGCGTTCAATGTGATTCATGGTGCTCAACCTGTACTGATTGACCGGGAAAGTGACGCGATGTCTGCGGCATCACATGCACTGGAGGATGTCTATGGTCGCCCGCCTTATTTTACACGTATTGGAGGCAGTATCCCGGTGGTGGCAGATTTTAAGCATCTATTGGGACTAGACAGTGTATTGATGGGATTTGGACTGGATTCGGATGCAATTCATTCCCCGAATGAGCATTTTGGGCTGGACCGGTTTGCGGAGGGGATTGATGCAATTTTGCGTTTTCATGCTCATTATGCTGCGGGATAGGATCCGTGCAGGCCGGGAGCAGTAGAAGCGCTGATGATAGCCCGGGTGGCGGAACTGGTAGACGCGACGGACTCAAAATCCGTTGGCCATTGCGGCTGTGTGGGTTCGAGTCCCACCCCGGGTACATTCATTCCCGCCTCTGTGCAGAATTCTGAATAATGTGAGGCTCCTGTAAAACGAATAATCCAGGCTAAAAAGCACTCCTGGGTACTCTCAGATGAACAAAAATCTTTAAGACTGGGAGTTTTACAAGATGCCATATCTGAACTTACCCCCTTTCTTGATTTTTCCAGGGTACAATATTCCTAACGAACCGGACATTTTTTTGACAAATTGACTTCCCTGGAGGTGGGAGAATTGGGGGAATTTACTTCTTCGGCATGAAGGGCTCATGGGGTTTGAC
>JAJECV010000010.1 GCA_022821875.1 Rhodothermales bacterium
GGGAAAACCGTTCCCTGGAGCGAAGACTCCGCCGTGCGAAACTCCACCAGACGGCCTGTATGGAAGGCTTCCAGACGGACTATCACCGATTACCCCGGCTCCTGGAAGAACTCATGGTTGCCTGTGCGGATGGAGGGTATCTGAAAATCCTGCGTGCACTCGAAAAACTGGATGTCCTGATTCTTGATGACTGGGGCCGCATCACGCTGAACCAAACCCAACAAGAAGATCTCTTCCAGATCCTGGATGGTCGAATTCAGAAACGTTCGACCATTGCAACCCGTCAACTGCCCGTTGAACGTTGGCCTGACATCGACGGTTACCCCCCATATGAATATACGCAGAGCGGGATTTCCGGGAAAAGTGAACACTACCTGTCCCCCTTCTGGGGGGTGAATCTTGAATCAGGAAACACGATTCGAATGTTGTGTTTCGGGGATTATTCCTTCCTTGAAGAACACCGTCTGGCGCTATAGGGCTTTATGAGGATATAAAGATACGGAATATATGCTAGATATCCAAGGGTGCTGAACACTACAAATGGGATAAATGAAAAATCCGCTCATAGAGCACGGAAACGGGGTTTTTCAAAAAGGAAACATCGTTAAACCGTCGAAGTCAGGACAAGAAGATCTCTTCCAGATCCTGGATGGCCGAATTCAGAAACGTTCGACCATTGCAACCCGTCAACTGCCCGTTGAACGTTGGCACCAGTGCATGTCCAATCCCACGATTGCCGATGCCATTCTGGACAGACTTGTTTAGCCCGCCTATCGCATCGAACTCAGCGGAGATTTCATGCGAAAACCGGTCACGGAATCCGAAGAATCCAGGCCATGAAACATTCACGAAACGTACTCATTCTAACCCTGAACCAGACGTAAAAAATCGCTCCAAAAAATGAGACCTGCCAGATGGGCAAATTCAATCTGATTATTGTCCAGACAGATTCATCTGAATACACAGTCGAACTTGCGTTTGGTCGATACGAACTGGAATGACAATTATTCGGTGGGCTCCGAACCCACGAGAAAGAAGCGCCTTTCCACGGCGCACGGGCAACATCAATCTGAATACTTGGGCAACAAAAGTCTCCGAACAGAGTTCACGTTAAGATCATTTGAAATTTTACCGATGGGAAGCCCGATTAGACAGTTACATTATGACACTGCAAGACTTGATTAACTCCAGCCATCAATGATGCGTTCTCTTACATTTTCGAAAGCAATCTCCACAGTTCTGGTAATCTGTGCTCTGACGGTCACGGCTCTTCTAGTAAAGCGAGAGATTCCCTTATTCAAGAGTATCTTCAACTTTGCGCCAAGTCCGATTCGACAACTGGACACCACCACTTGGCAACGAGTGTCAGAGAACGATCTAATATTAGGGCCGTACGTAGCGGAAGTGAAAATTATTGAATTCTATGACTATGAATGCCCTTTTTGTCGAAGACTTCAGTCAACTATAGATGAGATACGGCAGATGTATCCAACCGATGTAGCGGTTATTTATCGGCATTTCCCGCTCCCGTCTCACACCACTGCTTATCCAGCTGCTATTGCAGTTGAGTGTGCCAATCTTCAAGGAAAATTTGAGATATATCACAAGGCGTTATTTAGCCTTCAAGGTGTATCTTCAAATTTGGATTGGATAGGCTTGGCGCAAGCAATTGGCGTAACAGATCTGGATAGTTTTCGGGAATGTGTGGAGGAAGAAATTCCTTCTGAAAAGATAAACACAGATACTCGCTTAGCGAGATCCTTGGAAATTGATGCTATACCGACCTTGATCGTTGATGGAAAACTTTTTCAAGGAGTTCTTAGTACGAGTGAACTGGACAAAATCATTCAACAGGTGCTTCAGGAATAGCGGTTAATTCCTTATCCGACTTGATTAACGCCACAATAGGATTCCCTTCCAATGTACTGCATCAAAAATGGTTGATCAGTAGAATGATTTTTCGTATCTTGGGGTCGGACCAACAAATCAACTCCATGCCAAATCATTATACTCTTGAGATCCCCAAGCCAGGCAATCTTGAACGGGAGGAATTAGAACGCTGGATCCGACATCCCAAGGCGGCATAGTCACTTGCACTACGGGCCTGGATTATTCTCTTGTCGGCCAATGGCCGTATATTCAGGTGAAGAGAAGGATATTACCTTGTAATTGAATATACGGCAATGTATGGACCGTGCATCTCAGAGTTCACGCTCGCATATGCACGTCCCGCTTTTATCGTCTTCAGTAGTAAATTCAGAGGTAACTCCATCTCGCCGATCAATTTTCCATCTGTACCGACGACCAACCATTTAGCAAATTCAGACTTGGAATCTGGATATTCCCTGATCCAGAGATATCCATCATCGTCAACAATAAGTGCATCATAAGCAGGTTTAGTTTCGGGCAATAATTTGGATCTGAGGATTGACCTGCGATCTTTCTTTGATGAAGTTGTTATTTGATCTTCAATCTCTCTCCGACTAATGGGTACCGTTTCATGTGCGATCTTGACAGTTCGCACCTCTTCGCCATTTTCGGAGATGACTGAAATATCAATAGCGTCATTCCATCCAGTGTACAACAATCTGTCTTTATATACGAAAAATGGTGCCCTGCCAAAAGGAAGTGACATCACGGTAATTGATGATCCTTGTGTTCTGACTACACGCTCTTTAGCGGGCAACTTTGCCACGGATCTTTGCATTATGGCACCTTTTCTATCTAGCAGATTTATTACACTATATCTTGGCTCATCGGGTTCTATACCTAGGGCGTTTCCCGGAGGACGGTATGGTGTTTCGAATTTGAAAAGATATCCCTTCTCTGTTACGCCCAGTAACTTATAGGGACTTGAAATACTTGATCCAGAGTCAATCGTGTTCATGCTATAGACGTATTGTAGTGTTTTTGGTTCAAACACCAATAGACGATCTATTTCCTCGTCAAAAACATAGATTGAATCCCTTGGGCCAACGACTACACTACTGCTCGTTTTGAACTCCCCCGGTCCTTCCCCTTCTGCACCTAAAAAGCCTATAAAATCCCCCTCTTCTGAGAATGACATAACGGGAGAGACCCTCCACCCACCGCCAACGAATAACTGGTTGGCGCTATTCACAGCTATCTGCGAGCGTAAATGGGACTCAAAAAATATGGAATCTGCACTAGCCTCATCCCCGATTCTAAAAATCTCAATGAATTCGTAAGGAGTAGTATTTACCTGAGCACCTGCCGCATTACACAGAGACAGGGCGGCAAGAAGGCATGCAAAAGAAAATTCTCGTTTCATGAGTCATCGGGTATCATCACCACCGAAATCCAGGAATCTCGAACAAGACTCGCTGAAAAATGAAGTTTGAACGCCCATCACGCATTCAAGCTATTGTAAGTGGGGTGATGGGCGTTCAGAAGTGAGGATTCACCATCAGTCAAGGGAACAGCCTTTGAAAAGTTCCCTCAGAAACGAACAACTTTTGGCTTTACAAGAAATGCCCTCTTCATCTTCACGAAGCTCGCATACATCTCCACAGCAGTCACCACAACACGATTTATCCGCAAGCGAATACGATGCTGTGGGAGCAGAAAATGCCATCAGTCCAAAGACGATAACCACAATAGCCAAAATATTGATGAAGGTTGTTTTCATAGTTCTCATGATAAAACTCCTATAGTTTGTTAAGTGAGTGAGTGTCGGGACACGGATCCTGCTGGATACCTATCTTGTCCCCTTAAGAGTAAATATAGCCAATACGAGATAAAAAACAAATTCTGCCATCCGGCAAATTTGAAACGGATTAGGTTAAGATTGATGCTCACTTACCATCAGGCAAGCGGCATGTACGAGTAAATCATTGTACAGCATGCCTAGATCTCAGGTTCCCAAAACCTTGCGGTTGTGTCCACCTTCTAGGCAACAACGGTCTAACTGGGTTCGTCATTGGCGGTTCCATAAAAGGGGAGAGTTCCCCTTATTCCTGCTCCTGGACCACAAAATTAAGCCAGACCGGATTCTCTAATCTCTATCCTCGCATTTTGTTCAAACTGTAACAGAATGTGCACTTCTGATGCCTGAACCGCGGGTATCACAGGAAACCATTCTCCTGCAAACACATGCTATCTTACCGAATACGGCTCTTCATTTTCGCAACCATGACCGGTGCCTTCAGCGCCCTGCTCCCCCGTCCTTACTGATGCCAGCGGAGTCAGGGTCGCAACCTCCACGGTATCCAAGATCGTTGGACTGCTCACCGATGATCTGGCTACCGCTGCATTCCTGCTGATCATTGTTCTAGGCGGCGTTGCCTGGTGGGTTACCCGTTCCAGCCGCGCCGGTGAAATCCTCGGCCGGACTGTCATGGGAGCCGTAATCATCTTTGGAGCCGTACAGATCAGTGAGTTCTTTTCCTTCCAGGGGGCAGTCATCTGATGGAAGGTTTCCGTGACGTATTGGACAGTTAGAACTCCATTTGTCCACATTTTCTCCTCACGGTCATCCAGAGAAGATATTTAAGGTCAGGGACGCTTATAAGTACAATGTCGAAAATCTTTTCGTTTTGCTTGCGAGAAATCCAGGAACGGTCGTTGTCGTTTTTCAAGCAGTAAATCGCATTGATGTCTACGACCTGTCTGGGAGTATTCTGAACCGAATGTCAGTTGTCAACTTACATCTTCGATACGAAGGGAGATTCTTAGATATGGATCGTCAAACTCCCTTACCAGATCATGTGGCCGAATCCGTTAGCTATGTGCCCGGAGGACTGATATTTACGAGTGCAGTGTTAGACAACAGGGGAAATTTATTCTTGGAACATGGGGGAAGTTAGACGAGATGCCTGAGATGAGATCGGTGCATGTCATGACACTTGGAGGAGAGCAGAAGGGTGTATTTCAAATGCCTCCCCGTTCAAGTCTTGTCTGCATAGATGAATTTGGCTATGCGTATGCGCGGGAGAATCTGGCGGAATCAACGGTGCTAAGGAAATACAAACTGCTGTACAATGAATGAGGCCTTGATCCTTTTTCCCGGTGGTATAGCAATACCTCCTTCCTTATCCTCGTGTTACTCCTCAGACCTGTTGATGCTGCTCTAATCTCCAGTGCTTGAGGGGGTTTCCTCTGAATTCCACCTCCCCGTGCAACTCACAGATAAAGCCCTGTCGTGATACTACAGTTCAGGGGTCCATTGAAGGGGAACCGAATGAAGTCATATGCTCCGCCGGAGGAGGAGCTCAACAGGGATGGGGATCCGTAGAAAAACGAAGCAGATGTCCATCCTTAACACGAAAGCGTTTCTCGAATTTAGCTACCAGTAGAGACGCCAGATGAAAAAGAGGAAACAGAGGAACAATCCCAGCCCTCCAGAGAGGGTTAATCTCTTGGACCGTAATGTCCACAAAAGAGGCAGGGTGAGCAAGACCGCGGCAATAATTGAGATGTTTGCCGAACCCGTCGCAATCTCTGGAAGCGGGATCATCAGGCCGCAAATTCCCATGATCAGAAATGCATCAAACACATTTGACTGGAAGATATGACCGACCAGGAGTTTGTGCCGTCCGCGCCGGGTCACATTGAGCGCAACGACAATGTCGGGGAGTGAGGTGCCAATCGCCAGGGCACTTGCTGCCAATGCGCCTGAATTGATCTGCAGGTCTTCGGCAATCTTGACGAGTGCTCCGACAACAATCACGCCGCTGAAGTACAGCACACCAATAATACAACCCAGCAGCACCACCCCGGCCAAAGCAGGTACATTGGCCACATTCGTCGCTTCAGATCCCCCCTTTTTCGTTAATTCCGGGCCGTAATCCCAGCACTCAAATCCAAAGAGCAGAAACAGGCCTCCAATAAAAAACCAGAAAGGAATATCTCCTGCAGAAATAATGCTCAACTCGGTCCATACTCCGGGAACTAGAAGAACACAGAGAACCAAAAGCGGGAAAGTAATCTGCCGCACAGCTTTCATCTGGCGGCGCTTGTCGGATCTGGACAGCCTTATCTCCGGGCGGATGGGATGGGGATCTGCAGGGGGAGCCTGCTGACGGCTCCGGCGGAACTCAGTATAGATGAAGACCGCATAAAGAATCAGAAAGAGCGATGCATCAAAACGGCCGAAGATACCGTCCAGCCGGCAGAGAAATAAGGTCAAGACCACCGATACCGCCGCAAAAATGACGGGGATGGCATTGACACTTCCAAAATCTAACTCTCCACCCGAGAGTGCATGAGATTTGGTGATCAGACGGAATTGATTCTCTTGCGTCCGCACAAAAAAGAAGAGGGCCAGAACGCCCAGTCCAAATCCCGCCCCGATATTGGCAATGACCGTGCCGAAGACCGTCGGGGCAACCAGTTCGGGAGAACCCGAGTCCGCCGCCGCAACCGAGGTAAAAAGCTCCGGCAGCGAAGTCCCGATTCCAACCAGAAAACTGCCAATGAAGTAGTCGTTCAAGCGGGCTTTGGCCCCAAGACCGCTGGCAATATCTACAAGTGAATCACTCGATCTGACGATGGCATAAATCGAAAGAGCAAGGATACAGAGATGTGCAAGTAACAACCTGGCTCGGGGCTAAGGGATGAAGATTACGGCGAAAAGGAGCATTACCCTGATAGAACCCCTTTCATGTAGGCCCGCCGCATGCCGGCGATCCCGTCAATCGAAATTCCCTTTGGACACACCGCCTCGCATTCAGCATAATTGGAACAGTCCCCGAATCCCTCGGCATCCATTTGATCCACCATGGCCATGACGCGCTGCGACGCTTCCACCTGCCCCTGGGGAAGCTGAGCCAAATGTGCAATCTTTGCTGCGGTAAAGAGCGAGGCGCTCCCGTTCGGGCATGCAGCAACACAGGCGCCGCAGCCGATACAGGCCGCATAATCCATTGCCTCGTCCGCCACATCTTTGGGGATCGGGATCGCGTTTGCGTCCGGCGCAGAGCCGGTGGTAACCGACACATACCCGTGTGCTGCAATAATCCGATCGAAAGCACTCCGGTCAACCACGAGATCCCGAATGACCGGGAAGGCATGTGCGCGGAAGGGTTCCACGGTGATCGTATCCCCATCCTTAAAACTGCGCATATGCAGCTGGCACACCGCCGTACGCTTCCGGGGCCCATGCGCAATTCCAGCGACCATCAGGCCGCATGATCCGCAGATTCCTTCCCGGCAGTCGCTGTCAAACTCTACCGGATCGTCTCCATCTGCCAGAAGCTGTTCGTTGAGGACATCCAGGAGTTCCAGAAAGGACATATGCTCACTGGCCTCATGAACAGTGTAGTCTACAAGCTTTCCCGGAGAGTCGGGGCCTTCCTGTCTCCAGATACGCAGGTTGATAATCATGGCACTATTTATAGCTGCGTTTAGATAAGTGGACGTTCTCAAAAGAGAGTTGTTCGAGGTGCAGTGCAGGATCCCCGTCCGTATGCTCCCAGGCGGCTACGTCTGCAAACGCCTCATCGTTGCGTGCAGCCTCCCCTTCCGGAGTTTGATATTCTTCACGGAAATGTCCCCCGCAGGATTCTTCGCGACGAAGGGCATCCCGCGCCATGAGGGATCCTAGTTCAATAAAATCAGCCACACGACCGGCAAACTCAAGATTCTTGTTGTACCG
This sequence comes from Rhodothermales bacterium, assembly GCA_022821875.1. Classification (GTDB taxonomy): domain Bacteria; phylum Bacteroidota; class Rhodothermia; order Rhodothermales; family Bin80; genus Bin80. The sequence continues at coordinate 7,616 of JAJECV010000010.1, forward strand.
GTCTGCAGTACCCGGGACGCGGACACGCTCCCAAAACTCCTCTCGTAAATTTTCAATTGCATGGATTGACGATTCCAGCCCGGTCCGGTCTCGTGCCATCCCCACATGATCCCACAGCAGGCGGCCGAGTTCCCGGTGAAACTGGATCGGGGACTTGTCTCCGTCATTGTTGAGGATCCGGTCAATGCGTGTACCTGCTTCGTCTTCAACGGCTGCGAAGGCACCATTCGTTGCGGGCACCTGGTCCGACTGGCGGGTTCCCGCAAGATACGCGCCAAGGGTGTAGGGAATCACAAAATATCCGTCCGCCAGTCCCTGCATGAGTGCACTTGCTCCCAGGCGGTTGGCACCGTGATCGCTGAAATTCGCTTCGCCAAGAACAAACAGGCCGGGAACCGTGCTCTGAAGTTCGTAGTCCACCCAAAGGCCGCCCATCGTATAGTGGACTGCAGGATAGATTCGCATCGGTGTCTTGTAGGGGTTATCACCGGTGATGCGCTCATACATCTCAAACAGATTTCCGTAGCGTTCACGAATCGTCTGCTCCCCAAGGCGGCGGATAGAATCCGCAAAATCAAGATAGACCGCAAGGCGGGTATCTCCGACTCCGCGCCCGGCATCACACTCCTTCTTCGCCGCGCGGGAGGCAACGTCCCGGGGCACTAAATTTCCGAAACTGGGATACCGGCGTTCCAGATAATAATCCCGGCCGTCTTCAGGAATTATTTCCGGCGCACGCGTGTCTTTTGGATCCTTCGGAACCCAGACACGACCATCATTGCGAAGGCTTTCGCTCATCAGCGTGAGCTTGGACTGGTACTCTCCCGACACGGGGATGCAGGTTGGATGAATCTGGGTGTAGCACGGATTCGCAAAAAATGCCCCCCGTTTATAGCAGCGCCAGGCGGCCGTGACATTGGAGTTCTTGGCATTCGTAGAAAGATAGTAGGCATTCCCGTAGCCGCCCGTACAAAGCAGAACCGCATCCCCTGCGTACCGCTCCAGTTCGCCTGTAATCAGATTGCGTGTGATCAGTCCCTGGGTGCGGCCGTTGTCCACGACCAGATCAATCATCTCTCTGCGTGGCAGCATGGTGACACGCCCGGCGGCAATCTGATGACTCAGGGCCTGATAGGCACCGAGCAGGAGTTGCTGTCCGGTCTGTCCGCGTGCATAAAAAGTACGTGAAACCTGTGCTCCGCCGAACGAGCGGTTGGAGAGGACCCCTCCGTACTCCCGGGCAAACGGAACGCCCTGCGCAACGGCCTGATCAATGATATTGTTGGATACCTGGGCAAGCCGGTAGACATTGGCTTCCCGTGAGCGGTAGTCGCCCCCCTTGATGGTATCGTAAAACAGCCGCCAGACGGTATCTCCGTCGTTGGGATAGTTCTTGGCCGCGTTGATGCCGCCCTGTGCGGCGATGGAATGGGCCCTGCGTGCAGAGTCCTGAATGCAGAAGCAGGTCACATTGTAGCCGAGCCCCGCCAGCGTTGCAGCCGCGGAAGCCCCGGCAAGGCCGGAGCCCACGACAAGAATATGGTGGGAACGCTTGTTGGCAGGGCTAACCAGAGAAACCGAATTTTTGTAGGCATCCCACTTTTCCTGAAGCCGGCCCGCAGGGACCTTTGCATTCAGATGTGAACTGTGGGATAGCCCGGATGCAGATATGGTCATTTTGTTTGACTTAGACCCCGAAGTAGATGTACAGCGGAACAAACAGAAATCCAACCGCCACCAGAATGCCCAAAATCGCAGCAGTCGTGTAAAGATAAGGGGACAGGCGGCGACTCATCATGCCCAGCGACTGAAGAGCACTCCACACGCCATGCCGCATGTGCATGCCAAGAAGGATCATCACAAGTGGATACCCGAAGGCATAGAGCGGCTCCTGGAATTTTTCGGTCATCAATCGACGCAGATCACGGACCTCACCGATTCCTGCCAACTCAACCGTATAGCCCTCTGCAACTCCAGGTCCGTATTTGAAGGAGTTCAAGTGCAAAATTAAAAACCCTAACAGGATGATCCCTGTAAAGATCATGGAGCGGGCGCTGTAGCCAGATTTGCCGGGGGTGCCGGCACTCTTGTAGAACTTGTATCCGACAGGGCGGGCTTTGCGCCGGCGCACCCGGATGGATATCCCCACCGCCGCATGCAAAAGAAAGCAAAGGGCTAAGAGAATCTCAATCGTATAGAAGAGCCATCCGAGACTCATTAACTTGTAGGCATACGCATTGTACGCGTTGACATCCGGTGACAGATAGGTCAGGTTGCCAATCATGTGCGCAATCACAAACGCAACCAGACCGATTCCGGTCGCCCCGGTCAGAACCTTGCGTCCAACCGGGGACAGGAGGGCATTCATCAACTTCATGGTATGCAGGGCGTTGCTGTGAAAGAGTTTACCAGAAGATCAGGTGTGGGTTCTAGGTATGGCTGTCCTTGGCCGCTGCGCTATCAATAGTGAGTCCGACAGGACCCGTATACGCAGCCCTCGGCCGGATTAACCGGTTGTCGTCCCATTGTTCCATAAGGTGAGCAGACCAGCCGGTGATCCTTCCCATCACAAAGAGGGTCGTGTAAAAGTCAGGGGCAATTCCCAGTAGATGATAGACCAGTCCACTGTAAAAATCCACGTTTGCGTTGATCCCTTTTTCTTCCTCCATCACCCGGGTGAGCGTAGAGCAAAGATCCACCCAGGCCATCTGACCCCGTTCACGGCCGAGCTCTTCGAGCATCTGTCGCAGTACGCTTGCACGTGGATCCAGAGTCTTATAGACGCGATGTCCAAACCCCATGATTCGTTCCTTTGCCGCCAGTTTTCTGCGAACAAATTCCGCAGGGTCTTCGCCACTTTCCTGTAATTCAAGGAGCATCATCATGACGCGTGTATTGGCTCCCCCGTGCAATGCCCCTTTGAGGGCTGCAACTGCTCCCGTGACGGCGGAATAAATATCACTGAGGGTCGCACCAATGACACGGGCTGCAAAAGTGGAGGCATTCAATCCATGTTCCGCATGCAGAACCAGCGCGGCATCCAGGGCCTCAACGGCACGGTCTCCCGGCTCCTCGCCGGACAGCATGTACAGGAAGTTTGCAGCAATATTTCCGGCTTCCCGCGGAGGAATCGGGGATTTTCCTTCGCGATGGCGGGCCAGTGCGGCAATCAAAACCGGGATCTGTGCAGTCAAACGCAGCGATTTACGGTAATTGGCCTCTTTTGAACCGTCATTTGCTTCAGGGTCGTAGTGCGAGAGCAGAGAAATACCGGTCCGCAGTGCCGCCATTGCGTCAAAGTCGGTAGGCAGCTGGACAAGCGCCCGCAGAACCGCTTCCGGTACAGGACGAAGTCTGGACAATTGCCGGGATAGAGTACTCCGCCGGGTTTCATCTGGAAGTTGGCCATGCCAGAGAAGACAGGCGACGTCTTCAAAGGTGCTGTTCTGCGCAAGATCCTCAATTGCGTACCCCCGGTAAACGAGAGTTCCCTTACGCCCATCAATGTAGCAGATGGATGAGTTCAGTGCGATAACACCCTCAAGACCTTTTGCATGACGATCCTGGCCAGAGGGAGGAAGGATTGGTGGATTCATATGAGGCTAAGTGATAGCAATAGTGCGCGGTTTGATTTCATGCTTTAACGCTTGAATTTTGATGATGTGCCGAAAATGGATCAAACCGCGTACATTTTCGTAATGTAGCCTATTGAACACATCAAAATCTGGCGTGAGCCCCTTGGGGCCCCCAACCAATATCAGTGCGCAAAGCAACTTTCTGTCCTCCGGTCACCGTTTACCCTGCTTGGGGAACATGACCAGGTGTACATCTGGAGGTTCACGATAAGCGCACCTAAAATTATGCTATATGCCAAAAGAAATCATTATTAATACCACATCCAGGGAAACGAGGATTGCCATCGTTGATGAGGGGAAGCTGATTGAGTTTCTGATTGAGAATCCGGATAACGAGCGAACCGTAGGAGATATCTTTCTGGGTCGTATTGACGCGTTCCGCTCCAGCCTTCGAGCTGCGTTTGTGGATATTGGAGAAGATCAGCATGGGTTTTTGCACTTCTCGGATCTTGCAGAGAATCTTGAGCCGCAGCTTATGTATGTGGAGGATCAAAAGCCAAAGGTGACCAAGACGATGGAGGCCTGGTCTCCCAGGCCGTCCAGGTCCTCTTCCCAGGGTGGCGGGTTCCGTCGCCGGTGGGGGGATTCCAATCTGCTGAAATCCAAACAGAGGATCCTCGTTACAATCACCAAGGAGCCCTATCACAGTAAGAGTCCGCGGCTCTCTACGGATATCTCTCTGGCGGGACGTTTTCTGGTGCTGATTCCGCTTGCGGAGTACAGCGCCGTTTCCCGGCGGATCGAAAATCGCAGGGAGCGGCAGCGTTTACGTTCGATCATGAAAAAAATCCGGCCATCCGGGTTTGGCCTGATTGCCCGGACCGTTGCCGAAGGCAGGGATGAAGAGGCGCTGGAACTGGATCTGCAACTGCTTATGGACCGGTGGGGGAAGATTGAGAAAAAATTGCAGGGATCCCCGAAGCCTCCCATCAAACTGTACGAGGATGTAAATCTGGCCTCGTCCATCATCCGGGATTTATTCTCGGATGATTTTTCGCGTATTCTAGTGGATAATCACCGGATGTACCGAGCCATTCGAGGATATATTTTAGCGGTGGCCCCCCACATGATCAATGCGGTCAAACAGCATAAAGGCCGCAAATCAGTCTTTGCAGCCTCTGGAGTTGAAGATCAAATTAATGAGGTCTTTGATACACAGGTGAGTCTCCCCTCGGGTGGATCGCTCATCATTGAGTCTACCGAAGCAATGCATGTGATTGATGTGAATTCCGGACGAACCCGTTCCAGACATGACCCTGAGGGATTTGCTTTAAAGGTCAACCTTGAGGCCGTGGAGGTGATTGCACGGCAAATCCGCCTGCGGGACCTGAGTGGTCTGGTCGTGGTTGATTTTATAGACCTGCGATACGAGAATAATCGCAAAAAGGTAGATGAAAAGCTTACGCAGGCGTTCCAGAGTGAGCGTGTACAGTGCGATAATCTCCCCATGAGCGAACTGGGAATTGTCCAGATTGCACGTGAGCGACGTCGGGTCAGTGTCACGTCCACGCACCGGCTTGCCCGCAAATCAAAGATCCATCGAACCCCCCCGCCCGATCCTGAAGCGATGACCAAGCGGATCGAAAAGTGGCTGGAAAAACATGACGGAGGGAATTTGCTTTTGGAATTGCATCCGTTCACCGCTGCATGGGTAAGTCAGGGCCGATGGGGGCGGAGCAAAAAGATGCAGTGGCAGCGCCAGTATAAGCACCGAATCACGGTGATCCAATCCGAAAAGCTCCGCGCAGATGAGTTCCGGTTTCTGGATGCGACGAGTGAGCACGATATCACGGATCTGAGTCCCCGGATGGTTCGCATTAAAGCGCAATCCAAACAGGCAAAGCCTAGGAAGTCCAAGCCGGCAAACAAAAAACAGACTCCACGCAAACCGCGCAGGAACCACAACGGGCAGGCACCGCGGAAGCCCCCTTCTTCACGTGGAAAAAAAGTGACAACCAATGCATGAGAATGCCCGCAGGAGTTCACTGGCGGCCCTGCTTCTGATGTTGATCTCTACAGAGATTGCCGCGCAGAACTGGTCTTCGGATCGTGGAAGGCAGGGTGGCGGGTTCAGTATCGGGATCATTGATCACGCGTACGCGGGATCGCAGACCACCGGCGAATTGTATGATTATCAGGGGGTCGGCTTTGGGCTTTCGTATCTCGGCAGGCAGGTGCGTGCATCCCTTCTCTTTGCCAGTTCTGCAGAGCCGCGCACCTTTCTGGATATCTCCGCTGTGGGCTGGCTTGCTCCCTCGTTTGCGAGGATCAAACGGCAGAATACGAGTCTTTCAGCACCGCTGGCAGTTCTGGCAGCGTGGCGCAGGACCTCGGCAGAAAAGAATGTTGCTCCCCTTGGCGCATCGGCACTTCTGTTTGGAGCAGGTGGAGAATGGGTTCAGTCCATCGGTGATCGTGCAGGGCTGGAGTTGCGGGCGATCCCGCTTATCGGAATTACCGGCAGTCAGATTGCGGATGCGGTCGGGTTTTCATGGGCGGTGGACACGGAGATGCGGTTCTTTATTGCGGAGGTGTTTTCGCGTTTTGGTCTCACACTTGGGTATATGTTCCGCTATCAACTGTGGAATATCAATGGATCCAGAGCATTTGCAGATAGCGTGGATGAAGTGTATGACTATGACAGCCGGGTGCATGCCCTGTCTGCAGGGGTCTGGTTTTGAGGGATGAGCAAGGATACGGCCATTCTACGTGCCATGGAGGACGCAGCCCGGAAGTCCGGCTACAAGGTCCGATGGGACAAGGGGCAGTTTCGAGGTGGGTCCTGCACGCTGGAGGGCAGTAAAATGATTGTTCTGAACCGGCATCATCCCATTGAGGTGCATCTAGGGGTTCTGGCGCGCACACTGAAGGAGGTTCCCCTTGAGAAAATCTCCATTCGAAAAGGGATGCGCAGGCATGTGGAATCTATTATCCAGAAGTACTCATCCGAGTGAGATGCATGCGGATCACGCTATTGGGTACTGGCACCTCCGTGGGGATCCCTATGATTGGCTGCGACTGTGAGACCTGTCAGTCGACCGATCCGCGTGATCAGCGTCTGCGTACGGCATGCCATGTTCAGGCCGGGGATCTCAGTATTGTCATTGATACAGGGCCGGACTTCCGGGTGCAGATGCTGCGTGCACGGATACGTCAGGTGGATGCGGTGCTCTGGACGCACCACCACTATGATCATGTGATGGGGCTGGATGATCTGCGTCCGTACTTTTTTGACTGTTGTGCTCCCATTGCCTGTTTTGCGCACCGGGGCAGCATCCCGGTGCTGCGGCAGATTTTTCCGTATGTCTGGGAGGAAAGAAGCATATACATGGGGACCCTGGACCTGAGGGCTGCGGAGATGCCGTTCAACGTCGGGAGCCGGTATGGGAGTCCCGATTCTATTCAGGTCACGCCGATTGAGGTGCTGCATGGTCAAATGCCGATGAACGGGTATCGGATCGGCAATTTTGCGTACATAACCGATGTGAGTCACATTCCTGAAGCCGAGTACGCCAAACTTCAGGATCTTGACCTGCTGGTACTGGATGCTCTCCGCCCCCGGAAACACCCCCACCACTTTTCCATTACGGAGGCCGTAGACGCTGCATCGGCGATTGGAGCCAAACAGACGGTATTTATTCACATGTCCCATCAGGTCCTCCATGCACGGGAGAGTGCACAATTGCCAAAAACCATGCAATTCGGATATGATGGAATGATTCTCAGTTCAAGTTGATGATGCACAAAAAAATTCTTATTCTGAACGGCCCGAACCTCAACCTTCTGGGGGAACGGGAACCGGACCAATATGGCGAAATCTCCTTAGAGCAGCTGGAAGTTGATTTACGTGGAGAGTTTCCAGACACGGAGCTGCTGTTTTATCAGAGCAATCATGAGGGGGATCTGGTGGACCGCCTGCATGAGGCGCACCGCTCCGGCATGGACGGGATTGCCTTTAATCCCGGTGCCTACACCCACACATCGGTGGCGCTTAGAGATGCGGTCAAAGCGATTACGACTCCGGTGGTTGAGGTTCATCTCAGCAACATTTATGCGCGTGAGGCCTTTCGGCATTTCTCCTACCTGGCTCCGGTATGTCGGGGGCAGATTTCCGGGTTGGGGATAGCGGGATACAATCTGGCGGTGCGCTGGCTCTGCCTGGGCCCTTAATCGTTTCGGCGGGCGGCGATGGGTTGTCGGCGGCCGCTTCCGAAGGCATTCGGGCGCAGGCGCAGAACGGGTGCAGCCTGCTTCCGCTTGAATTCATTCCGGTTCACTCTGTGGAGGACCCACCGGATCAGGCTTTCGTCGTCGTACCCTAGAGCCCTGTTCGCTTCATCAACACTCATCTGCTGATCAATGCACATTTTCAGGATCCGGTCCAGGATGCTGTACGGAGGGAGGGAGTCCAGATCTTTCTGTCCCGGATGCAATTCCGCCGAGGGCGGTTTCCGCATGGTGGATGCGGGAATGATTCTTTTTGGCCGGTTCAATAATTTTGCCAACTCATAGACTTCTGTTTTATAGAGGTCTCCGAGAACTGCCAGGCCGCCGTTCATGTCACCGTAAAGGGTTGCATATCCCATTGCAAGTTCGCTTTTATTCCCGGTGGCAAGAACCATTCCCATATATTTATTGGCAAACGCCATGAGCAGGGTTCCCCGTATACGCGCCTGAATATTATCTTCGGTGACATCGCGATAATAATTCTGAAAGGGTTTGCGCAAAGCCTGATTGAAGGAGTTCATCAGCCGTTGAATCGGGATCGTGCGCATTCGGATTCCGAGGGTGGAGGCCAGTTTTTTTGCATCCACTTTTGAGCCCTCTGAGGAGAATCCCGACGGCATGGAAATCCCCACAACCCGTTCCGGTCCAAGTGCGCGCACTGCAAGTGCCGCGGTTACGGCGGAGTCAATGCCGCCGCTCAGTCCAATAATGACCTCATTGTGAATCCGGGATTTATCCATATAGTCCCGGATGCCCAGGGTCAGGGCTTCCCGCACCTGCTTCATGGGAGGGGTGGAGATAAAATTTGACCGTGGCAGTTTCTCCATATCCCAATGCAGGAGTGCTTCCTCAAATGCCGGAGCTTCGCGGATTTTTCCGCCGATCATGATACAGCTTCGCCCGTCAAAGATCAGGTCGGTATTTGCGCCGACCAGATTTGCAAAGGCATAGGGCCGTCCATACTTTTGATGGACGGTCTCCATGAGTTCATATCGCTCAAGGTGCTTGTCAATTGCAAAAGGGGAGGCGCACAGATTGATAAAGATATCGGGAGACTGCGCGGCCAGTGTGGCAACCGGGTCATCCGGATAAGGCTTTTGATGCAGATCCCGGACATTCCACAGGTCTTCACAGATGTGGACTCCCAGTTTCAGTCCGCGCCAGTGGAGGACTTCGGGGGGCGATCCAGGCATAAAATATCGCCGCTCATCGAAGACATCGTAGGCGGGCAGGAGTTGTTTATGACAGACCCCCAGACACAGGCCATTCTCATACAGGTAGGCGGCATTATGGAGCGGTTTTCCATGCCTGGAGTGATGGGCTAAGCCTCCGATGAGCATGCCCAGTCCTTTCGGGAGCCGCCGTGCCAGACGTTTACGCTCCTCCTGTTCACGGGCCGCAAAGTCCGAGAATTCCAGGAGGTCCATCGGGGGGTATCCCGGCAGAGTAAGTTCGGGGAAAACAACCAGATCCGCCTTACGGGCATATGCCTGCTCGGCGTAGTGTAACACCTTGTCGGAATTTCCTTCCAGATCTCCGACAATCGTGTTAATTTGTGCCAGTGCCAGTTTCATATAAAATCCTTTCGTGCAAATTCTCCAGTGATACGATGAACTGCAATGCATTCTCCATTTGACGGGTCACTGGAGTAATAATTTCTCACGGGATCTCCATCCGTCTGTGGGCAACCTGCGACGTTAAGATTGACATGTGCAAATCCGGCAATTTGAGAGAAGGATCTTTGTGCCGCCTGGTGGATCAGATATGGTTAGATGGGCCCATGAGCGCCTGTAATGGCGGGTCTTTTAAGATGACCGTCACGGCCGGAAATCGCCGTTGATCCGCCCGTGTCACGGGTGTGCTGAATCCCGTTTCCCGCAGCAATTCGTCCTCACACAGGCGGAGAGGGGATGTCTCTGGCAGGTGGCACACAGTATACGCAGGATGTTCCGTCTCTCCGGTTCTGACTTCGACGGAGATTCCTGACGCAAGTTCTGCATTGCAGCGGGATTTTGATCCAAAGCGAACACATTCAAAAATGGCCGGATGAAGAGATTGATGCGTCAGAAATTTTTCTTTGGGAACAAAAAATATCAAGCCCTGTTTGAATCCCCGCATCTAGGCCATCAGCAAATACGATCCGTCTCTATGCCTATTGCGCAAGATTGCTCAAAAGGAGGAGTTTTTCTCTATTGAGACCAACGAATTGAGCCACGATATTTTCAATATGGCTGAAAAAAATCTCAAAGACCAGTTCGGTTCCAAACTGGAGTCATTCAAGGAATCCAATCGGGCACACCTGGAGTCGGTCCGGGAATCCAATCGGGCACACCTGGAGTCGGTCCGGGAGTACAATCGGGCACACCTGGAGTCGCTCCGGGAGTACAATCGGGCACATCTGGAGTCATTCAAGGAATCCAATCGGGCACAACTGGAGTCGCTCCGGAAGTCCAATCAGACGACGCGCCGGCTGTTCGGCATAGCGTTCACAATCATCGGGATCATGTTCGTCTGCGGCATCTTATTTGGCGGCTAGTCATGGCTCGTTTGAAATAGGGCGGGTTCATTTCTGCAGTGCCGGGCGGTCTGTCAGCGCCCGATTTGTTGCGGTTGCGTAGAATTCCCTGTGAATTGCCGGCGACACCCGGTCTTTTATGCTGGATGCTCACCTTCAGGATCACTCATAGTGCATAGCATATGCAAATAATTCAGAGAACCACTTGTTCTGCCGGTGAAGGAGAGATCACAGGCAGGGGAAGACAATTGAATATAGCAAAGGGCTGGCCGGTTTTTCTGCATGCGATGTCGCGGTTTCTATAAAGAGCGTGTGCGGGAGGATCTTCCACAGTTGTCAATCTTGAAGGTTTTTTGTTCACCTGAGTGAACCCAGGAATACTTTTTGCCTGGATTATCAGTTTTGCAAGAGGTCCATTGGAGTGATAATTTCTCCCGAGATCCCTATCCGTCTGTGGGCAACCTGCGACGTTAGACTGACATGTGCAAATCCGGCAATTTGTGAGAAGGATCTTTGTGCTGCCTAATGGATCAGATATGGTTAGATGGGCCCATGAGCGCCTGTAATAGCGGATCTTTTAAGATGACCGTCACGGCCGGAAATCGCAGTTGATCTGCCCGGTGTCACGGGAGTCCTGAATCCCGTTTCCCGCAGCAATTCGTCCTCACACAGGCGGAGAGGGGATGTTTCTGGCAGGTGGCACACAGTGCGCGCAGGATGTTCCGTCTTTCTGGTTCTGACTTCGACGAAGATTCCTAACGCAAGTTCTGTCTTGTAGCGGGATTTTGATCCAAAGCGAACACACTCAAAAATGGCCGGATAAGAGATTGATGCGTCAGAAATTTCTCTTTGGGAACAAAAAATATGGGAATTATATCCATAAGTAACAACGGGCACAAGGAGCGAGGCAGTTACCGGGCTCCCCGTTTCTGGGGTTAATGTTTCTTGGCGTGGACTTTGTCCTGACTGGGCGCAGCCAGTGGGCGGAAAAATGCTTTGCGGAGT
>JAJECV010000033.1 GCA_022821875.1 Rhodothermales bacterium
GGCCACAGCCACGGCCGCGCTTTACGAACCGTTGCAGATCGGCTACTCGCCGTTGCCTGTGCCATGCTCCGGGATCGAACTCTCTTTGATCCGGATCGCAGGAAAGTTGTCAACGCATCTAACGTGGAAACACCAGGGGATTCAGCTTCAAAATCTCCTGCTGTACCTGTGCTCCAGTAGCCGAAACTTCGTTCCATTGTCACTTCCTGACCACGAAAATGTAGCTCTGCATCAATTATTTTTTGAAATTTGAGGAAATCGGTGATTTTCCCCCGTTTTTGCTTGCATAAATGGTAGAGAGTCCCCCCCCCCACTATTGACCCCGCGAATTCGGCAAAGTGAATACCGCAGAGCGACAGCCAGACCAGAAATGCCGCCAGCAGGAAGGACAGCAGCAGCGTATGTAGACGAACGGGGCGTCACAATCGCAGGTCGATCACTTCGGCTATCGCTCTAGGTCACGATCAGAATCGGAGAAATGGCCATGGCCAAGAGGGAAATCCCCCGGGTACCTCAAAGGGACTATTCGGCGGGAAATCCGGACTGGGAGGAGATTGGGCGGGGGGATCCCGCTCAATATAGTAATTGGCGATGAACCAGCGGCGCATGGACGGGATCGGGATCACATAGCTGTCTCCCTGCAGATCAAATACTCCATTACTCAGGGCTAAGGAGAATACCGACTCGGCTTTCTCTTCACTGCATACTTCCCGCAGGGTGGTGATGACCATGTCCTTATCAATGGTCCCATCCGCCTCAACATTGGCCATTGCTCTTGCAAGGCACTGACGCTCTTTCCTCATAATCCCGTCCGCTCTGGATTCATAGAATTTTGTCCGTTTCATCTCCCCCACTTCGAGCGCCGTCTTCAACTTCTCCAGAGTCATCTCCCGTCCCGTTGCCCGCAGGTGAATGGCAGCAGACTCGGCATAGGCGGCCACATGCTGCGGCCAGCCATGCGTCTTCTGCATAATCGCATCCATCCAGGGCGTGGGATCCCCCTTCGCCCGCCCCTCCTTCTTGAGCCAGTCCTTGATCACCTCCCGTTCCGCTTCCGGTTTTAACGGGCCCAACTCTACATAGCAGTTGTCCTTAAATCTGGACACGCCCAGATCTTTAAAGGCTCGCTTCGTTGCACTCAACCCGGCGGCGACCAGCATCACGGGGCGTCCGGTCCGCCCGTTGTGGATTGCGGTCAGCAAGGCCTTCGCACCGATAAACGGAATCCCGGCCCCCACCGCAAGGTCGTTCATTAACTGCGCTTCATCCAACAGTAGAACTAGCCCTCCTTTCCCCTTTTCGATGACACCCAGAGGAGTTTTTGCGCCCCACCGACCACGACTCCCGCCTTGAATACACCAACATCTATACTAGCCGATCCCTGTGTGAGCCATCTACGCCATCGCATCCACGATGTATCAATAGACTCGTGAAGTACCTCTGGGTCTAGAAGCTTATGCGGATCCACCTCTGCCACTGCAAATCCCTTGATTGCAGCTAGGCGGGCACATTCATGGAGCAGTGCACTCTTCCCCGCACCGGGCGCGGCCTGGATCAGGAAGGTGGTTCCTTTTTTGGGATCCTGCTCCGCGAACTTCAGACGTTCCTTGAAGTCGGCCAGAATTCCCGTCCGTCCGTGGAAATACTTGGCTTCGCCCCGGTCTTCTATATTGGGGGATCTGCGATCAGAATCACTCATGAAGTATAGTGGAGGTCATCAGTAGTACGGCAAATGACTGCGCTGACCATTTGTTCCAAAGGATAAGGAAGGACAGATGCGGGGAAGCCTCCTGATCTTGCATAGACTTCCGTTTTTTATGCCGAAAATCGCCGAAAAACAGGGGCCGATAATTTTCTTTATCGGACACTATTTTCTTCTGAGTGCGTATATTCAGTTAGTTGAGAAGTTTCCGCCCGATGAGTAAATCACAGAAAAAACCTATTGTGAAGCCTGCTACACGGGAACGGGGGGAGGCACGCTATTTTCACGGGCGAGTGAAAATTCTGGATGATTTCAAGGAACTGCTAGGCAGGGCAAAGAAAGGGAATTCCGGTACATCTATTCTGATTCAGGCGGCCCCCGGTGCGGGCAAAACCGCGCTGCTCCATGAATGTGCGCGGATCGCACGAGCACAGCGATGGCAGACTGCCCGCATCAAACTGCGCGACCTCTGGCATACAAACACACTACTCCAGTCGTTGGGACGGGAGAAAGAGACGAGGCACAAGGAGGTTACGCGCGGGGGCAATCTGGACATATCCGGGGGAATCGGAGATGTGGGGAATGTGGCGATCAGCGGCGGCCGTTCCTCCACTTCGACCTCTGCGGAGCGCACCACGCTGGAGGTGCTGAAGGATAAAAAGAGGAGTTTACTCCTTGTTCTGGATGAAGCACAAAAGCTTGCGCTCACCCAGCCTGAACATACTGAGATGATATCTGATTTCCTTGATGCCATTCACAACGGCTACATAGGTAGGCCCGTGATCCTGATCGCCGCCGGTCTGGGGGCAACCGCGGCGGCCTTTGATTCCCTGGGGATATCAAGATTTGACCCCGGTTGCCACATCAATCTGGGCCCGCTGAAACCGAAAGCGGAGCGGAAGGTGATCAAGGACTGGCTCAAGCTGGAGGGGCGGGCAAAGGGAGATCCCGCGCCCTGGATTGATGCCATTGTCAGTGAGACACATGGCTGGCCGCAGCATATTATGGCGTATGCGTAGCCTGCCTTGAAACAGTTAAAGTCGACCGGGGGCGAGTTGACTCCAGAGGGGCTGAAAACGATGCTGAAAGAAGGGCGGAAAGGGCGGATTGAATTTTATGAAGCACGGGTGGCTAAATTCGAGAGTAAGGAACTCCGTTGTATTGCAAATGCCGTTGCAGATGTTAAGCCAGGGGATTGTGTCAGTAAGGAGAAGGTAATGGATTCTCTCTTGCAGATCTTCAGTGAGGAGAGGGCTGAGGTGATCTTCAAGCGAGCCCTGCACAAAGGCGTGCGGGACAAACGGAAGAACGACTACATCATCCCGATCCCGTCCATGCACGACTGGTTGGTGTCCAATTATGCCCTTGAACTGAAGCGCACTCCTGAATTTAACTGGTACCTCGTAGCCTGGATGACCAACTCAGATGTTAAGGCGAGGGCCTACGAGTGCACATTCAACGAGGATCCTGCAATCCTGCTCCCCCAGTTCACTTCCGATGCCCTGAAGCGGCTGCCTTCGCCCATCAGTGGGCAGGAATGGGTTTTTGACGCGGTGGATGCGGATACGGAGGATGTGATCTGGACAACTGCCGGTGACAATAACAACACTATAGGTGCCCTCGGCTCCCATCTATGACCATGGAACATCCATCCTGCTTCTTGAACAGTTCCCGATCCCGACCGTGGATTGGAACGGCAGCCCAATAAAACGCAGGAATGATTCTATACAGATATATCCCCGCAGCGTCATAGCATGTCCTCAAAATCCAGTCATTCCTCTGGTGTATATTTCGTGACCGAGGACTTCTGATACACACTCAGGCTATTCGGCGGAAGAGTCTATCTTATCGCCGCTACCCACAAGCCCGGCGAGCAGTATCGGTAGCGGAGAACAAAGTCCATCCTCCCGCCGCAGAAAAATGAGCAGGAATAATAACGAAACCCTCAATCCTGATCCTGCACTATACAAGTTCCATGTCCAAGATGAGTATCTCCGGGAATAACAGAACAGTGGAAGTTGTCTCCAGCCAAACGTAGCATTTAATCCTCGCCAGCGTCAGCGAAAATACAAAACTGGTCTATCAGCGAACGCTGTCCAAACTGGAAAACTGGTTAGGCGATCATCCACTGACGGATGAGGCACTTGTAGAATATCTCACCGAGGAGTACGGCGCAGGTAAAGTTCCGAGCACAATTAGCCTGGTTCCTGCTGCGGTGCGGTTTGCCAGCCGGCTGGCCGGGGACGAGGCACCGATCAGGCCGCTGACGGAGCGAACACTCGGAGGCATTCGGCGAGAAGATCGTGCACGGGGACGGGGACAGATCATTGGAATCAGTTTCCTGGATGTTCAATTTCTGGCTTCCAAACTGGAGCAGGACAGTGTTAAGAGTTTACGAGATGCGAATATCCTGTCTGTAATGAGCGATTGCATGCTCCGTGTAGGCGAACTCGTAGATCTTCTAATCCGAGACATTGTGTGGATGGATGATCAGAGTGCACGTCTCCATCTTCGGCACAGCAAAACCGACCAGCTTGGTGAAGGTGCTGCACTGTATCTGGGCCCGCCTCCGAAAATGGTTCAGGCGATTGAGTCATCCCTCGGTCCGCCCGATCCTTCCTCTCCCCTGTTCCGCCCCATCCGCAGAGGCGGCCACATCCAATCCCAAAGCCTGACGGCTCGCGCGATCCGCCGAATCATCAAGAACAATGCAGAGGCAGCGGGACTGTCCGGGCGATTTATCGGAACCTATTCTCGTCTGAGGTATATATCAGGTTCAGTTGAGGAGTCTCCTCCTGTTCTGGACTGTTCGGATAGATTCGATGGGCAAATCACAGAAAAAACCTATTGTGAAGCCTGCTACACGGGAGCGGGGGGAGGCACGCTATTTTCACGGGCGAGTGAAAATTCTGGATGATTTCAAGGAACTGCTGGGCAGGGCAAAGAAAGGGAATTCCGGTACTTCTATTCTGATCCAGGCGGCCCCCGGTGCGGGCAAGACCGCCCTGCTCCATGAATGTGCACGGCTCGCACGGGCACAGCGATGGCAGACCGCCGAGATTGCTCCGGACGAGTTGTTTGATCCGGCGGAGTTGAGCAAGTCATTGCGGCTCCCGCTCCCCGCCAAACGTCAGGAAACGAAGATGGGAGGGAACGTACAGGTTCTACATCGGGAATCCACATCCGAGCACTATCCCCCAACAACGTTGGACATTCTTGAGTCTGGACGGAAGCCGCTACTGCTTCTGCTGGACGAGGCACAAACGACAGCGGCGGTCATTCCGCGCTCCAGACACGAACAGTTCACGATCGCATTGAAGTTTGTCAAGGCAGTTCACGATGGCAAAGTGGGGAGGCCCGTGATTCTGATCGCCGCCGGCCTGGGTGCAACCTCGGCGGCCTTTAAGTCCCTGGGGATATCAAGAATTGACCCCGGGTGCCGAATCAATCTGGAACCGCTGAGTGAAGCATCAAGACGGACGGTCATTCAGGACTGGCTCCTGGAAGAGGGCGGGGCGAAGGGGGATCCGGCCCCCTGGATTCATGCGATTGTACGTGAGACACATGGCTGGCCGCAGCACATCATGGCGTATGTGTGGCCTGCCTTGAAGCAGTTAAAATTGACCGAGGGAGAGTTGACCCCAGAGGGGCTGAAAACGGTACTGGAGGAAGGGCGGAAAGGACGGATTGAATTTTATGAGGCACGGGTGACTGAATTCGAGAGTAAGGAACTCCATTGTATCGCAAATGCCGTTGCAGATGTTAAGCCAGGGGAGCGTGTCAGTAAGGAGAAGGTAATGGATTCTCTCTTGCAGACCTTCAGTGAGGATAAGGCCGAGGTGATCTTCAAGCGAGCTCTGCACAAAGGCGTGCTGGACAAACGGAAGAACGACTACATCATCCCGATCCCGTCCATGCACGACTGGTTGGTGTCCAATTATGCCCTCGAACTAAAGCGCACTCCTAAATTTAACTGGTACCTCGTAGCCTGGATGACCAACTCAGAGGTTAAGGCGAGGGCCTACGAATGCACATTCAACGAGGATCCTGCAATCCTGCTCCCCCAGCTTACTTCCGATGCCCTGAAGCGGCTGCCTTCGCCCATCAGTGGGCAGGAATGGGTTTTTGACGCGGTGGATGCGGATACGGAGGATGTGATCTGGACAACTGCCGGTGACAATAAGACTATGGGGGGCCTCGGCTCCCACCTATAACCATGGGACATCCATCCTGCTTCTTGGACAGTTCCCGATCCCGACCGTGGATTGGAACGGCAGCCCAATGAAACGCAGGAATAATTCTATACAGATATATCCCCGCAACGTCGTAGTATGTCTTCAAAATCCAGTCATTCCGCTGATGTATATTTCGTGACCGAAGACTTCTGATACACACTCAGGCTATTCGGCGGAAGAGTCTATCTTATCGCCGCTACTGCAAGCCCGGCGAACAGTATCGGTAGCGGAGAACAAAGTCCATCCTCTCGCCGCAGAAAAATGAGCAGGAACAATAACGAAACCCTCAATCATGATCCTGCACTAGACATGCCCCATGTCCAAGATTAGTATATCCGGGAATAACGGAACCGTGGAAGCTGTCTCCGCTAAACGCGTCCCTGTCACCCCGTCACTTTATCATCAGATGTTCTTGCAAAACGAATAATCCATGCTGGATGCACTCAGGTGAACAAAAACTTTCAAGATCGGGAGTTTTGCAAGATGCTCATCAGTTGAAAAATATGCTGCTGAGCCTATCACCGATATAATTCCCCATTTTAAGTATTATCAATCAATCTGCCGTATATTCCGGCTTCCAGTCATTCATATACCCATGAAGCACTTCCCGATTCTGATTCTACTTATGGCAATGCTGCTGTGGGGATGCATCACGACTCCTCTGGGTGTAACCGTTACTTCCCGTGCCCCCAAAGACTCAACCTCCACCTCTGAACCTTTACAGGTGAAACGGGCATGGGTCTTTGTAGATGGATCTCAGCAGGGAACGACCCCGGCTACCGTTCGCATTCGTCGCAGTTACGAAATCACAAACGTATCCCTGCGTATCGGAAAAGATTTTGATGAAGTCCGGCGATATGAATTGGAGCGGAGCGTGACCTCCAACCGGATCATGCAGGATTATACGTTTCGGGGCACGAATGATGGCGGACTCCTCACCTTCACCTCCACCGAACTCTCACGCGACCGAAAGGGACACTTCATTGTACCCTACTATCAAGGCCCCGTCCAGATCCTTGATCACGAATACGATTTAGTATTGATTGTGACCGAGTAGTTTGAGTGCCCGACCGTACGTGCTTCAAGAAACCAACTGGAAAGCTGTTCAGAAAACAGACTTTCAGGTTGCCGTACTTCCATGGGGAGCAACCGAGGCACATAACCTCCACCTCCCCTATGGCACCGACAATATGCAACTAGACCGGATTGCTGCAGATGCCTGCGCATTTGCCTGGGATCAAGGCGCACGGGTTATTGCACTGCCGACCGTTCCCTTCGGAGTCAATACCGGCCAGACAGATATAAAACTGGGCTTGAACATGATGCCCAGCACACAGCAGGCACTGGTGCATGATCTTGCCCGGGTTCTGGAACAGCAGGGGATCCCGAAACTCGTAATCCTGAACGGACACGGAGGAAATGATTTTCGGCAGATCATTCGGGAAGTGGGGGTTCATTTTCCCCGTCTCTTTATCTCCGAGATGAACTGGTTTAAAGCACTGGATACAACCCGCTACTTCCATAATCCTGGAGAACATGCGGGCGAACTTGAAACGAGCCTCCTGCTTGAGATTGCCCCGGAACTGGTTCTTCCCCTCAATGAGGCGGGAGACGGGCATGCGCGTTCATGGAAAATTGACGAATTCCATGAAGGATGGGTCTGGGCGGAGCGACGCTGGAGTGAGGTCACCGACGATACCGGGGCTGGCGACCCTAAAGGAGCTGCTGGTGCGCAAGGAAAACGGTTTCTGGATGCCCTGACCCAAAAACTGGGCAGATTCCTCGCCAAATTAGCCGAAACCGATAATACCGGTCTTTATGCATAATCCTCTGGTTCAACCAGAACAAAATCGAAGTTAATTACCCTCATGATTCAAATCGTACGTACACTGTGCTGCATATTCTTCTTCATGGTACCCTGCCTTGCGCATGCACAGGATCAGGCAGGCATCTATCTGCAGGACATTGATGAACTGCTGACACAGGCGTATGCCGCCAGTCAGAAGGCTGCAGACGCTGCGGATATTCAACAGATCAGAACCCACGCCGAAATGGTCACGGAATTGATCTGGGGTACGCCTTCGGGCCTGCTTGATCAAACCGGAGCCGCAAGAACCCACGGCTGGAAAACGAGATGGCAGACCGATGGAACCGAGTTTGATGAGGCCCATTCCAAACGCCACGGCGCAGATCCACCACGGATTGAGGATCCGGGCGAACTGGGGATGATGGGACGCGGCCGTGCAATCATCCAGATGCTTTCCATTTCTGAAGATGAAGCGCATGTAAATCATGTCATGGCATCCCTGAGTAATGTAATCGGATGGATGCGACTCAGTGATGGGGTAACCAAGGGGGAGCGCCAGCCGCGTATAGATCTCACGCATGTCTGGGATGCTCCTTCCCGATTTTGGAATACAAGTGCAGATACCGGCTGGCTTCCGGAGGCCTACGCACAGGCAATCAATATCCTCAAGACCGACTATCAGGGCAACCTCGCCATGGCCCGTGAGCATGCAGAGGCAATGACGCGTCTTTTGGAAAAATGCAAGACGGGACAGGATGAAAATGGAGATGGAATCGTGGCACCAGTGATGATGGAAGGCGGCGTAGATACAGCCGTCCAACATGCCGGATACCTGGGACTTATTGAGAATTAGCGCGAATGAATTGCACAACTTTTAGACGCACAGTCTGCACCAGCCTTCTGGTTGCACTGGGAGGAATTCTGCCTGCCCAGGCACAGTGGCATACACTCTTTGATGGCTCTACTCTGGAAGGATGGTATCAGGCAGGCCCGGGAGAGTTTACCCTGGAAGCAGATGGATCCATGGTCAGCAGAGGCGGCATGGGACTCTTCTACTATAAGAACGAATCATTCCGTGATTTTGAGTTGGAGTTTGAGTGGATGGCAAATAAGTACACGGCAAACAGCGGTGTATTCGTGCGTTTCCCTGAAACCGATGATCCATGGGCTGCCGTCAATCAGGGATACGAAATCCAGATTGATGACAGCCGGGACCCTGATCACAAGACCGGCAGCATTTTCGCACTCAGTAAGCCGTTTCGATCCAGTCCCCGCCCCGCTGGAACATGGAATGACTTCCGTGTTCGCGTCACCGGGCATAGATACGAGGTGTGGCACAACGGTGCGAAGGTCAATGATTACATCGGAAATCGAGGACGGGAAGGCTTTGTTGGCTTCCAGAACCATGACGACAGTTCCCAGGTCGCGTTCAGGAATGTGCGGATCCGCTCCATTCAGGAAGAAGGATATGAGTCGCTGGCTGCAATGATGGCAACCTCCGAAACGCAGGAAGAGATCCGCGTACTCATGCTGACAGCAACCCAGGGATTTCGGCATGGAGCCGCCATTGAGGCGCAGAAAGAGGTTATGATGGAGATCAGCCAGACAACGGAACTTCACGTGGATACGACTGAGGATGTCCATATGCTGAATCCCGAAACTCTGGCCGCATATGATGTTCTTTTTCTGGCAAATTCAACCCTGCGACTCCCCCGCCCTGAAGGCGCTCCAGATCCAGAACCGGCAGAGGTGATGTCCGATGGAACACTCGCCAATTATGACCTCACCATGATGGTGCCGGATAACGAAATTCAAGGAAAGGTTGCCATCAGCGAAACCCCCGACTCACTCACCGGCATGGTGAAGTTCAACCTGTTTCCGAACCCGGCCCCCTTGATGCGTGTCCATCTGGATGCCGACTCACTTCAATTCTTATGGGATACCGGCGGAATGGGCATCGGCAAAATGCTGCTTAGCATTGAAGGAGATTCGCTGAATGGAACGATGGTTCTGGGAGAAATGCAAATTCCGGTCGTTGGAACCGAGAGTGATCCCCCGCCAATAAGCTATGCGATCACCATCACACCCCCACAGGGGGCGATGGATGCCACACTGACCCTTGAGGGGGCTTCAAGCACCGTCGGCTTTCCTGAAGCAGAGGTACCGATCAACGACCTTGTACTTCATGCAGATTCGGTAAAATTCCATTTCAATATTCCCGAATTCGGCGACTTCTATGCAGCCGGAATGATTGAGGGAGATGGCATCCGGGGAACGATTACAGGCGGGTTTGGGGATATGCCCTTTTCGGGGTCCAGCAGTCAGGGGGATGAGCCGGAATTTGAGGGCGAGACGCTGGATCCAAGTCATGTTGATGCGATCCTTGGATTCCTTGCAGAGGGGAAGGGAATTGCCGTTGCGCACGCTGGACTGGATGCCCTTTATCATTCCGAGGAATATCGGGAGATGGTCGGTGGCGGGCTTTTTGAGAGCCACCCCTGGACGCACAGTGTCCGTGTTTCCGTGGAGGACACAGACACCCCGGCGACCCGTCATCTAGCAGCCTGTGGATAAAGTCTGGGATTCTAGGAATTCTAGATATGGCGTGGTATATTATGGTTGTGTCCCTAATTTCAAATTCAACCATACCAATTCATGGCTGTAGGAAAGCGAAAGGAGTGTAGACAGGGGGAACTGTTTTTGTGTGCTCACGAGATCCGTTCTTCGTCCAACCCCTTCTATGAGGCCTTCAACAAAATGCTGAGCAAGAACGGATTTGACGCGTATGTGGAGGAACTTTGTGCACCATTTTATGCGGACGGTAAAGGTCGTCCAGGCATTCCTCCGGGGGTGTATTTTCGGATGTTGCTGGTGGGGTTTTTAGAGGGTCTGGAGTCGGAGCGT
>JAJECV010000062.1 GCA_022821875.1 Rhodothermales bacterium
GCTTATGCATCTTATGCCCCGCCTCAACTGTCAACTGATTGACCTCCGCCAGTAATGTGGGAGTGAGCGCCGACATATTGTCGAGAATCGTTTGTCGGTTGTAGCGGGTCGTATCTCCCTTTCCGTGCATCAGTATCTCCCGAAGCACTGATACCTCATTCGCCAGAAATGCAAGACGATCATAGTCGGAGTCCGTGGACTACTTCAAAATTGCCAAGACCAAGACCCGCCAAAGATCCAGCTCAGGGCGTACTCGGTCCTTGCGTACCTCGAGTTTGTATTCCCTCTCCAATACATCAAAGAGTTTTTTACGAATCTCGTCATCCAAAAAGAGCTGCTGAAGTCCATACAGATACATCACAATGTCATCCCGACTATTTGCATCTATTTCGATGTCTTGCATCTGAGTTGTATCCAGAGAAAACTGAGAATCAAAGACCGTACGCATGGTAGAAATATGAAGATGAAGGGTTTTACCCCTTATACGCCTTAAATCCAACGATTTGTTCCCAAAATCGTGGAGAAAAATGAGACATAATCCCCCTTTTTTTGGGATGTTAGATATTTTTCGGGCGAACACTATATAATCTAAATCAACCCGACCGACTCTGTAAAGACACGCACTTACGACTCCTCAAAAAAAAAACGCCCAAAAATGGGATCAGGAGAAATCCGTATCTTTATGTCACTATGAAATTGTGAAGATGTGTGTAGACTGAAGTTTGATTTGCTGATATCGTTTCAGTGCTCGGAGCAACGCCTCCCACTGCTTGCACCAAATATGATTAACGAGGTCGGTAATTATCTGGGGTATCTCTGTATGCAGTCGGTGCTGCTCCCGTTCCTCCGACACCACCAAATGTATAATTCTGCAGACCAAGGGTTTCCAATTCTGTACCGGGCACAGGGAAATGGATTGCCGTTCCCGTAACGAGATCCCCAATCCCCCTATCATCGTAGAAGGCCAACCCTCCTGCCGTATTCATCGTCTCGATCCGGCGTTCATGCTTGAGCTTAGCCCAAAGGCTCGCAGAATCCAAGTGACTCTGATCATCCGTATATGAACCGACAGGATCTGATCCACTGGCAGGATTCATCCGTCCGCGGCGCACACGAGTTCGATTGATCAATGCGGCAACCTCCGCCGTACTGCCACCGGTACGCAACAATGCCTCTGCTTTGTACATGTTAAGCTCAGCGAGAGTTAAGTGCGGCATGGGACCCTTTCGAGCACCTAACAGGTAATACCAATACCGTTTGTGGAGATGCGAGGAGTAGTGATAAGTACCACGAGCGGGCGGGAAAGGACCAGGGACTCCTAAGTATTCAAAATCTGTACCACTTACCGTTGGATCATTTTCAGCCCCAACAATACGGCGATCTGATGTAACGATATCAAACACCGAACGATCTTGTAGTGGTGTCGCCAACCAGGCCTGATAGCCTCCCGACTCATCCGCAGGCCCGATTGTACGATAATCAGCCCTAGCCCAAGTCTCCTGTTGAGCATAGAATTTCAGGCAGTCATCCTCCTTCGTATCATATATACCCGCAGTTGCCACAGGGGCAAAGTCTTGGGTTATCCCGGCATCAATGAGATCCAAGATATTGCTCCAATTCACCGCTGCACGCTCATCTGGATTCCGGGCAACCTGAATTGTGAAACGTACAATGAATGAATTGATAAGTCTCACTATGTCAGCAGAATTCAAATTCAATCCCCAAATCCAATCATTGAGTGTAAATGTGTTTGATGCTGCAATATCACGGGCCTGCTCCAACATCTGGATTGCGGCTTGATGTATCTCATTATAGGGGCGCAGTTCAAGTTTATCGGTCTCCAGATTCACATTCTCGTCAAAAATAAACCCCTTATCAAAGAAAAGAGATAGACTCCCGTGCATCAGCCCCTGATTCATTTTTGCAAATGCTTTCAGTTGATTTGTATCATGACCGTCTTGTGTGAATATGTTGTCGTCTACACTTCCCTCTTCTTCTGCCCGGGCAATTGCTTGTAATGCATCATTTACATTTGATATTCCCCGGTAGTTGTCAAACCAGGACTCCTCAACAGGCGCACGGTCGACATAATTTGGATTGTTATTCCAAGCAGCACGGGGCTCACTGGACATGTCCTGCATACTCCAGTTGGCCCAAGAAGATGAGTTTTCGTCTGCCATGGTTGACAAGAGAAGTGCACCGTTTTCACAACTCTGGACACTGTGCCAGTAGTCGGAGAATGTACCTCTTAGCAAATTTACAACATCCCCCGGTTGTGAAAAGGCAATCTCTCTGTCTGGATTGTTTTCGTTTTCTACGGCCAAATCCTGACATCCCGCTACTACAGTCAAAAGGAATCCGATTAGTGTGTATAATGCGAATGGTTTCATTAGATTAATACTTTCAGTTAGCATTTGCCCTCTATCTAAAACTGGAATTCCAATTTTACCCGAACTGTTCGGAATGGGGGATAATTGAAATTGTCTACACGATAGAGTGTCGGATCACTACCATCTCCCACCTCAGGATCAAATCCAGAGTAGTCTGTAAAGGTAAGCAAATTGCGTCCGATAACACTTGCCGAGACAGAATGCAGCAAATTACCAAAGACATGGGAAAGCTGCTGGCGGTTGAGCGTATATCCTATGGAAAGTTCTCGTAACTTAAGATAGGTTCCGTCTTCCACGAAATGACTGTTTTTCCCCGCCGCATCGTAGAGTGTTTCGTAATATAGCGTGGATTTCTTCATACTCTCTTCTTTTCCTCTCTGATCCTGATCCCCGCTTCGACCATCACGAAAGCCCCATTGTTTGGTGAAGTTATAGACATCTCCACCAATCTGTGCCCCCCACAGCATGTACAGGTGAGCCCCTTTATAGCGGAGTGTAGTGCTGACACCTAGATTGAAGTCCGGCAGTGTATTCCCGATCTGAACCCGACCTGTCTTATTTTCTTCATCATAGTACTTAATGGGGATTCCCCAGCGGTAACTGGCATCGCCAACCTCAACCATGGTTCCCCATAGATCATCTTCCCCATCTAAGGTGCCGTCTGGCCCCGCCCCGCCAGTATAACTATTACCTTCCCCAACGGCAACCACATACCCATCGTCATTCACATCAAAGAAGCCTGGATCAACCCCAGATGGAAGATCAGATATATCCGTGATAAATTGGTCCCCATACATACCTCCCAATATCTCACCCTCTCTATAAAAGAACAGACTTTGGGGGCCCCCCAAATAGGGGTTGGAGTTGAATTGGGTGATTTCTTGGCGAGTTCGGTCAAACGCAACCCCCATCTCAACGGAGAGATCCCGTGAATTGTACACATTCGCGTTAACACTGACTTCAATGGTATTGGATGCTAAATCACCCGCATTACGCCACTGGCTTCCAAATCCTGTGTACCCGGCAAGAGGTACGGCAAGGAGCAAGTCTTCAACCTTCGCATCAGCATACACCAATTCAATGAAGATCCGCTCAATAACCCCCATGCTAAGCCCAAACTCCGTTTCCGTCTGTAATTCCGGTTTCAGGGAAGCGTTTCCTAACGTTGATTTGGAAAGTTGACCATCGCTCAGATACAGTGTCTCAAACTGCGCCTCAAACCGAGGCCGGCCACCAGCCGTCCCGATAGAAGCGTGCAACTTCAATTCAGAGACCGGATTGTCAGCTGGCCAGAATGATTCCTCGGAAATTCGCCACGCTCCACTCGCACGAAAATAAGGTTGCCACCGCTCGTCGGCACCAAAGAGGGAACTGCCATCATAACGGAAGAAGAAATCTGCGATGTATTTATCCCTGTAGTCCAATCCTACGGTCGCATAATATCCTTCTGATCGAACGGTTTCTGTGTAACTGCCTATATACCGCTCACCACTATCATTTTCCGCAAATTGCTTAACATTAGAAAGATCAAAAATGCCTACTGTAACTAAATTGATTCCAACGATCCCCGCGTAACTATAGTCATAATCTTCGACCTGTGCCTTCAACTGAGCACGCGTAAGAAAATCGCCAAACCGTTTACGAAAAGATGCTGTCACATCATAATTGATTGCTTCAGTGCGATCATGAGCGTTCTCAATGCGACCTTCATTGACCGATGATACCTCAATCGTCTCGAAGCCAACATCCAGGAATTCAACATCCTCTCCATCGAAGCGATCATAACTGAAGTTGCTTTCCAGATCCATCCACTCAAAGGGACTCCAACGGGCACGAAAATTGCCTAGAATTCGTGAGCGAGAGTTTTTGATGTTGGTATTCTCAATCACATAAAGAGGGTTCTCTTCAATTGAGAGTGGGTCTGCCCGAACTTTCAGTTGGTCACGATCATCTCTAGCTGAGAGATTTACCAACGGATTCGTAAACATCAACCCAAAGAAAGGATTGAAGAATGAACTTGAACTGAGGTCCGATGTCACATTGTCATTTGTAGAGTAGGAATATAGACCCGATGTAGACAATGTCAGATCTGGACGAATTCGGTGATCTAGGTTCAAGCGAATATTTCTTCGCTTAAGCCCGATAAGCCCTTGGACGACACCCTGCTGAACGGTATTCGTGAAAGATGCCAGGAAATTTGTTTTTGAACTGTTTTGACTGATGCCGACATAATTTGTCCAGGTGTTGCCTGGACTAAAGAATTCTTCAAATGCATTATGAAGCGTGCCTTGATACGGATTGTCGAAGAAGGCTGCACCGTGAGGGTTGAGTTCCTGCACGACTCCCGGACCATATCCATTTGGCAGACAGATTTCACAATTATTGACTTCGCCCGCCCTGTTCAAAAAGTTTCCTGATGCATCAACCTTCAGATCATGTGACGTATTTGCCTGCAAAGATTCGGTGACACTGCCGAATCCAAATTCATTGCGGACCGTCACCCGTGTCTGATTTAGAGGGGTTGATGAACCACGCTTGGTCGTGATATTAATCACACCGTTTTGAGCCCTTGAGCCGTAGAGCGATGAGGCAGCCGCTCCCTTAACAATCTCAATATTCTCGATATCCAGTGCATCAATATCAACCTGGGATGAACCAAGAACAACCCCATCAACAATGTAAAGAGGTTGGATACTTCCGGTGATACTGGTCGTACCGCGTAACCGCACATTCACGGCATCGCCCGGCGCACCACTTGAAGCCTGAACGGCAACTCCGGCCACCTTCCCCTGGATGGACGCAACTGGATTTGATGCAGGTGCAAGGGTGATGTCTTCCGAATCCACTTGGCTTACGGTAAAAGCCAGTTTCTTCTTCGGTGTTGCTTCCGCAACCCCGGTGACAACGACATCATCCAGTTGGAGGAAATCCACCTCCAGAACAAAATCTTCTGTCATAGTGCCTTCACTGATCGTAATGGTCCGAACCTGCTCCAAAAATCCGACGTAACGAGCAGTTAACTCCAGTATCTTCCCAACATTGTCAGCGGGAACCTGGAATGAATACGCTCCATCACTGTCAGTGGCTGTACCGACCACCAGTGACTCAATGAGTACATTTGCTCCGACGAGCGGCTCCCCCGTGTCATCGGTGACCGTTCCGGAAATGATGCTCTGGGCACTTGCAAATTCTGGCAGCAATATGCAGAGAGCCAGGAAATAATACCTTTTCGTCATGATATAATTCAGTGTTTGTATAGAATACCTCCAGAATGAATCGCAAACCGTGTCATTTTGGACGGATTGGACGCAAGGTAAGATATCCTATACACAAATGGTACATTTTTCTTCGCACTTTCCGGTTTTTCGAAATTTTTTTTCCTGAACTGGAAATTTAGAAGAATGGACACCGTCACAGAGTTGCCCGATACAATGGTTTACGAATCTGCCAAATCGGTACGTTCGAGATAGTAGAGTGCGGGAAGTTCACGAAGCTCCTGGGCAATATCCAGACCATAGCCCACAA
The DNA here is from genome assembly GCA_022821875.1 of Rhodothermales bacterium. Lineage (GTDB taxonomy): Bacteria > Bacteroidota > Rhodothermia > Rhodothermales > Bin80 > Bin80. The sequence goes on from JAJECV010000062.1 coordinate 5,916, forward strand.
TGAATTCTCCATTGGAAATAAACCCTGCATGATCCACCTCAATCGGACTTCCCGCAACCTTCACCAAGGTAACGATAGTGACAGATTTCGGTTGATATCCGATAAGTTGCTCACGTACATATGTCAGCGTTCGACCTGAATCCACAACATCTTCAACCAGAATCACATGCTGATCGCAGAGGGGCACCATCGGCGACATGATCTCCTTTACAGACTGGCTGCTCGTGGTCCGGTTCCCGTAGGAACTCAAACGCCAGAAGTCCACAACACAGGGAAGTTTTATGGTGCGCACCAAGTCTGCCGTGAAAATGAATGCCCCCTGCATTAAGCCAATCACAATCGGACGGCGACCCCGGTGCGTACGGGTCAGAGTTTGTCCGATTTCCCGAACACGCGTTGCAATTGCATCTGTATCCTTGAACAACTTCAGATGCCGGCCATGAATGATTTCAGTTTCGTTCAAAGTAGAGTCTTGCATAGTTTTGGGTTGAATTTGAAAAACGGAATTTATGCGAGACGCGATACCCAACCACCCACACAATCTCATCCTTGCTACACACCACGGTTGCGTCCTTGCGCTGAGAGGTCGGGACACCCATATCCGTTAGCAGGTCGCTAACCTTCTTTGTACCCTCCATTCCCAGGGGACGGAATTGATCCCCCGGCCGCCAGTTCCGAACCGTCAACGGTATGGTTAATGTGTCTGCGTCCAGCCAGGCCGCATCCGGGCTAAGGAGGCTGCTTGGTTTCTGACGAGACAGATCAAGGATGAGCTGCCCTCCAGAAACTGCCACCGGGCGGCCATCCCCGAATAACTTCACATTCTTCATTGGCTTGCGGCCGATGGAATCTGAGAAGATGAGATAGTTCCGGTCCCGCCAGACCTCCCCGCCGCCAACTTGAACCCGTTTCCCGGTCTGCAAGTGAATCAGTGCCATGATTCGCTCTGCCGCAGTTTCGTCTGCCCGCGCCTGTGGAATCCACTGGCGCAATCCCTCAATCACCAAACGCTGCGCAAGTACATCGGGCACCTTCTTCAAGTGGGTGATCTCCAGCGACTGCCCCTCTGATGCAGCATCAAAATTCTTCGAAATGACCGGGACAATGAACTCATCGACCCACCGCCCAACGAGGCGGGCACTGCGAGCAAATGCATCGGAATTCAAATGCGGCATCACCCTGGCACGGAGCCGCGAACGAAGATATTTCACATCCCGATTGCTCACATCTTCGCGCCACACAAATTGACGGGCATCGGCATAAGCATGAATGGAGTCTCTGGTTTCAGCCAGGAGGGGGCGTATCAGATTTTTACCCTTATTCAACGGACGAACGGGCCGCATTCCCGCAATCCCCTCCGGACCTGTCCCGCGATTGAGATTAATGAGCAGGGTTTCGGCCTGATCATCACCATGATGCCCGACGGCAACCGCGGTAATCTGCTGCGCAGAGGCGGTCTTCTCGAACAGATTATAGCGGATATCACGTGCAGTCATCTGCACAGAATGCTTTGCCCCGCTGATCTGCGCCCGCACTGGCGCTCGATGGACATGGAGTTTCAATCTTCGCCGGCTACATACATCACGTACTAATTTTTCATCCTCATCGGAATCCTTTCCACGTAACTGAAAATTGATGTGAATAACCTCACACTCATATCCCAGACCGACCAATACATCCAGAAGCACAGCCGAATCCATCCCCCCACTGACCCCCACCAAAATACGCTGCCCCGCAATCGCCTGATCGGTTCGCTTCATATAGGCTGCGACCCGTTCATGGAACGATTTAATCACGCTCCCCATTGTCGGTCATACGCTGGTCAAATCGCCGATTCAGTTCTTCAAGTGTCACTCGAATAAGCGTTGGCTTTCCATCTGGAGTACGGTAGGGTTCCTTACATTCAAAAAGGCGATCAATCAGCGTCCTCATTTCTTCATCACTCAAAGTTACTCCCGGCTGTATTGCGCCGCGTGTGGCTAGGCTGCGGGCCATTTTTTCTTCCGCCGGAAGGGGGGCTAATTCTGTTTGAGAACTCTCTTTATATCCATCAAGGATGGACTGTAGAAGTTCCTTTTCTGCACCGGTCCGTATGTGCGCGGGAACCCCGCGCACGGTAACCGTACGGTTCTCTGAGATGGAATAATCAAACCCAAGTGCCTTTGCAAGCGGATCCAGTTCGCGAAGCAGTTGACAATCCTGTTCGGTCAGACAGATCAACTGATGAAACAGCAGTTGCTGGGACAGGCCCGCTCCCGAACGCAGATCTTCCAAAGCACGCTCAAAGAGGATACGCTGATGGGCAGCATTCTGGTCGACCGCCAGAATCCCGTTACTGAGTTGCGTAAGAATGTAACGCTCTTGCAGTTGCCATAAAAATCCAGACGGCTCGGGATCCGCTCCACTGGGGAGTCGGCTCGGCTCCACCTCATATATAATTGAGGTCTGCTCACCGTGCACCGGCGGCAACTCATCTGCTCTAGGCGGGGGAGTCCAGGATTCGGATGAACCGGATCGTTCCTGCTGGAAACTCAATGAGGATGCCGTATCTGGATGCTGCGGGATCAATTCTGCAACGCCCAATGCCCGCCTGCAGATCGCCTGTACAAAATTATACACTCCCCGGTCATCGTCAAACCGAACCTCAACCTTGGAGGGATGCACATTCACATCTACATTCTGAGGTGCAACGCTTAGGAATAGTGCATAGGCGGGCTTTTGCCCATCTGGAAGAATTGTATCGTATGCGGATCGAATCGCATGATTCAGACTCGGACTGCGGATTGGCCTCCCGTTCACAAAGAGATACTGATTTTTTCGGGATTTTCGGGCATGCTCCGGATGCGTCAAAAATCCTGATACGGAGATGTAACTGGATCCTTCATTGATCTGGACAAGATGCCGTGCTACATTCGTCCCAAGGATCGCACGGAGGCGTTCCCTGAGTGCATCCAGAAAATTCTCGGCATGTGAGCCGGCAAGCCGGTAGACCTCCTGCCTCTCATGTTCGAGTTTGAATGATGTCCACGGGTTCGCCAGTGCACAGGTAACAAAGACCTCCGATATATGACGAAATTCGGTGGTCGGTGCTTTCAGAAAACTCCGCCGCGCCGGAACATTGAAAAAGAGATTCCGAACGTCAATCGTTGTTCCCGCTGCGGTGGCACACGGCGACGTTTCAATGGTCGCTCCCCCCTCAATGCGCAAATGGGTTCCCTCTGAATCTCCCTTCCGCCTGGTCTTCATGGATACCTGAGCAATCGCAGCAATGGAGGCCAGTGCCTCCCCCCGAAACCCCAGCGTACGAATATCTTCCAGATCTTCCGCCCGTGTAATCTTGCTGGTTGCGTGACGTTCAAAGCACCGCGCCGCGTCCTGCGAACTCATCCCTGTCCCGTTATCTCTGACCTGAATCAGATTGCTCCCCGCGGCTTTGATCCAGACAGAGATATCGCTTGCACCTGCATCAACGGCATTCTCAAGCAATTCCTTGACGGCCGATGCAGGACGCTGAACCACCTCACCGGCCGCAATCTTGTTGGCCAGCTCAATCGGCATCCGCCGGATTTGCGCCACTTGCTCCATAGATGCTGACCTAGCGTCCGATTGCGTTGTAAATGTAGAGTGCAGTAAGCAGTAGCGCCGCAAGATAAAAGAGTGCAATCGGACTGCACCGACGACGGACACGACTCTGAATCCTCATGCGCCGCTTCAAACTGTCGTCCTTGCGCGGATCATAATAACGAGGCGTATAGTCAAACTTTCTTGGTTGCGCTTTGCGCCCAAATAAAAAACCCATCTTAAAACGAACCAGCAATAAAAACAATGTACATATAAGCTAAGGGAGCCGCGACAATAATCCCGTCAAAGCGATCCAGAATGCCTCCATGGCCGGGTAGAATAATGCCGGAATCCTTTACATCTGCCACCCGCTTAAACCGGCTCTCCGCTAAATCCCCCACTGCACCCGAAAGGGTGCAGACCATCCCCAGGATTAGAAGATGAATCAAGTTCAGCGGCATTTCAACGGCTGCATTGAGAATAAATACTGCAAGGATTGCTCCGGCAATCCCGCCAAGAAATCCCTCCCAGGTTTTGCCGGGAGAAATCGTTGGGGCCATGGAGTGTTTTCCAAAAAACGATCCTGCAAAAAATGCAAAAATATCGCTTGCCCATACGACGACCAGCACCGTGATCGTGAGCATCAGCGCTTCCTGCTCGCTATACCCTTCAATGGTACGCAGATCGGTCAAAAAAGCTAGCAGGGCCGTCGGATAAACTGCCCCTGAAAGCGTTGCCCCAAGCCGCATCAGCGGCTGCCGGGTTTTGGTGAATGTGCACCAGAGAACCAGGCCGACAACCGGGACAGCAGTCAGCAGAAAAATATCAGGAACCAATGCCCGGAGTGACAACCCCGCACCTAATAACAGCCCGGTAATAATCCACGCCTGCACCCCGCATCGCTCATAGAGCTGATATAATTCAATCTGCCCTACAAGCGCAATCACCAAGACGGCAATCCCGAAATGCCACGGCCCAAGCCATGCAGAACCAACCAGCAGGAAAGCACCGATGGAGGCCGTAAATAATCGAGTCAGTACCTGTGGCATATGCTTCACATCCTCTACTTATTCTTCAGCGCTTCCCGGGTCAGCTCATCATCGGTGAGCGATTGTTTTGACAGAATCTCTGATGCCAGCGCCTCCATTGATTTTGGCACCAGAACTTTCACCTTTGCCAGATAGCCATGTGTCAGATTAAACGCATGATCCCGCTGGTTCAATATGACCGCCGGGATTTCCGCATCCACTAGACGCGCATGAATTAAAGCGCCTTCATAATCCGTGCCGCAGCGACAGACCTCTACCCAGTCAGTGATGTTTTTGCTCATAACTTCGGTGAATAAATCGGATACAGACCAAAAACCCAAGCGTCCCCCCGACCATCAACGGCCACGGAATGCTCTCTGGATCGGAGATGGAAGTGGATCCCCACTCGGATACAACCAGTGATAACCCGTTGTTCAAAAAATGTAAAACCACCGGGATCAGTAAACTCCCTGTACGCCAGGTGACATAGGCCAAGTAGCAGCCTAGTAATGCAAGCGGCAGCGCCTGCGTGAGTCTCAAATGAAATAAACCAAACAGGATTCCCGTAAACAGGATTCCTCCGACGATCCCCATCCCCCGCTCCGCACGCCTCTGGACAAATCCCCGAAAAAACACCTCTTCAAAAATAGCGGGGGTTACTGCGACATAGAGCAGATTCATATAAAAATTTCCCCCTCCCGAGGCAAGCCAGTCCACAATCTCCATCTGCTGATCTTCCAGTGTCCGGAGAAATTCAGGCAGGGGAAGCTTCTCGTTGAGAATTCCCAGCCCCAGGACGGCTGGAAGCAGGCAGAAAAAGCCCACCGTACACAGTACAAGTTCTTTTCCCGTGCATGGAGACAGACGTAAATATTTCAGCGGCTGCGAAGACTCCAGCCAACTTGCCAGGAGTGCAACCCCGCCAAGTCCCAATGCTAATCCAATCGCATTTGCTCCCAGCAGCGCCCCCCCATATTCCTCAAGAACCGCTTTTTGATTTGCAACGAAATCCTGAAGTCCAATTCCCTCCAGAGCAAGAAAAATAACCGATGCCAGATTGCCAATCACCAGATAGGCAATCAGCCCGACGCATCCCCATAACAACAGAACCCAGTAGGTGGACCACTGTCCTGATATTCCATCAAAGAGACCCCGACGACCTGAAGAACCGGACTCGTTCAATGCTGCAGGCGCGGAACTCCCAATGACCCGAAAACCATCCGGTTTATTCAAAAAATCGTTCGCCATTGAAACGTTTCAGGGGCATTGTACATTAGAGAGAGATATGCGCCCGTAGCTCAGCTGGATAGAGCGTCTGCCTCCGGAGCAGAAGGCCAGAGGTTCGAATCCTCTCGGGCGTACCCTTCCCGTCCAAATTTAGGTTTCAATCTGTCCCTCCGAGGATGCCACCAGGGTGGCTACCGTCGCATCACCTGTTACATTGCATACGGTTCGGCACATATCAAGAATTCGATCCACCCCCAGGATCAGCGCAATTCCCGCCGCAGGAACTCCGACAGACTGCAGGATGATGATGAGCATGATAATTCCGGCACTTGGTACGGCTGCCGTACCAATGGAAGCCAGTACGGCCAGCAGAATAATTTCAATCTGATCCATAAACCCCAGAGCAATTCCCAGCGTCTGGGCAATAAATACTGCGGCAACTGCCTGATAGAGGGCCGTGCCATCCATATTGATTGTTGCCCCAAGCGGAAGTACAAATGAAGACACTTCTTCACTGACCCCCAGGTTATTCTCGACCCGGTCCATCGTTACGGGAAGGGTTGCTCCGCTTGAGGAGGTACTGAACGCAACCAACTGCGCAGGTGCAATTCCCATGATGAACTTCTTAATTCCCATCGGGGTGAAAAATTTAATTAGGGACCCATAGGTGATCACCACTTGCAGAACCAGACCGGCCAGCACAACCAGCATGTAAAACCCGAGTGCACCTAACAGACTCCACAGCTCACTCAGATTGTCCCCCGAAATCAAACTGACCGTATCCGCAAGAAGCGCAAATACGCCCAGCGGGGCAATCCACATGATGATTTCCACGAGCTTAATGACCGTTGCGGTCAGGCTTTCAAACAGGCCCAGAAGCGGCTGCGCTTTCTCCTTTGGAATCAGGAGCAGTGCAATCCCAAACAACACCGCAATCAATACGACCTGGAGCATATTGCGGTTATTGGAGGCGGCCGCGGCAATATTTCTAGGCACCATATCCACAAACGCCTGGAGCGGACCGCGCTCCTCGGCTGATGCCGCGCTTTCCTGCCGCTCTTCGGCCATATCGCTCCACTCGGCCTGCAACTCTGTACGGACATCTTCGGGAACGGTATCTCCCGGCCGGACAATATTGACCAGAACAAGGCCAATGATCAATGCAAAAACGGTCGTACCGATATAGATTGCAATCGTCTTGCCGCCGATACGTGCAAGTTTACGTGTATCCGAGAGCGAAGAAACCCCGGTAATGATGGAGCCCAGAACGAGCGGCACCGCAATCATAAACAGTGCATTCAAAAATATATCCCCGAATGGGCTGATCCAATTTTGTGTGAATTCTCCCCAGCCCATTGCGGCGGAAAGGATCCCATATCCCAGCCCTAGTACAAGGCCGAGGATAATCCAGATGTGCAACTGTTTTTGCCAATTCATCGTGTACGGAAAATTATGTTAATTCGTTAATATAACAATATCGTGTCAACCGATCTTCAGACTGCAGGATTCTTAGCCCCCATCGCCCTGTGAGATCATCACTGGTTAAGAATGAAATGCAGGCGAGGTGCAACATACGTTCTCCCCTGCATATCCCCCAGCAGCCCCAGACTCACCTGCATGCGGCGATTGTGTAACCGGGCGAATACTGCTGCATCGACCGCAGCAAGTATATGATTCGCAATCAATAATGTTGTAATTCGTGAAGCTCGTCGCAGATAGGTGTTTGCATCCGCATGGTTGTCTGCATACTGATAAAAGCGGGGAGATACATGCGCCTTTCGATCTGCTGACCCGCTCGTTTCCGGTTCAATGGATGGCACAAACTCTCCATCCTCCGTAATCCAGGTCGCCTGGCCATTGCGTGTCAGAGCAACATAATCATCCCATCCCGGCGCATACTGAAAATACTTGCCGATCAATTCATAGTACTGCTGTTCACCAAAAAACGGCAATACATGCGAAAACGCGGCTCCTGTGCTACTGTTGTAGACGGCCCCCTCTACACGTCGGATTTCCTGGATCAGAGACCGGACCGCCAATTGGTCCGACTGAGACCAGGCATCCGGGTTGGTAAGGTCGATACTAGAGAGTAGTGAGGAAATTTCAATGGGGTTGGCCGTGACCGGTCTGCCACCCGGCAGATGATTCAGATACTGCATATAGTCATTCAGCCAGGATGCATAGCGAACGGGGCTCCAGTGAGCGTGCGCCTCCATTTGATAGGCATCCCGGCCATCGTTGCCTTTCTGATGCCAGGACCGGTACAATAGAAGTACGGCAGCTTCGCCGGCAATGGCAACCGCGGCTTTGATCCAGTTTCGATTGTATACCTGTCCGGCCCCGGGGACAATGGCCGACATCCCGAATGCAAGGGGAACACTTTTTTTGGAGGTTGAGAACAGGGCATCCAAACTGTCTGCGGTCGGTTGTGCCTGCACATTGGGATGGGCGAAACCGGCAATCACAAGCACCAACACGGAATATCGCATTACATTATGAGTCAAGCGCGGCCAGCCACGGGGTAACCAGACCTTCGAAGTAGGCAAAATTTCCCGCACCACGAATGCGTTCCTGGACCATTCCTGTCCCATCAATTACATACGTGACCGGCCGCCCGAACACAAGCTCATTCTGGAAAGATTCCGGCAAATCTTCCAGGTTCACATATCCTGACACGGTCTTTTCCGGTAACAGATCTGTATACAGCCGGAGTTCTTCCAGGGCCTCATCGGATATGGTGATAACTACGAGTCCCCTGTCCTGATAGGCAGACTGAAGTGCATCCAGCTCCGGCAGTTCAGTGATACAGGGCTGACACCAGGTTGCCCAGAAATTCAGGAGCACCACCTTACCGCTGTAATCCGCAATATTTCGTTTCTCCTGACTGGAGACCAGTTGAAACTCAAAGGGCTCAACATAGGCAGACGCAAGTTCCGTGCCGGATTGTTCGTGATACGTCCATACCATTGCAACCGCTAAGCCTGAGATGCACACAAGCACGACGCACATCACGGTGACCATCCATTGCACGGGCCCTTGAGGGACGGGGTACGGGTTCTTGCGCAGGGCAAAATAAATCCCCCCCACGCCGACCAGAACAGACAGAACTGAAAGGATCAGCAAGATCGTCATGTGATTCTATTCAAACTTGAAATCAGCGGTCTTCTTAAATGAAACCCAACAATATCATTCTATGATCAATGTTCATCGGACTACAACTAACTAAGATAGAGTATCCTGATGGAATTCGCCTCAGATTACTCAGAATGTATCCAGAACAGCAAGCAGCATGCCAAATCCCCAAAGACCACAGATGTCAATCCGTCATTACGTCTTACATCTCTGCCGTCATTTAAGCCCATCTGATTTACCAAACCACCGAGCCCTGCCTGTTGCAAAATAGATTAACTTAACATAATTAATTTTGCTCAAAAAGTTCCATTTTTTGCATCTGACTCTGTTCGGGATCCTTCCATCCCAAGCGAACCGTTCATCGTGGTAGGGGCACGGGGTTTCCTGGATGCCCCGCACAGATCCGACCTGTGTATTAACACAGCCGGCTCCCTTCCTTGGGTCGCACCATCGTGCATAACGGCAAATTTTGCCGTAGCCGTGGGTGCCTCATCCCCATCTCAGGGTATGAAATGTGGCATGACCTCCCAACTTCCCCTTGGGGCGGGGCGTTCGCTCCAGCAACTCCACAGGATCTCTTCCTTGTTCGATCCCCTTCTCGTTCCGATGCTCCGATCTGACCTCTCAATTGCGTACATCGCAGGCTTCGGTGTCTTTCACCTTCCCTGTACGCCCCCAGGATGGAATAGAGCCCTCTCAGGTCCTGATAAAATGCGTGCATGCACCTCTGGGATCTTGGACACCGTGGGCCCGTAATCCCTCTCACCATTTACGATGTTGAGTTCGCTGGAATTGGGGGTTTCGGGTTCCCTCTCTGCATACCTTCCCCATTCCCGGTCATTTCATCCCGGATTCCAGGCCCTGCAGTCGTTC
>JAJECV010000114.1 GCA_022821875.1 Rhodothermales bacterium
AGTATTATCGTGACCGGCTCCTTACGTTCAAAGAGGCCGAATGAGTGATCAGATGAAAGCCTCCGACTTCCGGCCAATCGCCCGCTCAAGTGAGAGCACGGTGGTTGCAGAGTTTGAACCTGACAAAGCCCGGGAGACCGCCTATCAATCCGAGGCACAGTTGGAGAAGCAGTTCATTCGGCAACTGGAGTCTCAGGCCTATGCATACCTCCCCATCACCACGGAGGAAGAACTGATTGTCAACCTGCGCCGCCAGTTGGAGAAGCTGAACAGGTTTGAATTTTCTGATGCGGAATGGGAGCGCTTCTTTACAACCCGTATCGCCGGAACGAATGACGGCATCAAAGAGAAGACTGCGCGGATTCAGGAAGATCCGATCCAGCTGCTCGAACGCGATAGTGGAGAAAAGAGGAAGATTCTACCGGCATTGTTGTGGAATGCCGGTAGAAACAACACGATCATAACCATTACTTCAGTCCTTTGATAAACATCAAGGCAGAACCAAAATCCGACCTTACGCCTGCGGAAACTTGAATGCATGCATCCGACCAACTTTTGCCCTGTAACCGTCCTCCGTAATCTCCAGGAAATCTTTCTCGACCAGCCATTTTAAATCTCGAGTCAGCGTTTTCGTTGTCTTTGTCACGTACAACCGTATCAGGCTGGGACTCAGATCTCGTATGTCTTTCTTGGGAATTACATTACCTGTCTGACCGAAAATCAGGGCTGCCTCACGGCGACGGCGCATGGCCGATGACGGTGCATACCTTCGGAATTCATTGTAAACAAAGTGCTCCCAGGCCAACTTCAGCTGGATCTGATCAATAGATTGATTTTGCTCCCGCAGGCCATCAACAAATCCCTCTAAAGAATAGAGAAGAAAGCCAATTGGATCCTCCCGTCCAGGGTTTGTACGAGTGGAACGATCAAGTTGCCGATAATACTCGGTCCGAGTAAGATTGTAATGGTTGCTGAGAAGATGTGCACATGGCGACGGAACCCCCGCCCGTGCAAGAATCATAAATTCCATCAATCGGGCAGTCCGTCCATTCCCGTCTCCAAAGGGATGAATCCACGCAAGATACAGATGCGCATAAATTGCTCTTAGAATTGCGGATGAGATACGATCTCCCTGTTGATCCCTGCGCACCGGCCAGTCCTCTCCCTCAATCCACTCGCAGAGTCGGTCAAGAAGAAAGGCGCAATCCTGTCTGGGAGCACCTCTGTAGCGAAAGACTGCAACAGAATGTCTAGAAATCTCACCTGGAACCACACCCTCGTCAAGATGTGCTTCAAGGCCTGTAAGCAACTGTTGATTTGCCTTGCAAATCCATTCTTTTGTCACCATTGGTAACTTCCCTCCCATGATATCTTCAAAGATATTGTCAAATGCCGCCAGCACGTTAGAAACCTCCTGTTTCAGATATTCCTGAGATTTTGGAAGTACCAGTGTTCCCTCCAAATAAGACTGGATCTGCTCCTTACTGAGCGTATTTCCCTCAATCGCCGTGGTAGCCTGAGCTCCCTTGATCATTGAGATCTGGTGCAGCCTTTTCGCATATACGGGGGGCAGTACTGCCTGGGCTATTTGATCACACCGGGCAGTTGCCTCGCCAAGCAGTGACCAGCACAGAGGGTCCGCACGCTCCAGATCGTGCCTAAAACTGAGCCAAGGATGTGTACGAAGGTACTCTCGCTGACGTGACATGGGCAAGTTTAGTTAAGGAATTTTCAGGGTTAAAGGATATTAAATGTCCAGATTTATTTTTCAAAATTTCCAAAAAAAAATCGATAAAAAATTGGTCATATCAGCACTTTATAGGGGATTTTAATACTAATATACAAAATTATGACATCTAAAATGTCCATCAGATTGTCTATTGAAATGTCCATATATCTGGGAAATTTTGAAACTTGCTGGAAGATGGCGATACTCCCCATATCTGGGTACGCCGGTACGCTGCTATAAATGTCGATAGAAACACAATGAGTCAAAAACCGTGGAAACCACAAATGTTAATGCGCATGGAGAAGCAAAGTCACGCCGATTGTGTCTACAAAACCGCATCCCATGCCCACTATTGACATCCTGACTTCGCCAAACCGTCGAAGTCAGGATAGTGGTGCCCTTCATCCTGCCACCCATGAGGATGCCGCGGTCTTTGCGGCAGCGAAACTTCGCAGATGGAGGCTCCCGTTCCCATACTCAATGGTCCTCTTTCAGATCAGGAAACTCACCGGAATCCCGGTTTTTGAAATTCATCCGAAGAAGTGTTAATTTTCAGGACAAATGAATCCTGTGAGATCAAAATACTGCGGTGCGGCAGGTTTACTGCTGTCCCTTCTCCTGGCACCTTCTCTGGCCCGGGGGCAGAGTTATTATGAGGTGATACATCAGAGTTTGAGAGCGTTCTATACCGCAACAGACGGAGACAACTGGATCCGCAGTGATAACTGGACCACCATGAGCGTTCCGACAGAGCGCGAACTGCTTGCATGGTACGGGGTTGGCCTCAAAGATGGCAAGTTCGTTCAGTTACGTCTTCCTGAGAACAACCTCACAGGAATGATTCCACAGGAGATCGGAGATCTGCAGGAACTGGAAGAATTATTCCTGCCAAAGAACTCCCTGAACGGGCCAATCCCGGAGGCAATCAATAGCCTCAAAGAGATTGAAGTACTGGATCTAAGCTACAACAGGTTTCGTGGACCGATCTCGGCGGGGATCGAAAATCTTCAGCAACTGCGAGATCTCAATTTTACAGGGAATGCCCTGAATGGAGCGATCCCGCCCGAAATTGCCAATCTCTCCGCACTGACACGGCTGTGTATTGATGATAATGAGTTTACAGGTACCGTCCCGGAGGAAATTGGTAATATGCGTCCATTGCAGTATCTGGGGATCAGTTATAATAGGTTAACGGGAGAGTTGCCACGAAGTCTCATGCAACTTGACAGCCTTCGCGGACTTTATTTCGAGGGGCAGGATCTTTGTGCGCCCCGGGACGGGGAGTTCCAGTCCTGGCTGAATCGGATCCCGCATGTTTCGGGGCTTGTTTGCGGAGAATTAAAATTCGAAGATGACGTGAAAATCGAAAGGGCTTTTACCGGAGGCGAAGTTGCGGAATATTCAGTGGAACTTCCTGAGGCCTCCGGTGGCACCGCCCTCTACGTATATACACTGAGTCCCGATCTGCCTGCCGGACTTACCTTTAGCGAATCCTCACGCAGGATTCACGGAGTCCCGATGAAATCCATGCCCCTGGCCACCTATACGTACAAGGCGACCGACAGTCTTGGAGGAACTGCAAGCCTGATGTTTCTGGTCGAATTTGCGCAGGCTGTCCATTTTGAAGATGCGATCAGTGATCAGTCTCTTGCACGCGGGCAGCCTATGATGCCGGTCACATTTCCAGAGGCCGCGGGAGGTGTGGCGCCGGTCACCTATACCTTAAGGCCCGCACTTCCGTCCGGGTTGATCTTTGATGAGACTGCACGCGTTCTCTCCGGAACGCCCACGGCGGTGACAGAATATCCGCAGATCTACACGTATCGTGCAACCGGTGCAAAGGGATCTTTGGATAGTCTGATGTTTACGATTGATGTATTTTCTCCCGTCGCCAGTGAACAGATAGATCTCCCCAATTCTTTTGCAGTGCGCGGCAATTATCCGAATCCATTCCAGGTGTCTACGCGGCTGGTGTTTGATTTGCCCTGGCCTGCACAGATCACCGTTGAGGTACTGGACCTGACAGGGCGGCGTGTGCTTACGCCTCCCGCGCAGACTCTGTCCGCCGGATGGAATCACAGCCTGCTAATTAGAGGTCACGGGCTTCCGGCAGGACTCTATCTGTACCGCCTGATTATTGACTCGGCGAAAGCCCGCTCTGCACACATCGGCAGTTTTGTGCATCTGCGGTAATTGCAGGAGATTGAACTTTCTGGCATCTGAGCACGAAGGTAAAGGTCACGCAGAATGCCCCCAATCCCATCCCTGCAATGGGTTGAGGATTCTCCATGCAGTCTGGCCGATGATCGTTCAGGCTTCAGCATCTTCCCGTCGTTTTGAACGTCACAGCAGACTCAGCCGATCTTCTTCTTCAGGCTGTGACTCTTCCATATATAATAAATCGCCGGAATGACGGCGAGGGTCAAAACTGTGGAAGAAATCATTCCCCCCACCATCGGGGTAACAATTGGCTTCATCACCTCTGATCCGGTGCCATGGCTCCAAAGGATCGGTAATAAGCCGGCCACAATGGCCAGGACGGTCATCATTTTTGGACGCACACGATCCACCGCTCCCACGATGACCGCTTTGTAAAGGTCGCTGGAAGAGGTCATCCGTCCCTCCATGTGCCTTTTTTGGTAGGCCTGATCAAGGTAAAGCATCATAATAACCCCTGTTTCCGCAGCAACACCTGCCAGAGCAATAAAGCCCACGCCAGCTGCGATACTGAGGTTGTAGCCAAGTACGTACATCAGCCAAATTCCGCCAACCAGTGAAAAGGGCAGCGATAACATGACGATCAGACTCTCTGTAATATTCCTGAAGTTTAAATAAAGCAACAGGAAGATAATCAAAAGCGTCAGGGGCAGCACCACCTGGAGCCGCTGGCGAGCACGCTCCATGTACTCATGCTGTCCACTCCAGATCATGCTGTACCCCTCAGGGAACGTGATCTGCTCACTTACCGCCTCTTGGGCGCTTTGAACATAAGTATCGATGTCGACATTCTGGATATCAATGTAGATCCAGGATGTTTTTCGAGCATTTTCGCTTTTGATAACGGCCGGGCCTTTAACAATATTGAAGTCAACTACATAACTGAGCGGAATTTGAGTCCCTGTGGGAGTAGGGATCAGAACCCGCCCAAGTGCAGGCAGATTATCTCGCAATTCACGGCTGTATCGCACGTTGATGGGATAGCGCTCCAGGCCCTCAACCGTTTGCGTGACATTCATCCCTCCAATTGCGGACACAATGATATCCTGTACATCACCAATGGTCAAGCCATATCGGGCGGCTTCCTTGCGGTCAATCTGATAATCCAGAAAATTTCCCCCAACGGCTTTGTCGGACGATGCACTCTGGGTACCGGGCAGAAGCTGCAGCACCGCGGCGACCTGATCTCCCAGATCCGAAAGCACAGCTAAGTCCGGCCCCATCAGCTTAATGCCTAAGGGGGTTTTAATTCCGGTGGCTAACATGTCAATCCGTGTCCGAATGGGCATCGTCCAGGCATTGGTCAGGCCAGGAAAGTTGATCGCACTGTCAAGTTCGCGGATCAGTTTCTCCATCGTCATCCCATCTCGCCATTCGTCTACCGGTCTGAGTAGGATCGTTGTCTCTAACATAGATAAGGGGGCTGGATCGGTTGCCGTATCTGCACGGCCAGCTTTGCCAAGGACATGCTCCACCTCGGGGAAACGTTTGATGATCCTGTCTGTCTGTTGTAGAATCTCTTTCGCTTTTGCGATACTTATGCCAGGGTCTGTCGTAGGCATGTACAGCAAATCGCCTTCATTCAAAGGAGGCATATACTCAGTACCCAGTTTCCGAAGTGGATAGATGGTTGCTCCGATAATGAAAAGAGATGCAATGATTGTCGTCCACCGAAATCGGAGGACACCATGAATGACGGGTTGATAGAGTCTGATGAGCAGCCGATTTACAGGGTTTTTCTTTTCGGGCAGAATTTTACCGCGAACCAGATACCCCATCAGCACAGGAACCGCCGTGATTGCCAGAAGGGCCGACGCGGCCATCGCATAGGT
Organism: Rhodothermales bacterium; assembly: GCA_022821875.1. GTDB lineage: Bacteria > Bacteroidota > Rhodothermia > Rhodothermales > Bin80 > Bin80. Next base: position 5,779 of record JAJECV010000114.1, read on the forward strand.
CTTTGTAAAGGCTAACGGCTTGAACAAACGTCCTTCCTGTGCCTCTAGGGTGAAAATGGGCAGGAAGGAAAGAGTGATGATTAATAGAGAATAGAAGAGTGCAGGCCCCACTTCCTTGCACGCATCAATGATGATCTGCCAATGCTCCTTCTTTCCCGCGTGACGCTCAAGATGTTTGTGTGTATTTTCAACCATAACGATGGCTGCATCCACCATTGTCCCGATTGCGATTGCAATTCCGCTGAGTGACATGATGTTGGCATTAAGGCCCTGTACATGCATCACCCAAAACGCAATCAGAATTCCCAGCGGAATCGTGAAGATCGCGACCAGTGCGCTGCGGAGGTGTACCAGAAACAGGATGGTCACCAGTGCGACAATCATGCTCTCTTCAAGAAGTTTGCTTCTCAGGTTTGTGATCGCCCGCTTGATCAGATTACTGCGGTCATATGCAATTTTAATCTGTACACCTTCCGGCAGGCCCTTTTCCAGTTCTGCCAGTTTTGTCTTTACGGCATCAATGGTCTTGAGTGCATTCTCACCATAGCGCATGACCACAATACCGCCAACAACTTCCCCCTCACCGTTCCAGTCAATGAGTCCTCGTCTTAGTTCTGGCCCTAGATGCACATTTGCGATGTTCCGGATCAGGATGGGGGTTCCGTTTTCATCCACACCAACGGGTATGTTTTCAATGTCTGCAATGGATTGGATATACCCTAGTCCGCGAACCATGAATTCGGTCTCTCCCATTTCAATCAACTTCCCGCCCACATCATTATTACTTCTCTGTAAAGCGACACGAACACTGGAAAGAGACACATTGTGGGCTAGAAGCTGAGAGGGATCCACCTCAACCTGATACTGCTTAACATATCCACCAATTGAGGCTACTTCGGCAACTCCCGGTACACTCATTAATTCGTAACGAAGAAACCAGTCCTGAATTGAGCGTAACTGATGGAGATCATGGCGGTCTCCTCCATCAAGGATATATTCAAAAACCCATCCGACCCCCGTCGCATCAGGGCCCAGTGTGGGGGTTACACTCTCAGGCAGACGGTCACCGACGTAATTGAGATACTCCAGAACACGACTGCGTGCCCAGTAGATATCTGTACCATCCTCAAAAATGATATAGACAAAGGAGTGTCCAAACGATGAATAACCACGCACGACCTTGGCAAAGGGAACCGACATCATGGCCGTGGTTAAGGGATAGGTCACCTGATCTTCCACGACCTGTGGGGCCTGCCCGGGGAACTCGGTGAACACAATGACCTGTACGTCACTTAAGTCCGGGATCGCATCCACCGAGGTGTGAAGCATCGCATAGGCTCCCGCACCTGCCCCTGCAAGCGTCAAGAGAATCACGAAAATACGGTTCGTAACAGAACCTTCTATAATCTTTTCCAGCATGGTTTGGGAGATAGATCCTGATTGAACAAAAGGCCCGGCGGTTTAATGAATGTGGGGATGCTCTGTCGGTGCGGTTTCATCGGCAGCAGAGGGGGCCGTCAAGGTGTCTACGTCGGCTGCGGGGGGCTCCGAGTCTGTGGATGATGCGAGCATTTTACGAAGAGTTTCCTGGAGTTGACTCTCGCTGTCCAGCATGAACTGGGCAGAAGAGACAATCTGTTCATGTCCAGACAGGCCGGCGAGGATGCGGATATACTGGTTGTTGGGACCGCCTTCCTCTCCAATGATAACTTCACGGGGTTCAAAACGGCCGTTTCCATGAGCAATGAAAACGATGGTGCGTGTTCCAGAGCGCACCACCGACTCAGAATGAACGACCAGTGCATCGGGAATCAGGTGTCCCTGTAATTCCACATTGGCATACATGCCCGGCTTCAGATCTAGACCGGGATTGGGGAAAATAAGGCGGACATGGACATCACGTGTCTTTTCCCGAAGGTAGGGATAGATGTAGGACACCTTGCCGGTGTAGATTTTGCCTGGCAGATAGGACAATGCCATTTTTACCGGCTGTCCATTCCGGATCCATGGAATTTCATGGTCATAAAAACTGGCGTGCACCCACACCATATTCAGATCAGCGATCTCAAACAGATCCTGACCTGCCTCTATGTAGGCCCCCTCAATTGCATTTCTTTTGACAACAATGCCCGTAGCGGGCGCGACCAGAAGGATGGTTTTCTGAATCTCACCGAACTGCGTCAGACGTTCAATTTCGGCTGGGGGAATATCCCAGTTCTCTAAACGATTCCGGGCGGAGATCAGGAGTTTTTCAGCATCTTCCTGTATGGAGGGAAGACGGCTTTGCGAAAGTAGCCGGTAATTTTTGAGGGCCAGTAGATACTCCTGTTGGGTGGAGACCAGTTCAGGCGAGTAAATCTCCAGTAATGAGTCTCCCCGGTTTACTTGATCGCCGACAAAATGGACATGGAGGGTCTGAATCCAGCCGGACACTTTCGTATTCACCAAAAAAAGATTCTCCTCGTCGTACTGCACTTTTCCGACCGCATGAATTACACGGGAAAAATCCAGCCGCTGAACCGGCTCGGTTCGGACTCCCATATTCTGCACTGTGACAGGATCAATCAAGACCGCATTGTCTACTTGGAACTCAGTGTTTTCTTCATAGACGGGGATCAGATCCATGCCCATCTTAGATTTGCCGGGGTGATCATAGATCTCGGTTGGGTCCATCGGTGCACGCCAGTAGAGGATGGTTTTTTCATCCGTTGATTCCGGCTTTTGAGAGTGCCCCCCTTCGAACTCACGGGTTAAGCGTCCGAAAAAAAAGCTCGAAGCCACGATCATGATCAGGAGCAGAATTCCGCCCGCTTTTTTGATTTGTTGTTGTGCAGTCATTATTCTCTTCGTTAACGGGGTGATAGAAATATGCCGAGTTCGGCAAGGGTGTCAATGCCGAGTGCCCGCTCTAATAAGGCCGTAATCTGCAGGTAGGCTGCGAAGGTGTCTTCATAGTCCGTATGGAGTCGAAACAGCATCCGCTCTGCATCCAGCAGATCCAGATAATCTGTATCTCCGGTGGTATAGGAGTTGAGGGTCGTTTCCAGTACCGTTTCTGCTTTTGGAAGGAGGCCCTCTTGAAATAGCAGGATCTGCTGACTCACTTCTCCGAGTTGATGAATGAGGCCGGTGATCTCGGTTTTCAATGAAGTTTCAATCGACTCCTGGTATGCGTTAATCTCGCTGTGAGATACGCGGGCTTCTTCCAGCTGAGCCCGTAATCGGTTTCGATGAATCGGCACCTTCAAGCGTACTCCAATGGCAACGGCATCTCGCCCTGAAGCGGTGGATGGCATATCCGAACGCCCCATATCGAAGTAGGTAAGACTCAGGCCAAGGTCGGGTCTGAAGTGTTTTCGGGCGAGCGCAATTTCTGCATCCATGCGCTGTGCAGATGTACGAAGTGCATCCACTTCGGGGCGCTCACGCAGAGCAATCCCCACCAGTTCATCTGTATCAAACTCAATGAAGGGCAATGACTCCACCATGATGGAGTCATAAGATAAGTTTTTCGCGGGTTGATTCAGGAGGTAGGCCAGTATTTTGACCGCCGCATGGCGCTGTTCTGCAAGCTTGAATTGCAGACGGGATAGGGCATTTCTTTCCAGTTGTGTTTTCAAGATCGCCTGCTGAACATCCAGCCCCACTTCGTAACGGATTGCAGCGGTTTGTTCAAAACTTTCCAGCCTGTTTCGGAAAGCAGAAATATGCCGCTCCTGCTGCTGGATTCGATAGAGTTCGTAGTAGGCCTGCTTCGCCTCAAGAAACAGATCTTTCTCGAACGCCTGCGATTCGAAGGTTTTGGTTTGTGCTTTTAGGTCAGCAATGGTCCCTCGCAGTTTTAATTTTCCAGGGTAGGGCAGGACTTGTTCAATGCTCCATTGACTCCGCTGCCTGCCGAGCGCGGTGAGAATCGAGTAGGGCTGGTAGGTGATCTTTACCGCTGGATCTGGAAGTGTGGAAACCTGTTCCCTGCGATGGATCAATGCCTGCGCCTCCAGACGGGATGCCCGCAGCAGTGGATTTTGATTGCGGACTTCTTCAAGAAGATCATTCAGGTTCAGTAAAGTGTTGACCGTTGTATCTGGTTGATATTGTCCATCAGCAGCGGTCGGGTGCAGCAGTAATGCCAAAAATACGGCAGAGATTGCACCAAGGAGAAAGTGCTTTTTCATCAATTCTGGTCGAATAGAGTAATCGGTTACAATACGTTGAAGTACCGCAGATCGGGACTTCCGTACCGGGATCACACGATTTCTCAGATCAGAAAGACGAGCAGCAGCACCTGTCTGTCGGCAGCAGGGGGTGGGGGGATGAGTTCAGGGAAATGGTCTGGGTTCAAGTCTCTGGAAACTCCGTTTTGGAAAGGTGTATATGTCGGGAAATTGAGGAGCGACCGCAAATCATTCCGGCCTTGATTCGGGAGCAGCACTTCCTCGATGATCGGTGCAGCTTCAAGTGTGCAACATTGCAGGATGTCGGAAGAGGGGCAGGGGATGTCCGGCGTACGGGGGACTCTCTGGTTCTCGTGAACGCACGGAGAGACCTGTTCAGATGGATGGACGGGTTCCGACATAGAATGGTGATCTCCATGCTCATGCCCGTTACTCTGGCTCATTGCACAGACGGGTTGCAGGAGAGAGCCCGCTGTACTTAGCAGCAGGCCCGTGCTAAGCAGGAGAGGGAGAAATTTGTATGTCCTTAATACAGAGAGCATGAAAACGTGCTACCGCTCCAGATCACGACAGACCCGGACCAGATACTGTGGCAGTGTTACTGCTGTCTCTGGATCAGGTTCGATTTAGCAGGAATTCCGGTTCAATTCCATGAATGGTGTGCAAGGATCCGCAGGGTTGTCTTGAGGTTCTCAGAACGCATTCTCGTGGGGATATATACATGAGCAGCCGAATGATTCCCGTTCTTTTTGGCACTTCATGATCTGTTGCAGGCTTGTCTTGTGACCATTATCCTCTGCATTTCCGGTGAAGTATTCCAGAGATATTTGGTTTATGCCTGTCTGCCGGTCCGTCTAAGAACACGGACATGTCTTCGTATTTTCTCGCAGACGAATGCGGATGGAAACATCGTTCTGTGTGCGAGTAGGAGTGTTATCGGGGGCATGGAATCACACTGAGGCGGGTATTTTACAGGCACGGGGCTTATTCGTATCCTTTTGATCGGTTGGTTCACGCGATCAGTAACGACACCAGTGATCGGTTGAAGGACGATAAGTGTTGGCCTGCGCGTTTGTGCCAAGCAGTGGACCGGAAGGATGAACCCATTTATGTATGCTGCTCTGCTTCTTTATGGAGCATTGACAATTCTGACAGGCTGTCAGAAAGATCCGGTTGAAATTGTGGCAACTGCTGACAATCTGGTTATTCTTTCCAGCGAGTTTAGCGATAAATACCGGTCATGGCTACTCACCACCGGGGTCCAGGATACTTCACGGCGGCGGCATGCATTCGTAGGGGATATGGCGGCAACACGTCTGGCTGTACTGCAGGCACGTCGGGAAGGGATTGAAAAAGCGCCGCACTATCAGACGAAGAGAATAACCGTAGAGCGCCGCATTCTGATTGATCTTTTTATTGAGAAAATGATGCTGGATTCCGTCGCGGTGGATGAGGCCCAGGTGAGAGAGTTGTATACACGCGCACAGTCCACGGTCAACGCTCGGCAGTTGTATGCGAGGACGTATGCACAGGCAGAATCTCTGCGGGGGCGCCTGCAAGGGGGAGAAAGTTTTCAAATGCTTGCAGAAGAAGTGTTTCAGGATCCTGAACTTCAGGCCTCCGGGGGGCGATTGCCGCCATTTACGTTCGACGAAATGGACCCGGACGTTGAGGATGTTGCCTTTACGATTCCTATCGGAGAAATCTCCCATCCGGTACGGACCCCGCAGGGATATTTCATTATTCAGGTAGAAGATCGTTTTACACGTCCGATCATCACCGAAACGGAGTTTCAGGAAAAACGTCATCTGTTTGAAGCGTATGCTCTGGAGCGGGCACGCTCCCGTACCCGTCGCCATTACGTTCGCCAACTGGTTGAAGATGCCCGGATCAGTTTTTTAGACCCCACACTTTTGCAGTTATTTGAGCGGATCACTCCCGGCAGCCCCATCCAGGAAGATGGTCTGGACTCAGGTATACTGGTTTATTTCGGCACACCACAAGAGTCCTGGACGGTCGAGGAATTTCGGTCACGCGCCCGCTTCGCAACGGATCGGCAGCGAGCACAGGTGCGCAGCATCGCTGACCTCCGTGATTTTACCCAGGGTCTGATTGCCAGTGAGTTGATGCTCCGTGAGGCAATTCCCTTACGCTTAACTCCGGCCTACGAGCAGCGGTTAGAAGATGCAATGGATCAATATATTGTTCAGTATCTGCATCAGTTAGATTTCCCTGAGATATCCGAAGAGGACGCTCGTGCTTATTACGAGTCGGCATCTGGACAGGAGTTCCGGCAGCCTGCCCGGATTGAACTCACCTGGCAGATCTTTTCCACTGAAACCGCGGCCAGGGCCGTTCATAAATTGTCTGATCCATCCGGTCCAGCGCTCTTTGAGGCCGGGATGCTGGGAGAAATTTCAGAGGATCTTTTTGGGGCAGAAGAGGGGGCACTGGTCGGCCCCTATCCAATCTCTGACGGCTGGATTCACTTCCATACAGGGTCGCAATTCCCACCGAAAAAGAGAACATTTGAGGAAGCCCGTGATTTTGTAAATTCAGTCCTGCGTGAAGAAAAGTTGCGGGAAAATCGGTTGGCTCGTTATGCAGAATTGGCATCAAGGTATTCGCTGGTCATCCATGAAGAAGTCCTGTATGCACTGGCTCCGGGAGCAGCTAAATAAAGATTTCTGCCTGCTTTTCGGAATGTGTCTAGCCTCTGATCCCATGGGAATCAGGGGAGTTCAAAAGCAGTATGCAACTTCAGCAATATGGATAGGCAATGGCTAAAATTCTGATTCGAGTTGGCGGTACGGTTCATTCCAAAACAGGTAATCCGTCGCATCTGGTAGTGGTGCGAGGCGTTGTAATTGATTTTAATGACCGGGAAGGGGGACACTTTTTTACCAAAAACACGGACTTGAGTCCATGGAAAGATGGGCAGGAAAGTGGAACCTTTCATCACGGAGTTCCAGTGATTCCCAAGTCACTAAAATCCATTCTTCCAAAAATGATCGTTAAGACCTCACGCCGGTTATCAAGGATGCGGTTTGCGAACCCCGTCCAAACCCGCTTGGAGGAAGAAACCATCTTTGCAGAGCTGGTTCTGGATACGCGCAGAAAGGAGGAGGCGTTTATAGCGAGTCTAGCAGCACAGGGGCTTTTGTCGTGGTCATCCGGGGCACCGAAACGTCGGGTGAAAATGGATCGGGAAACCGGTGCAATCATACGATGGGGGATTACGGGAGTCAGTCTTGTACCGACGGCAGCATATCCGAGGGCGGAGGTTACCGCAGCCAGGTCCATAGAAAATCACGAACTTCTGGGGCGGCTATTTGGTGTAGATGTAGAGCGGATTATGGCAGATCACATGGCGGATCTGATAGAGTTCCAGATGCTTCACGAAGACGAGAGTGTATTTCTTGATGATGAATAAGAAGGAAGATCAAGTAATCTGCACCAATACCCGGATCATCTCCAGTACTCGGATCAAAAAGATATCAATGGTCTTCCGTGGTTTTCGAATCTGTTTGAGGACTCATTCTGAAGGCCTCAATCATTTCTCCACGCACAGACCATGCATCAAGGGACAGGTCGGAGGCGAATGATGCTAAGACAGTTCAGCAGGATACACCGCATCTCAACCCAGTTCGGCGGTTGAATGGTTTGACTGATCCAGTTATCAACCGTGGAGTGCAGTCAGACTCCAGAGGTAATAAGATAACCCAGGATTGTAAGAATAAGTCCGAGTGCTCCACCTACGATACCGATGGTCCAGCGAGTAGAAGAGAGTTTCGTATCAAGTGCATCATACTTGCCGTTCAGTGCATCTAGTCGTGCATTTGTGGATTCCGTATACGCTTGCATACTTGCCCTGAGTGACTCGACAATTGAATCTAGTCGTGCATTTGTGGATTCCGTATGTGCTTGCATACTTGCCCTGAGGGATTCGGCAATTGAATCCAATTTTGCATTTGTAGCCTTCAATTCAGCACCGAATTGGGCGATGATATTTGAACTTGCCATGTTTTCATGTATTGTTGTGAATCGCTGTGCCTCCCGACCAGTAAGCCCCATTTTCTTAAGAAGATCATAGACCTCGGTACGCTCATCTGGAGGCAT